>JAJPKD010000102.1 GCA_021323895.1 Acidobacteriota bacterium | reverse complement strand
TTCGAAGCGGCGTCGCGCCGGGTCTGTGATGTCGTCGAGTGCGCCGTGCTCGTGCCTGAGTTGCAGCAGACGCTTGAAGAGCTTCGCTCAGAAATGTTCGAAGACTTGCTACCGCGCGAGGCAAAGTACTTTCGTGCGTTCGCCGGCGATCACGGCGCGATCGTCGCACCCGGATTCGAAAGACGGCGTCGCTCTCAACGGGGGCCCGCCCAAAAGAACTCCACATCGTCGCGTGCGGAAGAGAGTGCTGAAGTCACGCGCATGATCGCCAGCGAGACTTATCGCATGGGTGCCGAAAGCTTTTTTCAGACGAACGTTGACTTGTTGCCGCAACTAATCGATGTAGCGATTGGTAAACAGCGCGGCGACTCAGCCATCGAACTCTATTGTGGCGTGGGCCTGTTCACAGTGCCGCTGGCGCGGAGACTCAAGGCTGTGATTGGAGTTGAAGATGATGCCGATGCGACTGAATTCGCTCGTAAGAATCTCGCGAATGCGGGTTTGGATAATGCCGAAATTGAAAGGTCAGACGTGGGGAATTGGCTGGCGTGGAACGAACAGAACCCGCGGTGTGCTGCGCTCGATTTCCTTCTGCTCGATCCACCGCGCACCGGTGCTGAGTCGCGTGTCATCTCTGGCATCCTCAAACTGAAACCAAATCGTATCTGCTACGTCTCCTGCGATCCAGCGACGTTGGCGCGCGACCTCAAGAAACTGATCGCCGGCGGATATTCTCTTGACTCTATTGTCGCTTTTGATATGTTCCCGCAGACTCATCACGTGGAAACCGTTGTCCATCTCAGCGGGCAGCAAATTTCAATGGCCGAACTCCCACGATTGCGCCTCGCAAACGCACCGCTTCTCCTTCTCGCGGTGTCGTTTGTCGGCGGAATACTCCTTGGCCATTGGATAACACCAGATTCGACTCGCGTGCAGATCGCGTCCGCAATCGGCGTCGGGCTTCTGCTCGTTGTTTCAGTCGCGTGCTTTCGTCGCCAGCGACAGACAATCGCTGCAGTGCTGGTTGTTCTTACCTTTTTCGCGAGCGGCTTCTCACTTGCACTCATCGAGAATCGCCGGCCCGAACCGAGTCGCATCAAGCGGATGTTCGATGACCGCGCGCTCGCGCCCGGTGAGCCGGTCGAACTAACTGCGGTGGTTGATGGAGCACCCGAATCATCACCCGATGGCTTCTATTTGAATGTGAAATCGAAAAGCATTCGGATTCGTCAGGTTGAGCGGCAGGCGTCAGGCAATGTTCGACTGCTCGCGCACATTGCGAATCAAGAACTTCGTAACGCGTATGACAACCTGGAACTGCGTCACGGCGCGCGCATTCGAGTGATGACGACACTCGATCGCGACGAGGACTATCGCAATCCGGGCGTCATGCCACTTACCGAGTATCTCGATCGAAAAGGATTTGATGCGACCGGAGTGATCAAGAGCCCGCTGCTCGTTGAGCGATTGGGTGACGCGGCAGTGTTTCTACCACTGGCGTGGCTGTATGAGTGGCGCGAACATTTGGAGAAACAATTCGATGCGCGCTTCTCTCCGGAAACTGCTGGAGTGCTGGACGCAGTTCTGCTCGGCAATCGCTACAAAGTTTCGCGTTCGGTTGCTGATCGATTTCGCGCAGGCGGCACGTTTCATGTGCTCGTGATCGCGGGCCTGCACATCAGTTTCATCGCCGGAATCGTTTTCCTGCTGATGCGACGCATTACTCGGAATCGAGTCATTCAGTTTGCTTGTGCCGTCACGTTTCTCTTTGCGTATGCCCTCATGGTAGGAGCCCAAACGCCGGTGATGCGCGCGGCGTTGGTTTTCAGTTTGGGAATCTTTGCGCCGCTGGTTTGGCGGCGAGCCAATTCCCTGAACATCATCGCGGGCGCGGCGCTTACGTTATTGGTTTGGCGGCCGAGCGACCTTTTTGATCCATCATTCCAACTGACCTTTCTGTCAGTGATTTCCATCGTTACGATCGCCGTGCCGATCATCACCAGGATGCAAGCGGTTGGTTCATGGCGTCCAACGCACGAGACTCCATATCCCCCAGTTTGTACTTCCCGGTTCAGAAAACTCTCGGAAGCTCTGTTCTGGAGCGAGCAAACCTGGCGGAAAGAGATGGCACAGTCGAACATTCATTGTCGGCTGTTCAAAACGCGGTCGGCGGAATTATTAGAACGCCTTCACCTGCAAAGGTTTCTTCGCTTTGCCGCCAGCGCGATCGTAGTCTCGGCAAGCGTGCAACTCGGCATGCTGCCCGCCTTGATTATTTATTTTCATCGGATCTCGTTCGCGTCGCTGCTCCTGAATATTTTCGTCGGCTTACTAATGGCGGTGATTGGGTTGCTCGCATTGTTGGCTGTCATCATCGCGCAAATCAGTTCGATGGCATCCGCGCCGTTCGTGTGGCTGGCGGAGAAATTGGAATGGCTGATGGTTCACGCCGTCGATCCATTCGAACGACTCGGAGTTGCCGCGCTGCGTTTGCCGCACTACCGCGGATGGTTGGCCGCGATTTATGTTCTGTATTTCGTTGCGCTCGCGGCTTTGGTTATTGGGATGTCTCGCTGGAATCCTCTACGGCCGGCGCAGATATTGGGAATAAGCAACAGAGTCTGGCGAAGTCGCATGACCGCCGCTGCGGCCGTCTTCGTTTTTCTACTCGCCATCATCGTGTTTCATCCGTATAGCGCCGTGCGCGCCGATGGCAATCTCCATATTGATTTTCTCGATGTTGGGCAAGGCGACAGCGCGCTCTTGACGATGCCCAATGGAACAACGCTGCTGATTGATGGCGGCGGTCGTCCGAACATTGATTGGAACCGAACCGAGGACGATGTCGAGCCTGAGTTTCAGCGAGATACGGCCAGCATTGGTGAGCGCGTGGTGTCTGAATACGTTTGGTTGCGGGGATTGGATCGCGTCGATTATGTTCTGCCGACGCATGCCGATGCGGATCACATCGACGGCCTGAACGACGTCGCGCGCAACTTCAAAATTCGGAGCGCGATCGTCGCGCGCTCGCCGGCAGATGATCCGGAGTACGCGCGCTTCGCCTCCACAATGAACGTCGCTGGTATTCCAATACAAAAAGTTGGCGAGAGTGATGTGCTGCGGTTAGGAGACGTGGCAATCGATGTGTTGTGGCCACCGGCCTCGAACGATGCAACCGCGAGTTATCGGAACAACGACGGACTCGTGCTGCGCGTTCGATACGGCGACAAAGCCTTTCTGTTGATGGCGGATGTCGAGAACGAGACTGAAGCAGCGTTATTAAGGTCCGGCGTTGATCTACACGCCGACATCATCAAAGTGGCCCATCACGGCAGTCGCACCTCTTCAATTCAATCGTTTGTTGATGCGGCGCGACCATCATTCGCTATCATCTCGGTGGGACGCACTTCGATCTTCGGTCATCCGCATAAGGAAGTTGTAGAGCGATGGCGAACCAGCGGCGCGCAGGTGATGACTACCGGAGAGCACGGCACTATCACGATGGTGACCAATGGCCGTGATTTCAAGATAAGTAGCTACGTTGACCACTAGTTAGTGCCGCTAATTTATTGATTGACTTGATCCGAGAGTTGACTTAGGATTTCCGCGAATTATCGGCGACCCGACGAGCTGCATACGAGCTGGTCCAGCTTGACCTGCCGCTAGTCGCTTTCTAACTGTCAACTTTCGATGGCGACTACGATAGTCAAGAAGTCTTCGGCAATCTTTCTTTTTATACCTACCAAGTTCGCTCAATCGGTTAATGCGCAATACCTGCTTTCGTCGCCTGCAGTACGCGGCGCGTCTGCGATTGCCTGTTATGCGTCGGGCATTCTTACGGACTTTTTTCGCAGCTTCGGCTCGCGGTTTTTCATATCAAGACAAGGAGATTACCAGATGAAGAGAATCACGATCATTTTGGCGCTGGCGCTGACGGTGTCGGCACTGATCGCGGCAGGTTCAATCAATAGCAGCACAAGCATGGCGGCGGTACAAGGCGAGGTTTATACGAACCCAGATGCCGGTATCCAGTTCCAACTGCCAAGGGGTGGGAAAGCAAAGCGTGACGGCGATGACATTTTCGTCTCGACCGGTGACGAAAGTGTGCAGATGATATTTTTCGTTCCCGACGAGGACACCTTAGATCTGACGCTAAGAGAGCTGGACAAAGAGTTGGGCAAGACAATTAGGCGGATCAAGATTGTGGATAAAGGTACGTCCGATACGCACAATGGCATGCGGCATTTCAGCACCGGCGGGACCGGCGAAGTCAATGGTAGCCCGGTCGAGTGGGGCGTGGACATACTCGAGGCCAAGAAAGTGGTGATCGTTTTGACGTTTGCGGACCCCGGAGCCTTCGATGCGCATACAAAAGACGGCGCGCAGTTCATCAGCAGCATCAAGAGGATGCAACCGGCTCCGGCGCGGGAAGACCGCGTGCTTACTAACCCAGAGGCCGGACTCCAATTCGAGTTGCCAAAGGGATGGAGAGCTGAGGAACGAGGCGATGATTTGCTGATTTGGACGGCCGACGGAACGGTGCAGATAGACTTCTGGATTCCTAATGAGGACACGTTCGATCTGGCGCTTAGAGGCTTGGACAAAGATTTAGGCAAAGTCGTCAAGAACATCAAGATTCTCGATCGCGGTACGTCGGACACTCACAATGGCATGCGCCATTTCAGCACCGGCGGCACCGGCACGGTCGATGGCCGAAGGTGCGAATGGAGCGTGGACGTACTCGACGCTAAGAAAGTGGCGTTGATTCTTTCGTTCTGGGCGCCCGGTATGGCTGACAAGCACGCCAGCGAGGGCGAACTGTTTTTCAACAGCATCAAGAGACTCAATTAGCGAAACGACAGGCGGACTTGGAACGTGCCGGCGTGTGAGTCACTAGCTTTCACGATTAGATCTGACCACACAAAATTCTAAATCAGCTAGATCATCTTCAGGAGGAGAATCAGGAACATGAAATCACCCAGGACTATTCGACTAATCACTTCCCTCAGCGTATTCACGCTGCTCGCCATTCTTGCACCACTGGCGGCTGCACAGGGCAAGCAAGACTTTACGCTTTACAACCGGACTGGACTGGCGATTACGGAAATGTACGTCTCTCCCGCTGCCGAGGACGAATGGGGCGAGGACATCCTCGGAATCGATACCTTGGCAAGCGGCGACGACACTACGATTCATTTTTCACCCAAGGAGCGCGCCGCGAGCTGGGACATCAAGCTCATCGACGAAAACGGCAAGGAACACATCCGGTACAAGTTCAATTTGATCAATATCTCTGAGATCACCGTCACGCGGCAAAGAGACGGCAGTTGGTATTGGACCTGGAAGTAGTCCGCGAATTAGCTTCGAAATTCGCCCTAATGCATTTTGAGAATGGTTCGAGAGCCTGAAGGTTTTCCGATTTCAGCCGGAGACCGGCAAGGGCTCTCGAATCGTCTCACTTGTTGGAAGCGGAAGAGCGGATGGCCGACGAATATTGTTCTAAACAAAATCCGGTTCGGCCGGAGTGTATTGCTCGATCGTGGCGCTGCCGAGTTTGTACGTCTTCAGCACTCCCAAGGGCGGGGCGTAGATGTGAATCGTGATGAGGTCCTGACCGCTGACATCGGGATTGCCGAGTTGGTGAATGTCGGGAACTTCCGAGACAGTCAATCCACCCGCGCGCAATTCGCGATGTGATTGATAGTTCAATCCGGTTTCAGTGTCGTAATCGAAAGTCGTCTCCCACAGAATCCCTTCATGCACAAAGACCGCGCCGTGTGAACCGTTGTGATCGTGAATCGGCGTGCGTTGTCCCGGTTTCCAGCAAAGCACGAGCATCTCGACTTGTGGCGTCTTCATCACGCGATGACGCGAGTAATTGCCGGCTTTGAAGCCGAGATATGGCTGCACCTCTTCGCCAAAATCCGTGCGTTCGACTAGTTCGTAAAGTTCGGGAAGCGACGGAACTATCGTGAATGCTTTGAGCTTCTCTGCGAGATCGCTGAATGTGAGTGTTGGTCCGTGAAAAGATTCTTCTGTTTCTTGAAATTGAGTAGCCACTGATTCTCCTGTTAACGAAAAACGCTTATATCGTGCGGACGATGGCGAGTCAAGATGAATTCTTTCGAGGCCTGAGGTTATGTCCCGGCTAACAGCAAGCGAATATCGCGCACATTTGTTCCCGTCGGGCCGATTGTTATCGCATCGCCGAGCTCCTGAAAGAACGAATAAGAATCGCTGCGTCGCAGGAAGTCTTCGGCGTCTAGCCCGATGGCCCGGGCGCGAGTGATGGTTGTGTGGTCTGCGATAGCGCCTGCGGCTGAACTGTTGCCGTCGATGCCGTCAGTGCCGGCGCAGAGAGCGACCCATCCTTTATTTGCAGGTTGCTTCGCCATCGTTAGGGCAAGTCGCAGCGCGGTTTCGAGATTGCGTCCCCCGACACCATCGCCGCGGACAGGACAAGCGAACTCGCCTCCGGAAATCAAGCAGACGGGCTGGCTCCTCGCGCGATGCGCCGAACGCAATTCTTCCAATCGATGTAAGAGCAACTCGCATCCCGCTTCGATCGGCTGATCCGAAATCTCCGAAGCGATCTCGGTAACAAAGCCGCCGGCGCGCGCAGCTTCTGCCGCAGCCTGCAACGCGGCGTTGTTGTCTAGCAGGACGAAATGTTGGCGCAATGAGGTTTTCTCATCGTGTTGACTTGCAGCCACGGAATCGATCGCGCGGACGATCGACGGAGGCAGTTGATCACGCTGGTTGTACTTGTCGATCACGTCACGCCCGTTCGGCGCATCGGACGGTGGCGCCAGCGTCGGGCCGGAAGCAACGTTCCACTCTTGGCCCTGGGGAACATCCGAAACGATCAGAGTGACTTGATCGCAGTTGGGCGCGCGTGCCGCGAGTTTGCCGCCCTTCACTTCCGAGAAGGCGCGCCGAACTGAATTGATTTCGGCGATTGACGCGCCGCAATTCACTAGCACCTTGTTGGCAATTCGCAAGTTAGCGAGCGTGATGTCGTCGCTAACCGGCCATTCCAGCATGGCCGAGCCGCCGCCGGAGACCAGGAAGATGATGATTGCTTGAGCGTCATTCGCTTGCTTCAGTAATTCGAAGGCACGTTGGGCCGCATTGAGGCTTGCTTTGTTAGGAAGCGGATGGCCGCCCTCGATCCAGCGCCAGCGTGTTTTCAGTGGCCATTCGTGCAGGCCGTTTGAGTTAATGACCTGCGGAGGCACAAGCGGTCCGGTGAAGAATCCGGCAGTAAAACGCTCGCCGAGCACTTCTTCAAGAGCAAAGGCCAAATGGACTGCGGCTTTGCCAATTCCAATCGAACAAATGTTTCTGTCGCGCAGCTCGATTGTCTGATTGCAGATATGCAGACGTTCGCCCTCAATTTCCACCGCGTTTCTAATTGCGACCGCCGCACCGACCGCGCGCAATGCTTTATCGAACATTTCACGCGCCTTGGCGCAAAGTTGGCTGGGATCCATTACGACTCTTACTCGACGGTTATTAAATCGCGAAGGTTCTGAAAGCGCTTTTCGCTGATGCCGCGCACGATGATCAGGTGTTCGGGCTTTCGGAACGGCCCGTACTTGTCGCGGTGTTCGATAATCCTTTCCGCGAGGGCTTTGCCAATGCCGGGCAGTGCTTCCAATTCGTTCGCTGAAGCCGTGTTGATATTGATTCGTTTCGGTTGGGTTGATTGAGTGGCCGACAAGCTTGGCGATTGAAACGCTTGAGGAGATCGTTCGCGTTTGACGCAGGTTGAGGTTGAAATCATCAGGACTAGCAAAAGAACCAGCGTTGAGAGCCGCATGCTATTTGACCAATTGCGATGAATTACCTCGGGTAGAGCGCGATGTTTATAGCGCTGATAGAAGAAGGTAGCAACCGGACGGCCAGGTTTCAGAGCCCGATCGTGAGGGAGGGCTAGTTAGGGAATCGTGCCCGCTGACGCTTGGGCTTCTGACACCAACCGCGAATGATCAAATGCCGCTCGCGAGTGCAATTTGCTGGAAGTGTTGCAGCGTAAGAAAGTTGTAACAACTGAAAGCGCGATCCTCACAAGGATTTCCACAGAAGCTGTGGAAGGATTATTGACTGCTTCGCATTAGCGGTCGGACGCGATCGATTTCAGTTTGAAGTTCCGGGGCAAGTTTGACGCACTCGCGAAGGTCCTGGTCAGCACCAGAAACGTTACCGTTCATTAATCGAATCAAGCCACGCATTTCAATGGCACGTGCTTTAGTTGGATGAGCGGAAATGTACTGTCCAAGCGTCGAGAATGGTGTGGAGAAAGTTGAGGGCTGATTTTCGGCTATCGCGGCCGCGTCGATGGCTGCGCCTGCTCTAATGTCGACGATAGCGGCATCTATCTGCCCCTCGAGGCCTTTGATTACCCCGCGATCAATGTGTGCTTGGGGGTGTCGGGGCTCAAGTCGAATGACATTGTCATAATCTTTCAACGCAAGATCCAAATCGTCTTGTTGATACCGAATCATTCCTCGCCCCACATAAGCTGGCGTATCGTTGGGATTAATCAGAATTGCCTTGTCATAGTCGGCGAGCGCCCCTTTTATGTCTCCCTGTTCCGAACGAATGTTCCCTCGGGTGGTATAAGGGTCACCATAGTCGGGGTTTAGAGCGATCGCTTTATTCACATCGGCCAATGCCCCTTTTGCATAACCCTTACTTTCTCGAATCGCACCGCGATTGCCATAAACCTGCTCGACCCCTGGAGCATTGGGGGCCAGCTCGATGACCTTGTCGTAATCTGGCAAGGCGTCATCGAGTCGCCTTTGGAGGACTAGTGCGTTACCGCGAAGGTAGTAAGCAAGCACCAGCTTCGGGTCCAACTGGATGGCTTTTGAGCAGTCCGTTATGACGGCGTCAAGTTTACCAAGCTTGAAGTTGGTGGCGGCTCTTTCAAGGTATCCTTGCGCGGAATTTGGCACCTGCCCGCCAGCAACCGTGGCGATCAATAGAACCAACAAAATCGCAATTCTCTTCGAATTGGGAGTCATGGAATATGAACGGACAGTTTACCCTCACACTTCAACTTCCTGCTCATCCCAATCCCCAATCAGCTCGAAAGCTTTTTGCAGGACAGGACGCGGGCGCGCGCCGTCGGCTTTCCCGATTAAGCCTTCGCGCTCCATCTGATCGAGCAGCGCTGCCGCGCGGCCATAGCCGATGCGGAGCCGGCGTTGCAGAACCGAGGTTGACGCGCGCTTCATATCGACGCAGATGCGCAGGGCATCTTCGAACAATTCGTCCCGTTCGCCGTCCAAATCTTCCAGACCCATCGCTTCTTCGTCTGATTGCGTGATGGTTTCGTCGTAGTCAGGCTCCCACTGCGATTTGATGTGCGAGACGATTTTGTTGATTTCCGATTCGTCAACGTAGGCGCCGTGCACGCGCAGCAGCCGCGACGATCCCGGCGGCAGGAACAACATATCGCCGCGACCAAGAAGATGCTCCGCGCCGTTCGTGTCGAGGATTGTGCGCGAATCGACTTTCGAAGAGACGCGGTACGAGATGCGGGAAGGGAAGTTGGCTTTGATCAGTCCGGTGATGACATCGACAGAAGGACGCTGCGTCGCCAACACCAGATGGATGCCGACAGCGCGAGCCATCTGTGCCAGACGCGTAATCGAATCCTCGACTTCATTGCCGGAAGTCATCATCAAGTCCGCGAGTTCGTCGATGATAATCACGATGAACGGCATGCGCGTCCACGGCTCGCCATTCTCATCGAAGTCCTTCACGGTGTTGCGGCGTTCGCGCTCGGCGTTGTATCCGTCGATGTTGCGCACGCCCCCACCGGCTAGTTTCTTGTAGCGCCGCGCCATCTCGCCAACCGCCAGCGCAGCGCGCGCGCCGCGGGTTTGGGATCGACGATGATGGGCGTCGCGAGATGCGGGATATCTTCGTAAAGACCGAGTTCCAGTCGCTTGGGATCGATCAGAATCAGTTTCACTTCATCCGGCCGCGCCCGGTAGAGAATCGAGAGCAGCAGCGCGTTGACACCGACCGACTTGCCCGAGCCTGTCGTGCCGGCGATAAGCAGGTGCGGCATCTTGGCCAAATCACTTACGTAATTCAGGCCGTCAATCGTCTTGCCCAGCGCGATCGTCAGCTTCGAAGGTGATTCCTTGAAAGCGCGCGATTCGATCACTTCGCGCAGAAAGATGGTTTCGCGCCGCGGATTGGGGACTTCGATGCCCACGTGGGGCTTGCCGGGCATGCGATCGATGCGAATCGACTCAGCCTTCAAAGCGAGACAGAGATCGTCAACCAGACCGGTGACGCGCGAATACTTCACGCCCGGATCGGGTTTGAATTCGTACGTCGTTACGACCGGGCCCGGGCAGATGAATTTGATTTGGCCAGTGACGTTGAACTCGCGACATTTCTCGGCCAGCTTCGTTGCCATGCTGAGCAATTCGTCGTCAGCTTGCTCGCTGCGCATCTGCGGTTCGTTAAGGAGTTCGACCGACGGCAGTTGATAGTCGCTGGCCGCGGTCTTGGTCGAAACTCTTCTTTGACCATCAAATGGTAATGAGCCGGCCGCCGGCGCTTCCGTCTTTCGTTTGACGGCAGCTTCGCGAACCATGTCTTCCACGACCGCCGCTTCCGCGGTTTCCGTTTTCGCGCGGCCGCGCGTGGCCCAGCCGGCCTTCTTGACCGGCGCAGCAGCAACGCCGGCCGCGGCGGACATGGCTTTCGGAACGCTCGTCTGTGCTGCGAAAGATGCGAAGGCTTCGGCCAATTCAGGATCGCTTGATCGAATCTGCGTGCCGGTCGGTTCGGCGATCGCAGAAACGGAAGTTGAGCCAGCCACAGCCGCTTCGCCTTTCGCCAGGCGCTTCGCTTCGATTCTTTGCTGACGGCGTTCGCGACGAGATTGACGCCAGGCGCGAACTCGCTCTGGAATTAAACGCAAGACTGCGAATCGCTCGCTGATCGTTTCAGACAACTTTGCATAAAAACCAGCGAAGGAAAATTTGGTCGCGAGCAGCACGCCGGTCGCCGCGATCGCGGCAAGCAAGATCGTCGCGCCGATCGTGTTAAGCCCGGCAACGAGCGCGCGCGCGATGATCGCGCCGGCCAATCCGCCGGCATTGAAGCTCGCATCAAAGAACGGTTTGAAATTCGCGAGCGAAAGCAATGCAGATGACGACAGAACGAGAATTACGAGACCCGTGATGCGCGATAGCGGAGCGTTAATGCGACGCGATCTGAAGCGGCGCCACGCCGCAGCCAACAGCAGGAAGGGAAGCAGATACGCCGCGAGACCGATCCCCTGGAAGAACGCTGCCGCGACATTCGCGCCGACCGCCCCAATCCAGTTATGTGCACCCGCTTCGCCGGCCGCGTTCCACGAAGGATCGTTCGGATGGTAGGACGCGAGGCACAACCCGAGCAGAAGCGCCGTCGCGATGAGGCCAATCGCAATAATCTCGTTTACGCGACTATTGCGCGGCGTTTGTTCGACTTCGAGGTCTGAGGGAATAGCTGCCATAAATTTAGTTGGCAGTAGGCAGTAAGCAGTAGGCAGGAAAACCAACCAACAACTACGACCTGACTGCAATCTTACTCATCACTCATTACTGATAACTCAACTGATCTAACTCGCCTTGCGCGACAACAAATACTCTTTAATGAAGTCGTCGATGTCGCCATTGAGTACCGAATCAACGTCACCCTTTTCGAGTTTCGTGCGCGCGTCCTTTACCAAACGATAAGGCGCGAGCACGTAGTTGCGAATCTGCGATCCGAAACTGATATCCAGCCGGTTCGCTTCAAGTTCCTTCGTCTCCGCGCGCCGCTTTTCCAATTCAAGTTCATAAAGACGCGAACGCAGCACTTGCATAGCCACCGCGCGATTCTGATGTTGCGAACGCTGGTTCTGACACTGGACGACAATGCCCGTCGGCAAGTGTGTGATACGCACGGCTGAATCGGTCGTGTTGATGTGCTGACCACCGGCGCCCGTCGAGCGATACGTGTCCACGCGCAAATCCTTGTCGTTAATCTCCACCTCGACTTCTTCATCGATTTCGGGATAGACGAAAAGCGAAGCAAACGAAGTATGCCGCCGCGCGTTCTGATCGAACGGCGAGATGCGCACCAGACGATGCACGCCGGCTTCGGCTGACAACAGACCGTACGCATATTCGCCATCGACTTTGAACGTCACGCTTTTGATTCCCGCTTCTTCGGCCGGCTGATAATCGATGATCTCAGTCTTGAATTCGCGGTGTTCGCACCACTTCAGGTACATCCGCAGCAGCATCTCAGCCCAGTCCTGCGATTCCGTACCGCCCGCGCCCGGGTGAATCGTGCAGATCGCATTGCGCGCGTCGTTTTCGCCCGACAACAACGTTTCGGTTTCGGCGGAGACGAGTTCATGTTCGAGCCGGTTCAAAAGCTCGCGCAGCTCGTTCAAAGAGCTTTCGTCTTCTTCCGCAAATTCAAAGAGCACTCCGGCGTCGGATACTTCGGTTTCGAACTTCTCCTGCCGTTCAATCGTTCGTTGAGTCCGACTGCGTTGCTGCAAGAGCCTCTGCGCGGATTCCTGATCGGACCAGAAGTCTGGCGCGGAAGCCTGCGCCTCGATCTTCTCTAGTTCGGCGCGTTTCGCCGGGACATCAAAGAACCCTCCCGAGTTGCTCGACGCGCTTCTTAAGGTCTTCGTAGCTGTTTCTTAAATCCTGTATTGATAAAGTTGCGATCATTACTTTCGGTACGCACGCCTCCGGCGTGCTCTTATCCTTACTGATTGAGCACGCCAGAGGCGTGCGTACCCAATCTCCTTCTCATAAAACTCGCTGAAATAAATCCCAAGCTAATCAACGCGCAGCCGTAAGCGAAAACATCGCCGTGACGCGAATAAAAGGTTGTCTCGTTGGCACTTTTGCTAATCGTCCAGGTACGAACCGCTTCCTGAAATCCGCTTGTCTGATCGGCTACGTCTCCATTTGCGTTGATGTAAGCTGTAATTCCTGTATTCGTCACACGAATCAAGTCCCGATCGTTTTCAACCGCGCGAAAGATGGCATTGGCCAGGTGCTGTCGCATCACCGGCGTCGGTCCGAGGTAGCCATCGTTCGAAATATTTATCAGCACGTCTGCGCCTTCATTTGCGAAGCTGCGCGCGATCCCGGGATGCGCGGCCTCGATACAAATAAAAACCCCGGCGCGAATCGCACCGAGGGGCATCAGTGTGTACGAACTGCCGGGCTTAAATTCGCCGACGATCCCGCGCACCGAACTCGCGCCCGGTAGCCATCGGGGCAGCGGCACGTACTCGCCAAACGGCATCAAACGGATTTTATCATATCGCGCCGACATTTCACCCTTTTCATTTATAAGAACGGCAGAATTTTGATCCGCTCCGCCTGGGGCTGGTTCTAGCGAGTTGAGCAGGATCGATGCGTGATTCGCTTTCGCGAAGTTGCCGAGCACTTCTCGCAATTTAGGATCGCGTGAGTAACTGAAGTTCATCGGCGACTCAGGCCAGATGACGAGGCGATGCTGATGACCGCGCGCGGACTCACCTGCTAAGGCCGCGTTGCTCAACTGAATGTGTCGCTCGAGCAATTCACGATAGCCGGCATCGTCAACATCGGTCATAGGCACAACGGGCTGTACACCGATGACAAGCGTAGCCTGGCGGAAATCGATGAGCGGCATGGCCACGCTGTGCCGTGGATGTGAAAGAAGAAGGTAGACAATTACGAGGATTAGAACCAAGCCACTGACGATTAGCGAACGACGAACAGGACGCACAAGCGTAAGCGCAACCGCAGCACTGGTCGCGACGATCAAGAAAGTGACGAAATAGACTCCTCCGATCCTAGCGGTCTGAATCATCAACGGATGAAACGCCTGCGAGTAACCCAGCGCGTTCCAGAGTTGTCCCGTGATGGCGTAGCGCAGCCACTCAACTGAAACCCAAATCAGCGGCGCGATTACGATTGCCCAACTTCCAAATTGATTGATGAGGCGAGCGGTCAGGCTGCACGCCAGCGCAGGGAACAACGCGACGAAAATGATCGGCAGCAGCAGGAGCGGATAGGCGAGCCACGCGCTAATGTGCGCGTAATGGATCATCGGATACGTCAGCCACCAACAAGTTCCATAAAAGAAGACTGTGCCCCACAGCCAGCCGGCGACGAATGCGCGTCGCGAAGTTGTTGATTTCGCCACAACAAACAGCAGCGGAACCAATCCAATCCAGGCGAGAAACCAGAGATCAAAATTGGGAAATGAAAGGACGAGTAGCAGTGCCGATCCGATGACGAGGCAAATTTCGGGAAGCGTTGGGACGCTCGTACGAACCCATTTCCAGATTCGATGTTGGCTGCGGTCGCGCGACGCTCTCGCTTGGCTCATGCGGCGAGTTTACCGCATCGACGCTGCCAGATCGCACGAGAAACGGAAATTCTGGAATGAAACTCCGGTTGGGCTTGGGCGGGCGAAAAAATTTTTCCGAAAACGATTCAGCTTGCCAGTCCGCACCTGTTTTGAGCGGTCAACTTACAAAAAGCGGCACTCTCAGAATGACAAAAATCGTCTTTTTGACAGTAGCAGCCAGGATGAACGGGCGGCGGATGAATCGCCCTGAATCGAGAGTAATTGGCGTTGGGAGTGAATTGCCGAAGCGAGTATTCGCTTCCAAAACAAAATGAAGCGGCGAAAAAGGGCCGTATAAAAGCGGGAGGACCCAGCCATTTCTGACTGGGTCCCAATTCGGGGGGATTAAACTGAAGGATCGCTCGGCGGGCGGCTGGCGCAGCGGCTTGCAGCGCTCAGAGAAGTGATGGCGGCGGGGGCACGTTTAACTTCATCGTGCTTGCCGT
>JAJPKD010000283.1 GCA_021323895.1 Acidobacteriota bacterium | reverse complement strand
CAGCTTCACCGCCGCCACACGATAACTTCGCGGGCGTGGTACCGGTTGTCTATCACGGAGCGTACGAGTTTTCAGTGCCGGGTGCGCCTAACGATTTCATAATGCAGACAGAGCCAGAAGGTGTGGCGCTGGGCGCTGACATGGGAGGAGCAAGCGGTAATGGCGGCAACGGCCACAAGGGCTGATCAGATCGTCGAAGCCGGACTCGGTGGAGGCCCGCGGCCGCGCAACGGCAACGGCTTTCACAAGAACGGAGGTGGCCACGATGGCGACGATTTTCGATTTTCGCCGGCGCGCTATCGCATCGGCGTCTGGACCGCAATCGGCAGCATTCTGATGCTGTTCGTGGCTTTGACGAGCGCGTACATCGTCCGTTCAGCAGCGTCGAACGATTGGAAACCGATCGCGATGCCCAAGGTGCTTTGGTTAAGCACTGCGCTCATTCTCGTTAGCAGCATCACGATTGAATTCTCAAGACGCTCTTTGAAGCGAGATAACAACGCTGGCTACTCAGTTTGGTTGATCAATACGGTGGTACTCGGTGCCGGGTTTGTCGTTTCGCAGTTGGTTGCGTGGCGGCAACTGGTGCGCCAGGGCGTTTACATGGCGAGCAATCCCTATAGCTCGTTTTTCTATTTGTTTACCGCCGCGCACGGGCTGCACTTGCTCGGCGGCATTCTGGCGCTGACGTATCTGCTGTTTCGCACCAGGACAAAGCGTACAACCGTCGAAGGCGAACTGCGAAGAATCGGCGCCGCGGATGCTGCAACGATTTATTGGCATTTCATGGACGGGCTGTGGGTCGCTCTGTTCATGCTTTTGACGTTTTGGAAGTAGCGCAAATTGTTAATTTGCGACTGCACTCGAAAGAGGTTCTTTAGGTTTCACGATAATCGCAAATTTTCAATTTGCGTTACATCGGAGGTAACTCGTGGCAACTGAAGCACAAGCTCTGGCAGGCGATTGGGGTGGCGGCGTTCACCCGTATCGAGTTGGGCACCGGAAGTTGGGCATGTGGCTTTTCATCATGTCCGACTCGCTCACGTTTTCGGCGCTGCTCATGGGCTACGCCTACTTGCGGGCGTCGAACGTCTGGCCGGAACCATTCAAGTTCTATCCCAGCATCGTTTTCTCTTCGGTGATGACGCTCGTGCTGCTGTCGTCGAGTTTGACGATGGTGATGGCTGTGTCCGCATCGGCGCGGCGAGACAAGTCGCGCGCGCGCCTGTGGATCATCGCGACAGCGCTGCTGGGGCTGACCTTTATTATTTTGCACTCAATCGAATGGAATCACTTGATCAGCGAAGGGCTCAGGCCTTTTCAGTTGCCACAGGAATGGGTCGAAAAGTGGCCGGGCTCAACGCCGCTATTCGGCGCGACGTTCTTCGGCATCACCGGCATGCACATGTTCCACGTGTTTACCGGCTGCATTTATCTTTTCGTGGTCGCCGCGCGCGTCAACAAGCTGAAGCACGAGGACGTCGAGATCAGCGGATTGTATTGGCACTTTGTTGATCTGGTCTGGATGTTCGTATTCCCAATGATTTATCTGCTGTCGGTTTATCCGAGGAAGTAGTCACCGATAGAAAAACGAGTCACAGACTGAAGTCTATGCTACGTTGGAGAATCGCATGAGCGCTCACGCAGATGCAGAAGAACACTTTGCTGGTAGTAATCGCTTGTTCATCTCAGTTTGGGTTTGGCTTTTGCTCTTAACTGGCTTTGAAGTCTTCCTTGGCTACATTCGTCTGCCGGTGATTTACATGCTGGTGATTTTGATGGGTGCATCGATCATCAAAGCTGCGCTGATCGTCGCGTACTTCATGCACCTGCGATTTGAGCGTTTGAACCTGGTGTTGACGATCGTGCCGGCGCTGGTAATTTGTATCTGCTTGTTGTTGGTTTTCTTCCCGGACAGTTTTCGGGCAAAGGACTTGCGCTATTCAGGTCCGCCGCCACCTGCTGCCGAGAAATGATCGCTTCGGAACTCGCATGAGCGAAATGGAAATGACTAGCCAAACACCTGAGAAGCGCGAACAGTCTTTGCTCAATCTGATTTGCCTGATTGCTGCAGCGTTGTTTCTGGCGCTCGTGGCCTACAACCTGTTTGCGGCGGGGGCTGTAATTAGCACCGACGGATTGTTCTTCACGGTGGTGCCGCTTCTTTTGGCAATGATGTTTCTGGTGGTGCCGGGCCTCGACATGTGGAAGAAACGCAAAGCGCTGGCGGCGGAAGGCGGGGCTGCCGAAGCCGCGGCACATGCCGAGCCCGAGGAAGAGATCCACTTTGTTGGAAGCAATCGTCTTTTCCTTTCCGTTTGGTTTTGGTTGCTCGTGCTGACGGCTTTTGAAGTCTTCCTGGGTTACATTCGTTTGCCGGTGGTTTACATGTTGGTGATTCTGATGGGCGCGTCGATCATCAAAGCCGCGCTCATTGTTGCGTACTTCATGCACCTGCGCTTCGAGCGAATCAACCTGATCCTGACCATTGTGCCGGCGGTAGTGATCTGCATCTGCTTATTGTTGGTGTTCTTCCCGGACAGTTTTCGCGCGAAGAATTTGCGGTATTCGGGACCGCCTCCAGCGGCTGGATCAGAAGCTCGACCGTGAGGGGGCAGGGTTTGATATGACTAGGAAAAGGATATTCGCGACTGGTGCATTGGCCGTTATCGCGCTTTTGGGCGCGATGCTGCTGGCCGAGCCAACCTTCGCTCAATGCGTGATGTGTCGCGCATCGCTGGGGTCGAACAGCGCGTTCATCCGCAACTTCAACATTGGAGTGCTAGTGTTGCTGGTGCCGCCCGTCTCAATCTTCTGCACCATCTTTATCATCGCAATTCGACATCGCAAGTAAGACGAACCAGCCTTGGTAGACTTAGCCCAACAATTAGGAATCGACATCGACCGGCGCACGACGCGCGGCCGTTCGTGTCCGCGTTGCGGCGGCAAGATCATTCCATCGCGCCGCGCCGTGTACCAAAGCTCAGGCGATCCGAACGATGTCTTTCCGTCGTGGCAGTGTGAGCGCTGCGGTTATGAAGAGTTGCTTCCGCGTCCTGTTAAAGCGGCGCCGAAACACGGCGCGGCCGGGAGTGAGACGAAGACTCCAGCGCCTGCGAAGGTAGCAACACCGGCTTCCGCAACGACAGCAACTGCGGGCTCTACGCAAAAGGCACCCGCCGCCCGCGCACAGCCCGCGATGAAAGATCGCAAGGGTCGCGCGCTGCCTCCGGACGTAATCCGCATGATGACTGAGATGAATAAGACAGAAGGCAGTAAGCAGTAAGCAGTAAGCAGTAAGCAGTAAGCAGTAAGCAGTAAGCAGAATGCAGCTATCACTGCACTTGAGTATGCAACCTGTTAGTGTGTAATGGATGTTGTCTTCTGCCTACTGCCATCTGCCTACTGCCTACTGCTTTTTGCTTACTGATGTCTATTCCGTTCTCCCGCACCTTAACGCCACGCTCAACGCCTCTAGTTTCATCCTCTTAACGAGTGGCTACTATTTCATTCGGCGCGGTCGCGTGTTGGCGCATCGTCGATGCCAACTCTCGGCGTTAACGGCGTCTGTCCTGTTCTTGATTTCGTACATCTTCTATCACCTGCATCACGGGACCACTCGGTTCGCCGGGCAGGGAATCGCGCGGCCAATCTATTTCACGATCCTGACTACGCACACGATTCTGGCCGCAGTGATTGTTCCGTTCGTGATCATCACCCTGCGACGAGCGTTGCGCGGAGATTTCCTGCGGCATCGAGCTATCGCGCGCTGGACACTTCCGATGTGGATGTATGTCTCGATCACCGGCGTGATCGTTTACTTAATGCTGTATCATCTCTATCCTTCCTCGTAATCCATGGAGCCGCAACTCGTTAATCCCAACGGCGACAGCGCGAAATCGCCCCTGGCCAAATCGAAGCGCCCGTCAAATGTCTGGCTGATCATCGTTGCGGCGTTGTTCATCATCGTTCCGTTTCTTACCTGGTATGCCACCTGGTTCGGCCGTGACCTGTCGGACGAAGACGTCGCAAAATACCTGTCTGACGACCAGAATCCACGACACATCCAGCACGCCTTGCTCCAAGTCGAAGAGAAAATTGAGCATGGTGACGGGACGTCAAAGAAGTTCTATCCGCAGATTGTTGCTTCATCAAAAAGTTCGCATGCTGAGATTCGCAAGACGGCCGCCTGGGTGATGGGCCAGGACAATAAGTCCGACGAGTTTCATCGCGCGCTGGTTGATTTGCTGAAAGATGCCGAGCCTCTCGTGCGTCGCAACGCTGCGTTGCAACTGGTGCGATTTGGCGACGCGAGTGGCCGGCCGGAATTGCGCGCCATGCTCGGAGCTTTCGAAGCCAAGACGCCCATCGGCGGCACGGTCGTGAGTCTGTTACCGCGTGGTGCGCCGATCAAATCCGGTGGGCTGCTGGCGCGAATTCGCGATGCTTCCGGAAATGTTCAGGAGTTTCGCTCGCCGATCGATGGCACGATTAATTCGCTTGCGGTCAAGGAAGGCGATTCGGTTTCAGTAGGTCAAACGATTGCTTCGCTGACCCCCGATCGCGTGACGATTAACGACGCACTTCAAGCTCTCGCTTATGTAGGTGCGAAGGAAGACCTGCCTTGGGTTGAAGCGACTTCGCAATTCGATGCCAGCGCTGAGACAACAAAGCAGGCGGCATTCACTGCCAAAGCGATTCGTGATAGAGGTCAGTAGAAAATTCTTCCGCCAGAAATCTCTTCGATTCAATCTTCATCTCAACTTGACCTTTAACTTCGCTTCCTCTTTACTACATCGCTTATGCGCAACCGTCTAAGTGTATTTCTTATCACTCTTTCAGGTCTGATTCTCGAAGTCGGCCTCACACGAATTTACTCCGCCAGCATCTGGTATCACTTCGCCTTCGTGGCCATTTCAGTAGCGCTTTTGGGCTGGGGACTCGGTGGCTTTGCGGTTCACTTGCTGAAGCGCGCGCGCCCTCTGTCGATGAACATGGCAGCGCTGGTGACGACGCTGTATGCGCTCGCGATCCCGTGGTGTTTATGGTTGCTGGTGCGCTATCCGTTCGACATGGATCGGCTGCCGCTTTATTTTCTGGCGCCGCTCTTACCGTTCTTTCTGGCGGGCATGGCGCTGGCGATCATCTTCGACATTCATCGCGCAGTCGCGGGAACGCTGTACTTCTATGATTTAGTTGGCGCGGCGTTAGGCGCGGTTCTCGTGACGCTGTTATTGCATGTGTTTGGCGGCGAAGCGGCATTGTTAGTGGGAGCGATTGCCCCGGCGGTGGCGGCGCTGCTGATGAGCTTGTCATCTGCGGCGAAGACCGCTCGCGTAGCTGCGGTAATCGCAGTGCTCATAACGACGGCGGGAGCATTCTCAGCCATCAAGTTCGGCGCGTTCCGGGTCAAACCCGGAACGACAAAAGCCATGCGCAACCAGATGGACGCAGCGCCCGGCTCGCACATCGTGCAGACTGGTTGGAACGCTTACTCGCGAATCGATTGCGTGGAAGGACTGCCGAACAGTTTTGCGCGGCTCTACATCGATTCCGATGCGTGGACAGGAATCCGTGGCTGGGACGGCAAGCTCGAAAGCGTGAAAGACATGGCCGGTTCGTATCGCGCCCTACCGTTTCGTCTTACGCCACATGCCGAGACATTGATCATTGGTCTCGGTGGTGGGCCAGATGTCGTTGCGGCGCTGGCATCGGGCAGCAAGAAAGTCACCGCCGTCGAGATGAATCCGCTGATGTTGAAGTTCGTGCGCAGCTACGGCGCGCGCGCAGGTAATCTTTATGATCGGCCGGACGTCGAAACGATTCAGAGTGAGGGGCGCAACTTCATCAGTCGCACCGATCGCAAGTTCGACATCATCCTGCTGGGCTTTGTCGATTCATGGGCATCGGTGGCTTCCGGCGGTTTATCGCTTTCGGAAAATTATCTCTACACGACCGAAGCTGTTCGGGCCTATTACGATCATCTCAAGCCGGACGGCATTCTGGTGATTCTGCGCTGGGAGATGGACATTCCGCGTCTGGTGTCGAATTCCGTGGCGACGCTTGGCGCGAACGAAGCTTCGAAACGCATACTCGTCCTGATGGAGAAGCAGGCCGGGCCAAACGATTACCCGCAGATGCTCTTCATGCTCCGGAAACGTCCGTTCACCGATGGAGAACTCAAAGACGTTTCGACCAATTGGACGCAAGCGAATCCGGTGGTAATGCCCGGTGGAACCGCCCCTCCGGGAATAAAGGAAGTCCTGGCGGGAACCAAGACGCTGGACCAATATGAAGCCGGGTCGCCGCGCTTCGTTGGGGCGGTGTGGGATGACAGTCCGT
>JAJPKD010000129.1 GCA_021323895.1 Acidobacteriota bacterium | reverse complement strand
GAAGGCTATCGCAACTTCCGCGGCCGCGATCCGAAGGTCGAGGCGCTGATGAAGAAGCGTGGATTTGGATCGTAATGTTTCACGCTGAAGGCGTGAGATGGAGTAGCCAGGGGCAAGCGAAGCGACGCCCCTGGATCATCGTTCATACGACCACATCGCCCTGAAGGGGCGAAATCGAATTGCGTCATCTGCCGCCCGCTAAAGCGGGCTATGCAGAATCAATGATTATCTATTCCAGGAGTGGCGCGCCGAAACGGCGCTTACCCCTGGCTAATTTATTTCACGCCTTCGGCGTGAAGAGTCGCAAGGCCAGAATGTAGATTAGTCAATGCCCCATTTTTTCATTACCGCCCAATCCCTCAATCGCCATGAAGCCGTGCGTCGCATTAATCTCCTCGCGGGAAAAGACCTGCACGCGATGGCTGATGATTACAAGATTCCGGTCTGGAAGAACGGCCGCGAGAACAAAGGCTGGGCGGGACTCGTGATTGAGCGCTATCTTGGTCTGCCGCAAAATTCGCGACAGGCGCCGGACTTTGGCGATTGGGAATTGAAAGTCGTGCCGCTGCGCAAAGATGCAGAAGGCAATCTGCGCGTCAAAGAATCGATGGCTATCACCATGCTGGAACCGGCAGAGGTGCTCGCCAACAAATTCGAAGACAGTCACCTCTATGACAAGCTGCGCAGCATGGTCGTCGTTAGTCGAGTTTGGGAAAGCAAGGAAGAACAGCATTCGATGCTACATGCGGCGGCCGAATTTGATCTCGACGATCCGAAGGTTCATGATCAGGTGAAGGCCGACTACGAAACGATTCGCAGTCAAATTCGTGCACATGGCATTGACTCGGTCACCGGAGATTTGGGAAAACTGGTGCAGGCGCGCACCAAAGGGCCGGGCCACGGCAGTACGTCGCGCGCTTTTTATGCGCGGCCGGTTTTCGTGGCGCACATTTTGAACTTGCAGAAGCTGGCATCGATGCCGCGGGTCCTTGCCGATGAAGCGACCACCATCTAATTGATGAGCGACACCAGCGAACTCATTCTCGAAGCTACACGCCTTCCGGCGATTAATCTGCCGGTGTGTCCGGTGTGCGATCGTTATTGCGAGGATGAGTTGCACCCGATCGAGGCGCTGCACGAAAGCCTGCATCCCATCGTTCGATCGAACGCGGCGACGCCTGAAGCTGCGCATCTCTGCAAGCGCTGTCTGGACCTTTTCAATCGCGCCCGGCGACAAATCGAATCGCACGCCAGCGTCTTTGAGCAGAACGAATTCGTTTTGCCGACGCCACTGCGGATGGACGCCGACGAGAGATTTCGCGGCCGTGGCGTGACGATGGCCTTTCTCGATTCAGGCTTTTACGCGCACGCCGATCTGACCGAACCAGAGAATCGCATCGTTGCTTATCACAGCATCTTCGATCCAGACGATGACAAGACTTCGCTTGAAACGAACGACGTCGCCAGCTGGCACGGCATGATGACTTCGGTCGTAGCCGCCGGCGACGGGGGATTAGTCGAAGGGTTCTATCGCGGCATTGCGTCAGAAGCAAAGCTCGCGCTAGTGAAGATCGGTCGCACGGGCCGCATCAGCGAGGATCAAATTCAGCAGGGCCTTGAATGGGTGCTCGCCAACGCCGCGAAGCATCACATCAAAGTCGTGAACATTTCCGCCGGCGGCGATGCCGAAGAGAGTTATTTGACGAATCCGCTTTCGCAAACAGTCGAACGGTGCACGCGCGCCGGCATCACGGTCGTTTGCGCGGTCGGCAATGCCGGTTACATTCCCGGGCATCCGGTTTTGCCTCCGGCCAGCGCGCCGTCATGCATTGCCGTCGGTGGGCTCGACGATCGCAACTCGCTCGATCGCGCGCGACGCGGCATGTATCGCTCGTCGTATGGACCAACGATCGATGGCTTGCAAAAGCCGGAGTTGATTGCGCCGGGCATTTGGGTTGCCGCGCCGATTTTGCCGCACACGCCCACTGCTGCTGAGGCCGAGCTGTACGCCAAACTCGACGCGGCTCCTGATGAAGAATTGCCCGCCCTGCTTGAAGAGCATCGCGGCTTGGACAAAGATCTCGACGAAGCAAATGACTTGCGCATCCCGATGTTGCGACAACTCATCACGATCAAGCTGCGCGAAGGCAACGTCATCAATCAGCACTACAAATACGTGGACGGCACTTCATTCGCCGCGCCGATCGTTTCATCGATCGTCGCGTGCATACTCGAGGCTAATCCGCGTCTGACGCCGCAGCGCATCAAGCGAATTCTCATTGATACGGCCGAGCGCGTGCCCGACGTCGAGGTCGAACGCCAGGGCTGGGGCGTAGTCAATGCGCGGCACGCAGTTGAGATCGCCCTGCGGCTGCGCTAGACACCGGCTTTGTCGGTGTGCCAGAATTCAGAAAATCAAACGAACGAGAAGTTAGGAGAAATCACCTAGTTGTATGTCCGAAACTGAGTCCGCAATCACGGCGAGCCAAGCCGCACCGGAAACCGAAGAGATTACTTATCAAGCCGTCGAGAAGGATGGTGTGGTAACTGCGATTTGGGAAATGAAGGGTCGCAAACATCTGCGCACCATTGATCCGCGCTCGCGCCAGGGCCGGGAAATTCTCAACCTGTACACGACGGAAGAAGAACACCCGCAAGCGAGTGAGGCAGCGAGTTCGTAACGCGCATTCCCTTACGTCAACAAGCTCCTCGGCGTCCCCGCAATAAACGCTTCGATATTCTCAATGACTTGATCGGCGAGAGCCTGCACGGCTTCGTTGCTCGCCCACGCTACGTGTGGGGTGACGATGAGGTTCGGCAGATTATGGTCGAGCAAAGGGCTGCCGTTAACCGGAGGTTCTTCGCGCAGCGCATCGACGCCGGCGCCGGCGATCAGTCGATTCTTCAAGGCATCAATCAAGGCCGCATCTTCAATCAGCGCGCCCCGCGCCGTGTTAATTAGCAGTGCGGTGTGCTTCATCATTTCAAACTCGCCGCGGCCAAACAGATCGCGAGTTTTATCTGTTAACGGACAGTGCAAGCTGATCACATCGCTTTCGCGCAGAACCTTTTCGAACGGAACGCGCCCTTCACGGACGACTCTCGCGTTCTTGCGTTCGGAAATCAGCACGCGCATGTTAACCGCTTCTCCGAGTCGCGCCATCGCCTTTCCAATAGACCCGTAACCGATAATCCCCAGCGTTGCATTCCGAATGTCGTGCAGCTCGTGCGTCAACAGGCAAAACTGCTTCGACTTAATCCACAATCCATTTTGCACGTCGCGGCGATAAGCAATCAGATTTCGGCGCAGCGTCAAAATCATCATCAAGACGTGCTCGGGAACTGAGTTCGCCGCGTAACCGCGCACATTGCAAACCGCGATGCGGCGAGAACGAAAGTAATCGAGATCGACGCAATCCGAGCCCGTGGCTGCGATCGCAATCAATTTCAAATCCGGAACGTCAGAGAGTTGCGGCTCGCCAAGTGAAAGTTTGTTGCTGATGATGATCGTCGCCGGCCGCGCGCGCTCAACAACCTGATCGGCGAACGTCTCGGGATACTCGATCCACTTGTGATCGAAGTCGGGGCGGCGAAACTCGGCTTGAATCGTGTTGCGTTCGAGGAAGACGATGCGTTCCATGGAGGGCGAAGAATACTACAAATCGAATTCGATCCTCTGCTTTGTCGCTATTCTTGTGTCTCGGTGAATCCTAAGTGCCTCTGTGGTGAATTCTTTTCAGCCATCCTTCACCACAGAGGCACAAAGAATTCACAGAGTCACAGAGAAACGAATCTGGGCTTTGCCGTCGCTGTCGGGTTTCTCGTGCTAGACTTTCGCAACACCAATGCACGATAAGATCCGCCGAGCCCATCCCGATGACGCCGCGACGCTGACGGCCATTGCCCACGCGGCCAAGCGTCACTGGAATTATCCCGAGAAATGGATCAAGCACTGGCAAGCCGATCTGACAATCACGCCAGAGTTCATCGCCGACAATGAAGTGTTCGTCGCCATGATCGATGACGAGATCGCCGGTTGTTGCGCGCTGGTCGTTTCCGATTCGCTCGCCGAGATCGAACACATGTGGATCAAACCTGAATGCATGGGTGCCGGCGTCGGGCGGGCTTTGCTCGAACAAGCGCGAGATCGGGGCCTCGCGCTTGGATTTTCGACGCTGGAACTCTCAGCAGATCCAAACGCCGAAGGTTTTTATCTACGCATGGGCGCCGTTCGCATCGGCGAGGTCAGCGCCGACATCGCCGGACAAGCCCGCGCTCTTCCGCGAATGAAGATCGACTTGGACACTAGCGAAACCGATCGGCAGAGTAACCTAGCCTCAAATCTCTAGCCTCTGTTCTTATGTGGGACACGAAACGACAAATCATCTGGCTGGTCGCCGGAATTTCATTCGGCACGTTCATCGTGTTCATGGACGCGCACAACGAGGTCGGTCAATTCGAACCTGCGGTATTTGTGTTTTGGGAGATTATCCTGCTGGCAATTATCGTGACGCTGTTCTGGCTGTATTCGCGAAAGAACACTTGATTACGGCGCCGGCTGCATCGTCTTTGCACGCGCATCAATTCCCTTCTCGCCCATCACCAACAACCTGCGGGATTCAGTGAATGGAACACTCTGCGGCAAGTACGACAACACGTACCGATGCTTGCGCAGTTCATCGCAGATTGAACTAGCGGCCGTGCGCGGATCGTCGATCGGAAAAATTCGTCCACCAGTTCCCTCGGCGAGATCGTCGATGACCTGCCGCGGCTTGGGCACGTCACGGCGAATCGCGCCGCGCGTTCGATCGGGTGCCTGGACACAATAGACGGCGATATCGAGTGATTGCAGCGCGCTCAAGACCTGGTTGAATTTTGTCTTGCTGCCGCGATCCAATCCGTCACTGATGACGACGATGGCGCGCTTCTGCGCTGAGAGCGGCTGCAACGCGTCGCCGACGACTGCCATGATCGCATCGAAGAGGTGCGGATCGCCCTTCTTCCGAAACAACTTCAATTGCGTCTCGATCTTTTTCGCATCGTCGGTCCAATCGGAGACGATTTCCGCATTGCTGTCATACCCGACAATCAACAACTTATCGCCATCGAAAATTTCGTAGGCGAACTCGAGCGCCGCAGCTTCCAATTTGTCCACGTCAGCGCGAATCGTCAGGGAGTTATCGACCAGCAAAACAATCTTTGCGGCCGAAAGGTCCGGGGAGAAGCTTTTGATCGTTTGTTCGACGCCGTTATCGAAAATCGAGATCTCTTTGGCAGTGATCGGGCCCGATGCATCTTCGGTTCGCACCGCGACTACGTTCACGGTGGTGGATGCATCGTTGGTTGGATGGGCGCGGCGGCCGGCCTGGGCCAACAGACGCCCAACGAGACAAGCTAAGGCGAGGACAAGCGCCAGCGCGCGCCACCAGGCATTTGCTTTTCTGGTCAGCGATCGCAGAGGCACCTTCATAAGGTTGTGATCAACTCTTGTCAGAACCGGTTTTCTTGGCCGGAGTCTTCTTCTTCGAATCGCTCGAACTTGGCTCGGGGGACGAAAGTTCTTTATCGACCTTTTCCGCGACGCTGCCCTTGCGCGCGTAATCGGTCACATACCAGCCCTCGCCTTTGAACTGCACCGCGGTGCGCGAAATCTGCTTCTCCAAGCGGCCACCACATTTCTTGCAGCGAGTGGGTGGCTTATCGGAAATCTTTTGAAAAACTTCAATGTGATTACCGCACTTCTTACAACGGAACTCGTAAATTGGCATCTTTAGTTAGCTAGTCATTCAGTTTTGGATTCGCTGAAATTATACGAGACCGTTCTCTGCCCTTCAAACCGTTCGCTGTTCAGATGCACCAAGTATGCGCGGCGTCGCCTTGCAGAGCTTAAGGCCTTCAACCTTTTTGCAAGTTCCGCAGCCCTTCGTTATGATCGTTCGCGAGTTATTAGATCACAGCCTTTTCTTGATGCAACCGCTACCGGAAACACAGCAGACCCTCTCGCTCGAACGCAAGCTCAAGCTGCATGAAGCGCGCGAGTCAATCATCGGACGCCTGGCCGAAAAGCTGCCGACATCTATCGATCTCGATTCGTTTCTCCAGGTGATCGTCGCCGAGTTGGGCCGCATGATGGAAGTCGATCGCTGCGACATCATCAAGCTCACGCCTGAAGGCGAACTACGCATCAGTCACGAATGGCGCGCCAACGACAACGTTCCATCAAGCTTGCAAGCCCGCATTCCGGTGGATGTCGCCACGCTGACGCAATATCTCGATGTGCGCCGGCCCATCACTTTGGATGACACGTCGTCGCCGGAACTCGATCACAAGGTTCGTTTCTTTGCGAAGAGTTTGGGAACGCGCTCGCTTTTGGTCGTGCCGGTAGTGCTGGGTGAGGAAGTGCTCGGCCTGATCGGTTTGCACCACACGCGCACGCCGCGCCACTGGACGGACGAAGAGGTGGCCTTCCTGGTGTCGATCGCGACGCAACTTGCCATCGGCTATCAGTACACGCGCATCTACACCGACAAGAAACGCGAAGCTGAGACGACGCAGGCGCTCTTGGAGATCGCGAATGCTCTGAACGCGCGATCGGATTTCGGCGAAGTAACCTCGGCTGTTTTGGAGCGAGCGCTCTCGCTGGTCGCGGCAGATTACTGCGCGCTGGGCGTGCTTGACGCCGACGAAAAGCGACTCAGCCTCGCGGCCTTCAAAGCGGCGCCGCACGCGGTCACCGACAAAGTTCGAGGCCTGATCGAAACTCACGGACAGTCGATGGACGTGACCGAATACCCGGCGATGGTCGATATTTTGTCGCAGGGAAAGACGGTCAAGCTGCACGAAACAGATCTGCCGCTACCGTTGCGCGTGATGTTTAATGCAACTCTCGGAGGACGCGCGGCGCTGGTTGCACCGGTGCGCATCGCCGGCCACGCTTTCGGTTTGCTTGGTTTGGTTTGGAGCGAGTCGCGCGATCGATTCAAGGATCACGAAGTCGCTTTGGTCGAAGGCATCGCCGACCAGATCGGCACTGCTCTCGAACGCGATCATCTTTCCGCCGAAATCATGCGCCTGAAAAGCGCGCTGCATGAACGCTACGGCGAAGACCGAATCATCGGCCAGGCACCCGCAATTCGTCGCGCCATCGAATTGGCGCTGAGCGTCGCAGATACGCAAACTTCCGTTTTGATTCAGGGTGAATCGGGCACCGGCAAAGAATTACTGGCGAACCTGATTCACTTCAATTCAGGCCGCGAAGATAAGCCTTACATCAAACTCAACTGCGGTGCGATTCCCGAAACGCTGCTCGAGTCAGAATTGTTCGGCCACGAAAAAGGCGCGTTCACCGACGCGCGGGCACTTCGTCAGGGCCGCTTCGAGGAAGCGGATGGCGGGACGCTGTTTCTCGACGAAGTCGCCGAGATGAGTCCGACCGCGCAGGTGCGCCTGCTGCGCGTGCTGCAGGACGGCGAATTCACCCGAGTCGGCGGCAACGAAGTTCTGAAAGCCGACGTCCGCATCGTCGCTGCTTCAAACGTCGATCTCGAACGTGCTGCCGATCAGGGAAAGTTCCGGCGCGATCTTTTTTATCGCTTGTCGGTTTTCCCGATTAGTTTGCCGCCGCTCCGGGAACGCCGCGAAGACATTCATCCGCTGGTGATTCACTTCCTCGAGTATTACAAGCAACGCACCGGCAGATTCGTATCGGGAATTTCAAAAGATGCGTTGCGCGCGCTGGTGAGCTACGACTGGCCCGGCAACGTTCGGGAGCTTGAAAACGCCATCGAGCGTGCAGTCATCATCGCTTCCGGCCGACAAATCGAACTCGACGATCTGCCCGCGGCGATCGGCAAAGTTGCGGTTGAACGCGAAGCCGTTGCGCGCGCCGAGCGTGCCCAAGCCGCCAGCGAAGGCCGCAGCACGATCCTCGAAATCGAGGTGCCCTCCTCAATGGACGACATTGAACGGAAGGCGATCGAAGCGACGCTGGATTACACTTCAGGCGACAAGACCAAGGCCGCACGACTGCTGAACCTTGGACGCAAAACTATTTATCGGAAGCTCGATCAATATAACGGGCGGGAACCCTCCAGCAATTCCGAAGAAAACTGATTCGGCTCAAGTGATCACGTGAACAATTCGCCCGAAAGCGCTTACGACGCCGAGTCGATTCATCCTTCCAATTTTGTGAGCTCAACACCCGGTTCGGTTCCAGACACCAGTGAAGCAAACAATCCTCCCTGGGGAATCCTCGCGGCGCTAGTCACCTGGTTTGTGAGCATCGCGATGATCGCAGTCGTGCCCAACGTCTGCGTTCTGCCGTACCTCGTGTTTCGCTATGACGGAAGCCAACCGCCGCGTGAGTTACTGCTGCAAGATCAAACCTTCGTTTTCTTGTTCGTGTTGGGGTGGCTGCCCGCGCATCTGCTCACGCTCGCGCTGGTGTGGGCCATCGGCACACGCCTCGGCAAGCGTTCGATGAAGCAGGTGTTTGGCTGGTCCTGGAGCCCGAATTTCGGATTCTGGAAAAGTTCTGCGCTCGCGACCGCGCTATTCCTTGTCACGCTGGTTCTGATCGGCCTGTTCGGCGGGCCGCGGACCGATCTCGATCGAATTCTCGAAAGCTCACGCGCCGCGGCCTTGACTCTTGCCATCATCGCAGTCGTCACCGCGCCACTCGTCGAGGAATTGATTTATCGGGGCCTGCTCTACTCAGCATTCCAGCGCGTTCTCGGCCAGTGGCCGGCGGTTTTGATCGTGGCCTCGATGTTTGCGGGGCTGCACGTCATCCAGTATTGGCCGAACGCCGGCGCGATATCCTCGATCGCTTTGCTAAGTCTCGTGCTCACCTTCGTCCGTGCGCGCACGGGCCGAATCCTTCCCTGCTTCGTCATCCATCTGGTCTTCAACGGCGTCCAATCGGTGATTATCATCGTCGAACCGTACCTGCGGCTAATCTTCGAGCAATGGCGCCACGAGCCGGTTAATACATTCATCGTCCACCTCGCGCGGTTGATTAATTAAATGGAATACGAAGTTGTAGTCGTGGGCGGCGGCATCGGCGGATTGACCGCAACCGCGCTGCTGGCCGCGCGCGGGCTCAACGTCTGTTTGCTGGAAAGGCAATCACAAGTCGGTGGATGCCTCGCGAACTTCGAGTACCAGGGCTATCAATTTGATCCGACTTACGGCCTGTTTTCAGGTTGGGAGGACCACGGAATCTGGCCGCGCATTTTCGCCGAACTGCCGATTGAGCCTCCGACGGCCCGCGCGTTGCCGTCCCCGTACACAGTCCGATTTCCCGAACGTACGGAAGTGGCGGTCGTTTCCGACGCTCGGGAATTTGAAAACGAACTGCGCAGAAGGTTTCCCGAATGCGCCGACGTAGCAAGTGATTTCTACCAACGATTAGAAACCGAGACGCGCGCGGCTTCACCGGAGACAAAGCTCGCCGACCTTCTGCAGAACACTTCAATTCGCTTTCGCCGCTTTATCGACGTTCAGCTAGAAACATTCGCGCAATGCAGTTCTGAAACTTGCTCAGGGGAAATTGCGGCCCAGGTTCTAAATCGACGCTATTGGGAAATCGACGGCGGGGGCCAAGCCTTGGCACATTCGTTGGCTGCGTCTGCAAAAGCAAGCGGAGCGAAACTGCGACTCGACACTCGGGTGTTGCGTCTCGCCTACGCTACGAGTGGCGAGCCGATTGGTGTTGACCTGTTGAGCGGCGAACAAGTGACTGCGACGCGCGCGATCATCAGCAATCTCACCGCGTGGGATACCTACGGCAAACTGGTTGGACTGGCGAAAACGCCACCAGCGCTTTCGTCTCAGCTTCGCAAGCTTCAATCGTGGGGAGCGTACCTTCTATTCTTATCGATGGACTGCGATGCAGTTTCGCGTCTCTCATCGAGACGCGTCCTCGCGCTAACTGATTGGCAAAGTGAGCAACCCTACGACCCTTCGATGGCCCAACTTGTTTTCACAGCCTCAAATTCCGATTTGCGACCGCGCGATGCAAAGCGAGCAGTAACGATTTCGACGTTCTCAAATGCCGAAGAGTGGTTCTCTTTTCACGAGGATCACTCAGTCCATGAGGAACGCGATCAGCAAATGCTCGAAGGGACCTGGTCGCGTCTGCACAGCGCATTTCCAGAACTGGGTGACAGCGTCGAGGTAATCGAGAGCGCCACACCGCAAACCTTCTATGAGTCCACGCGCCGCAAGTTCGGCATGATCGGACGACCGTTTGGCCTCTCTCATGGCGCCGACTGGAAGACCCATCTGCCTAATCTCCTTCTCGCCAGCGACACTGCTACGCGCGGCCTTGGCGTGGCCGGCGTCGCGACCTCCGCTTTGGCCATCGCCGACCACATCACACGTTTTCCTAGACTTTGAAATAGGAGCATTTACAACCTCGCGTCATTATTGTATAGTGTCGTGCGACACTAGACTATGTACATCACGATTGACGAAACCGACCGGAGACCAATCTACCGGCAAGTGGCTGACGAGATCAAAGGACTGATCGCCCGTGGCTCTTTGAGCGAAGGAATGGCGCTGCCACCCGTCCGCCAAGTTGCTGACGACTTGGGTGTCAACCTGAACACGATCGCGGCCGCCTATCGCGAGCTACAAAAGGAAGGCTTGTTGAAAGTTCGTCATGGCTCTGGCGCGGTGGTTTCTTCGCGCCGCGTCCAACAGAGCGATGCGGATTTGCGGAAGGCCTTACGCGCAAGCTTGGCGCACCTCGTGCTAGCAGGCTTACCGCGCGCTGAAGTCGCGGAAATTGTAAATGAAGAGATTCGCGACTTGTTCCGACGCGAGAGATAGTTCGGCCGTGCTAGGTCAATTCGGATCTTTGATGCGATTGATCGAACGGCCACCGGAATCAGGATCTCGCGGTCCAGCTTGCGACCCAACATTTGGCGACGACGGTGAGCCAGTCACACCGCCTCCGGGCGGCGTGCCAAAACCTCCGCTCGAAGATCCGTTAGTACCGCCCGAATTTGTCGGATTACTGACAATGGTGGGGCCGTTGTAATTTGGCGGATAGTAATAAGGTTCGAACGGTGCATACATTCCATAGTAACGTCCGTAAGGACTCGACCAACCATAATAGAACGGCAGGAACGTGTAGCAGCTTGTGTTGGGACTCCAGGTCCACAATCCCCACCGGCTGAATCTCGCCGAAAACATGAACCAGGAATCGGTCGAGAGATAGCTATTGAGCGCTCTCGCCGAAAGTTTCTCGTTGGCGCGGGCAAGGGTTTGGCCACGCGCGCGGCTCCAATCATCGAACTCGTCTCGATCGAGCTTGGTTAGTTTCGCAATCTGCGGCGTGGGGCTGGTGAAGCTTACTCTCTTTCCGCTCTTGACCACGTTGTTGGGATCATCGTCCAGCCACACGCGACCCTTTCGCACCAGCAGATCAGTCCTCCCGGCATCCACATTGATTCGATAGATCCCAGCGCGAACGATCGTCATCCGCTGTTGAGCCGTCACAACGGGAATCCGGAGATCGAGATTATCCGGGCCCGTGGCTTCGATGATGGCGCTCCCTTTGTTAATTCTCACAAGCAAATTGTCGAGCGAGTTATCAACCATCACAAATTCGCTGTTCTCTGAAAGTCTCAGATAACTGCCCGGATTCAATAAAACCTCAGCTTGGCTGTCGGCTCCGGTCGTAACTCGATCGCCTGATTCCAAATCGTCCTGGCTCGTGAGGATCTGCTCGGTGACGCCGCGTTTCACCATCACCTTGCCCGTAACTGCATTCACGCCGCCAGCCTTCGCCGATATGCCAAAGCGCTCGCGGTTTTGCGCCACAGTTGAAAGCCCGAACGCTGTAAGCACGAAAATGATTGCAGCTAACCTGGTCACGAATCTCGGGATTTTCATTTCGATCTCCTGGGCTGTGTCAGCGCGTTCCGGGGAATTGTCGCGATTATACGCCCCGTCCTTGCGATGTCCAGCGATATGAGTCAGAGAACCGGATCGGCGCTAGTGGCAGACTGCGAAGCGTTGACATGAATCGCGTTGTCGGACGATTCAAGATAAAGATGGCGGCTGCCGCTGGTTCCCTGCG
>JAJPKD010000068.1 GCA_021323895.1 Acidobacteriota bacterium | reverse complement strand
GCTTCGTTCTGCGTGATTTGATCGTTGAAGGCAGCGAGCTTCGGTGCCATCTCGCGTTGCACGACCTGGAATTCAGGAGTCGACATCGTGGCGGCCCAGATGCCGTAGATCGTTGCGACTCGGTTCAGCGTCTGCCCAGCTTTTTCCATGGCGACGATCGTATTTTCAAAAGTCGGCGCGGCAGAGTTTTTCGCGATACGATCGATCTCCGAAAGGTTCTCAGCCATCGCGGCTTCGAGCGCCGGTTTGAAAAGCGAGACCTGAACTTTATCGAAGGGGGGCACTCCACCGTATGGGCCGCTCCATTCGGCGAGCAAAGGATTCGGATCGGCGAGGGAGTCTGCGCGCGTCGTCATAGGCGAAGCGTTTAGGAAACTAAGAACAAAGGCGGCGCCAATAAACAACGCTACCGGCAGCAGCAGGCTGCGAGCAATCGAGTAGTACATGATTCACTTCTTTCTTTTTGAATGAGCTTCAAGATCGTACCGGGCGAGAGATTGAATTCGTGAGTAAGTATATTGGCGAGGGGGAATGCTTGTACAGCAGTCCGTGGGGAAGTCCGGGTGACTGATTGGAACCCGTCAAGAGAATCGTATTCGATCTTGCCGACCACCGACTCCTGACTCCGCCTTACCGGTTACTGTGCCAGACTTTTTTCTTCGCGCTTTTCTTGCGCCGTTTGATGCCGCGGCGCGGTGGCAGTTTCTTCGGATCGCCGGTGGCTGCTTTTTTGACGACACCGCCTTCGTCTTCGGCGATTTCCGCGAGCGTTCTTTTGGTGAGAATTGAATAAGGCTGTGTCTCGGTGATGTCTTCGCCGTCCAACGCGTACTCGTCCTTGTGCTTCATCAAGAGCCATTGGCGATCGCGTGTCCGCACCAGCACGAATGAGCCCTTCAGCTTCTTGCCGAGCATCGTGAATTTTAGTTCACCTTTGCGTAGTGCGTTCGAGACATTAGTCGTGTTCTCTGGCGCGTATACGCCCATGTCCCAAACCATCACCGTGCCGCCGCCATATTCGCCTTCGGGAATGACGCCTTCAAAGTTAGCGTAATCGACCGGATGATCTTCGACCTGCATCGCGAGACGTTTGACCGATGGATCCATCGGTGGACCTTTCGGCACGGCCCACGATTTCAAAACGCCGTCGGCTTCGAGACGAAAGTCGTAATGCAATTGCGTTGCGCGATGCTTCTGTACGACGAAGATATTGCCGAACTCGGAAGACTTTTCTTCCGGCTTGGGCTCAGGCGTTTTGTTGAAGCGGCGCTTTTTTTTGTATTCGGTAAGACCCATGAACGTAAGTTTCAGGTTTCAGGTTTGAAGTTTCAAGTTGTGTCAGAAGCCGGACCGTTAGGGAGGGTAAGTCCCGGATTTTGCCCTGCGTAACGGTCGGGCTTCTGACACCTACGCCCCCACCGCGTCAGCCTTCTCTTCGAACAACGAATCCTGAATCGGATCGAGCCCGAGCGCTTCGCGCACGCGCGCGAAGCTGCGGCGATGAATCGGCGTGGCGCCGAGTTCTTTCAAGCAGCGACAATGTTCGGGCGTGGGATAGCCTTTGTGAGTTTTGAAGTTGTAGCCGGGATGGACGGCGTCGAACTCAGTCATGATCGCGTCGCGCGTAGTCTTGGCGATGATCGATGCGGCGGCGATGCTGGCTGACAACGTATCGCCTTTTATGATCCCGCGCTGCGGTATCTGGCAATGCGGGACGCGTCGCGCATCCACCAAAATGAAATCAGGCTGCGAGGCGAGACCTTCAACGGCGCGTCGCATCGCCAACAATCCGGCATGATAGATGTTCAGCGAGTCGATCTCTTCGACTTCCGCGCGGCCGACGGCCTAGACGATCGCGTCCTGCTTAATCTGTTCGGCTAGTTCAGCGCGAACAGTTTCATCGAGGATCTGCTTAGAATCATTCAGCCGCTTCAGCTTGTAATGCCTCGGCAGGATCACCGCGCCCGCGATTACCGGCCCCGCCAGCGGGGCCATGCCCGCTTCATCAACTCCGGCGATCAAGTTGAAGCCTTGCTCCCACAGATCAATTTCGAACCGCAGAAGGTTGTGAAGACGCTGACCCTCGGCGCGATTCTTGCGCCAACGTTCGCGAATCAATTTGGCGAGATGATGCGCCCCCTGGCGCTGGTCATTCTCTAACGCTTCGACCAAACCCTTCGGCACGGGACGCTCACGATCGACGTAACGCTGTCTTAGTTCGGGGATTGATTTAGCGAGGAGTTCTTCGAGAGTTGGCATTGACTAATAATTCGCCGCAGATGATCGCGGATACACGCGGATATTAGAACAGAGAGACGAGGTTGGCTAACTAAGGAAGTGTTTTATTCCTATCTGCGCTAATCCGCGTTCATCCGCGGCTGATTTATTTACCCAGCAGCGCTGACAGCGATTTCTCATCCAAAACGTAAACATCAGCAGCAGGTGTTGTGCCGACGTTCACCGTGAAGGCAGGCTTGGCTGCCTTCCGCAAACGCATCAGCATCGCTTGATTGCTGAAGTAGGTTCGGCCGCGCGCATCGATCACGAAGTCGCCGGAACGCAACTGAGACAAATTCGCCGAAGGTGACAAATCGAGCGAAAGCAGATCCGGTCGGCCAGCGCGCTCCGCGTAATACGCCGATACGGTTGGAATCTCGTTGGCTACGCGCGCGTTTCCGGGCGCGCGCCTGGCAATCTCACTCAAGACTTCCTGCATGTAAGCATCGTAAAACTCATCTTGCGGAAACATCGTGCCGGCGTTTGCAGGACCTCCGGCAATCGAGTTCACGTAAAGCCGATAATGCGGACCGGCTTTCGAAGCCGTCCAAAAAGTCACGAGAATTACTATCGAGGGCAGCGCCGCGCGCGCGTAAACCTTCACAGATTGATTACCGAACAAACGCGCACAGAGCCTTCCGAACTTTCGTCCCGCAAACTGAATTCCGATCGCCGCGGTGATCAGGACTGCAGGAAGAACGGTGATGATGTAGCGCGCAAACTTGCCCCCGACGAACATGAATGCCAAACCCCAGACTCCGCACCAAAGCAGCAGGAAGTACCGGCCATCACCGACCTTACGCCGAAACAGCAACAACAGTCCGCCGACAAACGATACCAGCGAAAGCACGGGCAATTTGGTTCCAATCAATGCGAGGAAAAAATACCAGGGTTCGCCACGCACCCAATCAGTGAACCTGTGCGGATAAAGCTTTCCGAAGAATTCATAACTGTCGTGGCCCATCATTTGGTTGCTGCTGAACCTCAACATTGCCCGCCAGGTGCCCGGCAGCAAAATCGTTGGATTGCAAATCAAGAAAGCCACGCCCATTACCAGGAAGAACTTGATGAACCGCTTCTTGCCGATGACCCAATTCGTCACGGGGATTTTTTGAAAAATGTAGTTATATGAAACCGGAATTACGATCATTACCGGCAAATACTTCGACGCGAGCATTGCGCCGAATGCCGCGGCGGTGGCCCAATAGAATTTTTCCGGGTTGCGATGCGCTTCGCTTTCGGCCGCGCGCTGGCCCCGCAACCAAAAGAAGCTGGCGAGCAGAAAAAAGAAGATCGCGAACGTGTCTTCCTTGGCAATGCGGTTGAATCCAATCGCCAGCGGGTCGAAAGCCCACAGCGCCGCGGCGATCAGCGCGATCTCTAATCCGAACAACTCAGACGCGACCAGGAAAATCAGCACCGCAATGAATGCGCCAAACACAGCGCCGGGAATGCGCAGAGAAGTTTCAACCGGGACGTTGAGTTCCGCATGCGTCGCGACGAAGGAAGTTCGATTCCAGCGTTCCGCCGCGACTACAATTACCGTTAGCAGCGCTTTCATCAGCAGCGGATGCTCGCCATTCGCGGAAGTCAGGCCTTGAGTTCGATACTCATTGACGGCCGCGAGCTTGTTCAGTTCATCTTCGCTCAGGCCTTCGCTGCTGAGACTGGTTACGCGGAGGCCGAAGCCCGCGATTACCAGAATCGTTAGTGCTGCAGCCAGCAACAGCCGCGGAATCGATCGCGTGCGCGCGCCGGCAAACAGGTCCGGGCGCAGCCCGGCAGTGGTGAAAGGAATTGTAGGGGACGACAAAACTCAGGACTCCCAGAAAGCAGTGTAAGGCGCTAGCTGTGTATTCTTTAGCAAAAGCCGCGCACCAAACGCGCAAGCTTAACTTTTCTTTCCCCAACCGGCAAACGACCAACCGTCGCGTTCGCTGCTGAGACTGGTTACGCGGAGGCCGAAGCCCGCGATTACCAGAATGGTCAGTGCTGCAGCCAGCAACAGCCGCGGAATCGATCGCGCGCGCGCGCCAGCAAACAGGTCGGGGCGCAGCCCGGCAGTGGTGAAAGGAATTGTAGGGGACGACAAAACTCAGGACTCCAAGAAAGCAGTGTAAGGCGCTAGTTGTGTATTCTTTAGCAAAAGCCGCGCGCCAAACGCGCAAGCTTAACTTTTCTCGCTGTAACTGGGCAAACGGTTGCGTAGCCCCTGGGTAAACGAGACTGTGCATAGTGGTCAACGACGTACTGAAATCTTTCCGGCATACCTACCGTTGATTCAGCTTCGTTGACTTTTTTCCAAACACACACGTAACATCTCGGCAGTCGCAGAACCTAAAAACATCCAACAGGTGTCCACTTTGGAAGACGCAGTAGTAGAAGAGCTTAAGGCTCCCATAGACATCGACAGCGAGAAAGCAACGCCGCATTTAGTAGCGCTCTTGTTCTTTGATTACGCCAATTCAACTGGAGATGGAAAGTTGAACCTAGCTGGTATTTTTGATCGCATTTTTGTTGATCGAGAAGCCAAGCAAACAGCGCCCGTAGGCGTTTTCATAAGAACAACAGAAACTGTAGATTCTCCGGTTCGCGTTACGATCATATCGCCAGAGAACGAAGTAGCGGGAGGGTTCCACTATAAAATCCCACGAAAAGATATGGTGCTGCCAGGCGGCCAAAAACACATCATGATGCAGATGGTTGCAAGCGTTCAGTTTAATACCCCTGTTGAAGGAACGTATTGGGTTGACGTCTCTTTCAATGAGAAATCCTTGGGGGGGTCCCCACTAAAAGTTGAGTTTGCGGAGACTAAGGAGTCAAAGAATGGCACTACAAGAGGCGACGGATAGGACATCTTTTGGAAGTTTGGCTTTGGATGTCGGCTTCGAATTCAGATTTCGGAGCGACTCCGAAGCTGTAAGTGTGCCCGCTGAACAAATCCATGAGATTCATCCTTTCGCGCTGATGGTAGGGATTTTGGCCGACCACCCTTTGCGCGACGAGTTCTTGGAAATCCTTGGCGTTGGAATAGAGAATGACGCAGCTTAGTCGGGTTCCGTGTATATCCTCGACACCGATATCTTCTCCCTAGCCTATACAACAGCGCGTCCGAACATGGCGCTTCGTAATCGGATCGCGGGTGCCACCAAAGGTAATATTTTCTTTAGCATCGTAACTGTTAAGGAGAGTTGTAGGGGGGCCCTTGGTCTAGTAGGCCGATATAACCACGATCAGGACCGGCGCTTGTTGTCGGCTTACGAGCTCTTTGAAAAGGTTTTGCGCTCTATAGGTGCACTGACCATCCTCCCTTTTGATAACGAATGCTACGACATTCGACTAGATGAACAGAGAATTCCTGCTCTAAACCGACGCCGTCACCCTGAGGACAGCCGGATTGCTGCAACAGCACTTCGCTTTGATCTCACCTTGGTAACGCGCAACGAGCAGGATTACCAGGGAATTGTTGGATTACGCGTTGAGAACTGGTTACAAGTAAGCTAATAGGATTTTCGTCTGGCCCGTGATCAACAGGCTTGCAATTGCCGCGCAAATCAGCGAATATGAGCGCTTGATTTAGACCCCGCCCTTCGAGACTAGTCAGCTTCGAAGGGTTTAGCTTTTCCAATCAATTCAGTTAAGAGGTAGCACCAAAATATGGCACCAGCATTACAGCAGGAGAATGCACCGACTTCGTCCGCACCGGCCTTCAGAATAGATCAGCAGCTGCATCAGATTCTCTACAAGCCCGAACCGCGTTCGATTCTCGAACCGTTGCCGGAGCCGGCTGTTCTGCCCGAACCGCCGTATCCGATTCATCCTGATCCGCAGCCGATGTCGAAATCGGAGTATCAGAAGCTGAACGCGATTCGCACCTGGAAGACCTGGGGCGCGCCGTATTTCAAATCGCGCTGGTACAACAAAGATCTGCGGCCGATCATTCCTTACCTGTTCACTGAGTGGAAGTGCAATCTGGATTGTCACTACTGCTGGTCGTATAACAACAAGGTCAAGGGCATGACGGAAGACACGGCCAAGCGTTCGATCGACTGGCTGCACTCAATCGGTTCACGCGTGCTTGCGCTGATGGGTGGCGAGCCGCTGCTGCGTCCAAAGTTCATTCACAAGATCGTTTACTACAGCGCGAAGAAAGACATCTTCGTTTACCTGCCGACTAACGGCCGCTTGATGAAACCGGATGTGATCGATCGTCTGGGTGATGCGGGCGTGGCAACGGTCAACCTCGCGGTTG
>JAJPKD010000151.1 GCA_021323895.1 Acidobacteriota bacterium | reverse complement strand
GATTGCGCCCACAGAGCGATGATGAAGAAGAACAGCCGAGCGGCGAATCGTTCGAGTTAACCGAAGAGGATCTGCGAATTCTGAGATCGATGAAGATCAAGATCGACCATGAAGAATGATGTGTCAGAAGCCCGACCGTGAGGGAGGGCAGCTAACGCGAGATGCCCTTCGCTCACGCTCAGGCTTCTGACACTCTTCGTCCTATTCCGGCGCCTCTTTACTCCCTGTTAACGACTGTTGCCTCAGTGCCGCCGCGCCAATCAATCCACCCATGCCCATCGATTCGACCGCGCTGCTTGGCACAAGCATGAGCGCGCCTTTCTCTTTCAACCCTTCGTATAGCATGTTCATCGCGCGCAGGTGCAGCGCCGTAGGATTGTCGCGATACGATTCTGCGGCGTGAGCGAAGCGCGCGGCGATCTCAACTTCGGCTTCCGCGAGAATTACGCGCGCGGCTTTTTCACGAGCCGCCTGCGCTTCGCGCGACATCGCATCCTGCAACGCTGCGGGAATGATCACGTCGCGCATTTCGACCGACTGCACGGTCACCCCCCAGGGATTCGATCGCTCGTCGATTAGCTTCTGCAATTCGTCTTCGATTCGTTCACGACCGCGCAAAAGATCGCTTAACGAAGTTCGGCCGATGATGTCTCGCAAAGCAGTCTGGGCCGCCCAACTCACCGCCTGCGGATAATTTTGCACTTCGAGTGCGGCCTTCTCGGGATCGTAAACCACCCAAAACAAAACCGCGTCAACGTTTACCGGAACGGTGTCGCTGGTCAGGGTTTCTTCCGCGGCGAATCCGGTCGTGATCACGCGCTGATCGATCCAGGCGGAGACACTATCGACGAACGGCATGATCCAAAACAGGCCCGGCCCGCGCAGCCCGACGTACTTACCGAGGCGCAGCACGACAGCTCGCTCCCATTGCCGTGCGACTTTCGGAGATTGGGCCAGCAGCAAGCCGAGCAGCACGCCCAGAATTGCGCCGACCGGGCTCAAAGTGATTATGGTCGAGAGCGCGCCCAGCAGCACCGGCGCCAGGAATGCAGCGGCGGCAACGACATTGACTCTGGGGGCATTGGGCGCGGGTAGATTACTGCGCGATTCAATCAAACTCTGTTGAATGTTAGGCATTTTGTTTCTCCTCTTGTACCGCAAATTGTGGTAGCGCAAATTGGTAATTTGCGACGTTCATCCAAACTGAATTCGCAAGTTAACAACTTGCGTTACTTCCTCCGTCTCTTCTCGAGATGTTCGATCACGTCGTCGATGGAAAAGCCGTGCTTGTGAATCTCGGCGACGAAGTGATCGGACATTTCGCGCAGGCGCCGCTCGCGATCGCGCCGATTCGCGGCTTCGTTCGGCCTCGCTGTCACAAACGTGCCGACGCCACGCCGCGTTTCGACGACTCCGCTGCGCTCCAATTCCGTGTAAACCTTTGCCACCGTATTTGCGTTGATGCGCAGATCCACGGCGAGTTGCCGCACAGTCGGCAATTGGTCGCCGATGCCGAGCTTTCCCGTCGCAATGGCAAAGCGAATGGAGCGCTCAAGCTGGTGATAAAGCGGCGTTGGATGTTGCGTATCTACCTGAAACATCGTTGCACCATTGTACTACGACAATGGAACAAGTAAAGTTCCGTGGGAAGCTCCAGCGCCGGAGGGGCGACATTGAATAGCCACGGCTGTAAGGCCGTGGCTATTCGTTGCGACTTGAATGAGCGCCGAAGGTGCGACATGAACCTGAAGATGTCGGCCCTTCAGGCCTCACACTTCTTACAACGAGACCTCAACCACGGCCTCTCGGCCATGGCTATTAGATTCTGCGCCTTCGGCACTCTAGACGTTCAGCAGAGTATTGAGGCAAATGAGGATCAAGCCGTCCGGCAGTTCGCGATAATGGAGGGTGCCGGCTTCAATATCGGTAAAGATCGCCCGCAGCGTTCGACCGGAAACTGCCGCCGCTTGATCGGGCCTAATCATCAAAGCCAGCGCGCCACAGTCTTCGCACCAATCTTCGACGGCCTGATAGCGCCTCCTGATTACCAGGAGGCGCTCGGTCTCAACCGTAATTTCTTTGCACTGGCCCATCGTTTTCAGAGCTGATCAGTGAATGACGATGCCGACGCCCAGCGTGATATTGTCGGCGCGCTTTCCGGCCACCGTCAGATCGAAGTCGGCATTACCGGGAACGTGCCGGCCGCGCGCAAAGATCGGATTGTAGTTAATCTCGAAAACGCGCAGGTCGATTCTCTTCCCCAGTCGGATATCGGCGCCCCCGCCAATCTTCATGGCAAAGCTGGTGATGCTGTCGTCCAGATGAAAATTGAACGGCCCCGTCGATGTCTGCACGTCGTGAGAAGTCTGGTGCGCGAAGCCCGCGAGAAAATGAGCGAACGGCTTGAATCGTCTCGCCTTGTCGTTGTTCTTGATTTGCAAACCGCCCAGCGCCTGCCACGTGCGATCCTTGATCCGGTTGGTATCAACGTGCGCGCCGAAATCATCAACCGTAATGTCGTTCTTATAGAGCCAACTCACCTCGCCGGTCGCGCCGATGAATTTCGTGAAGTTGCGCGTGACCGAAGCAGCGAAGCCTTTGAAGCCGCGCCTGAGGCAGAAGACGTGTTGCAGATCGTGACCGAGGATGTCGGCGCCGTCAGGCGTACACGGTTGGAAGGTAAAAGAGATTTTCCCTTCGACCACGGTTTGCGCGCCGGAGTTCGCTTCCTGCTTCGCGTAAACAAACGTACCGGCGAGGTCCCAACGATGGTAGTCGCTCTGCGCTGAAGCGGCCGTCGCTGCGCCCAGAATCAAGATCAACCCAAACCAAAATTTCTTTGTCATTGAAGCTCCTTTCAAATCGAATCCGTATTCGTGGTAATCAGTTGTTGGCGAATCAGACCTGATTTAGAATGACCGCCGCCTGGCTATCGTTACCGGCTGATTCCGCTCCAGCGCAGAATTGCTGAAGAGCTTCCAAAGAGTCCTAAAAGTCGCGCTAAAAATTTCTCAAAAGGTCTAAAACCCGCATGAATGGCCCGTCGCAGCGCTTTTTTGAGTTCGACAATTTCCTGTTGGATACGCAGCAACGCCTGCTGTTTCGCGATGGACAGCCGCTGGAATTGACTCCGAAAGTCTTCGACGTGCTGCTCGAGTTGGTTGAGAGCGGCGGCCGCGTGGTGGAGAAGAAAGAGTTGATGGAGAGCGTCTGGCCGGACAGCTTCGTGGAGGAATCGAATCTCACGCAGCACATTTCGACGCTGCGGAAAAAACTCGGACAGGACGCGAGTCAGCAACGATACATTCTGACTGTGCCGGGGCGCGGCTACCGGTTTGTGATGCCGGTGAAGAGTTGGGACGACGATGCGGTGGTGACGGTGCAAGAACGCGTCCGTAAGCGCATCAGCATCGGCGATCCGGACGAATCGATTGAGCGTCCTGGAATCAGTCCCGCGACACACCGGTTACTGCCAGAGGTCACACGGCCAAAAGGTTCGCGATGGAAATCGCCAATCGCGATCGGAATCGGCGTCATCCTGGTCGGTATCATCGGCTTCGTTTTGCTCAGAGCCTTCCGGCGTCCGCCTGTCACTTCGTTCAAGAATTTCCGTCTCTCGAAATTCACTACCGACGGCAAAGTTGCCAGCGCCGCAATTTCGCCGAACGGAAAGCAGGTCGCCTACGCGGAAGCTGCAGGTGGACAGCAAACTCTCTGGATCAGGCAAGTCGCCACCGCGAACACCGGAGTGGTGGTAGTTGGCCCATCCAACCTCAGATATCTGGGACTCACTTTCTCGCCCGACAACGATTACATCTACTACATCGCCTCGCCGCTGAATTCGCCCACCACGCTCTATCGCGTTCCTGCACTCGGCGGCAAACCAAGCGCGCTAGTAGAAGACGTTGACAGCCCGCCGACTTTTTCGCCCGATGGAAAACAGATGGCCTACGTGCGCGGCTACCCCGATGTTCACGAGACTGTGTTGATGATCGCCGGAGTTGACGGCACTGGCGAAAAGCGATTGAGCACGCTCAAAGCGCCGCAGTACACCTTCACGCTGGGCCCGGGGCAGAGCTGGTCTCCCGACGGCAAGCGCATCGCTTGTTCAGTTTCCACCACAGACGATCAGGGTCAGTACCAGGAGGTCTACATTGCCGATGTTTCCACGGGCGAACTCAAGCCGCTGACGAATCGTAAGTGGCGGCGCGTTTATCGCATGGCGTGGTTGAGCGATGGCAATGGTCTGCTGATGAGCGCAGCCGATTCCGAAAACACGCTGCTGCAGGTTTGGGAAGTCGCCTGTCCTTCCGGTGAACCAAGGCGCATCACGAACGACCTGAATGAGTATCTTGGTCTGACGCTTACTGCCGATTCGCAGACCGTAGCGGTGGTCCAATCAGATCGGCAGGCAAACCTTTGGATTTCGCCGGCGACGGATGGCCGCAACGCCGCGCAGATCACTTCAAACAACTACGATGGACTCGATGGTCTAGCCTGGACGCCCGACGGCAAGCTGCTCTACACCTTGGCTCGAAACGCAGCCAATGACATTTGGATCGTCGATGATAAAGGCAAACAGAAAACGCCGCTCTCGGAGAACGCAGGCAACAACACTTCGCCGAGCATGTCGCCGGATGGCAAATCAATCGTCTTCGTTTCGACACGGGATGGGAAACAACATATTTGGCGGATGGATGCAGACGGCAGCCACGCGCAACGATTGACAGACGGCAAACAGGATCTGAGTCCGGTTTTTTCGACAGATGGTCAGTGGATCATTTACCGCTCGTATGTTGCCGGCAACACGAATCTCTTCAAGTTGCCTGCGAGCGGCGGCGCTCCGATTCGGCTGACTGAAGTTATCTCCGGCGTACCGGCGATTTCGCCTGACGGGAAAACTCTCGCCTGCATTCAGCGGCCGGTCGCGTTAGCAAAAGTGAAGATCGCGCTCGTGCCCCTGGACGGAGGACCCGCCAAATTGATCGAACCTAAGGACGTTCCGCGCCAACTCTTTGTGGTTTGGGCCACCGATAGCAAATCGCTAATCTACATCAAGACCGAAGGCGGGGTTTCGAATCTCTGGTCGCTTCCGGTTGATGGCGGCGAGCCGAAACAACTCACGAGCTTTAGTTCCAATTTGATTTTCAACTTCGCGCTTTCGCGCGACGGTCGCCTGGCGCTTACTCGCGGTAATGAGAGAAACGATGTCGTGCTGATCAGTTCGACGAATTGAGGCTAGAGGGCTAGAGGCTAGAGGGCTAGAGGCTAGAGGCTAGAGGCTAGAGGCTAGAGGCTAGAGGCTAGAGGCTAGAGGCTAGAGGCTAGAGGCTAGAGGCTAGAGGCTAGAGAAGTTGACGCTTCAAACCTGCGAGGATTGCATTTTTGTTTAGTCGATTTCATTCTCCAGGCTCCAACCTCTAGCCTCTTATTTCTAGCCTCTTACCTCTTTCACAATCCCGACAGCGGTTCCATCTGCAAACCAAACGCCGACGGATTCTCACCTATGATCGCCGCGGCGAAAAAGCGCGGCACATAGTAAACGTTCTCGTTCTGAAAATTGGAGTCCATCTTGTCACGCTGATCAGTCAGCGCGCAGATGCTGCACGCGCGAGTGTTCTCGTTGACGAGATCGGCGACATCGCGTTCGACATTCGATGTGCCGCGGTTGTAAGCCAACAGCGCCAACGCTTCCTTCATAGGATCGTCGCGAAACTTCTTCAGACCGCCGTCGATGTAGCGCGCGGCAGCGTCGGCCGACTTCTCGACATCGAGCAGATCGGCTGTCGTCAATCCATACCGCGCGCCGGTGGGCGGCAGAAATTGAAACATCCCGATCGCGCCTACCGAATTTGGCGACTGGAGATTGATGTATTCCGACTCGACGAGCGGAATGTACAAGCCAATCAAAGGCGACACGTTGCGAGCTTTGAAGATGCGAATCAGCGTCGGTGCGACGGTTTGTCCACGCTGAAAGATCAAGCGGGCATCGCCTGAACCGAACTGCTCGCCGCCGTTGTTTCCGATGCGCTTCACGTATGCGTCCACCGCCTTCCGAATCGTGGCCTCGAACGCCGGCGTGAACTCATAATCTCGTCCCGACATCTGTCGCGCGACGCGACGCGCCTGTTCAGAAACGAATGCGCTTCGTTGTGCCTCGGTCATTGGTTGATAGTTCGCTCTTGCCTGTCCGGCCGATCGATTCGCGTTCGTCAGTAAGCAGATTACGATTGCCAATGCGCTCAATATCGCTCGTTGAGTTTTCATTCGATTAGTCTCCCTGGGTTTAGTTATGGGCCGCGCTGAGGCCCTTATTCTGATATGCGAGAATTCGGCAACGGACTGTTCATGCAAAATGCGCAAGCGAGAATTTCCATCAAAAGTGTTCACGTTTCACCAGAAAAAGTTTTCTCATTTTTCGCTCGCCCGCATCGCGTTCGATAGAAACAAAGATGATAAGATCGGTTCTTTGATGACCTCAGCCGGCAACATCACCGAGTTACTCGACAACTGGCGGCAAGGCGATGCGTCTGCGCTGCATAAACTCACGCCGATGATCTATGGAGAGCTGCGCCGCATCGCGCACCGCTACATGCAGCGCGAAGCTCCTAATCACACTCTGCAAACGACCGCGTTGGTAAACGAAGCGTATGCGCGACTCGCGAAGCAAGATAAGCCGAACTGGCAGGATCGCCGCCATTTCTTCATCGCGACGGCGCAAGTGATGCGACACATTCTGATCGACCACGCGCGGCGACGCCGCTATCTCAAACATGGCGGAGAGTTGCAGCGCGTCCCTTTCGAAGAAGCCGGGCAAATGTCGGCAGAGCGCGCCGCGGACCTGGTCGCGTTGGACGAAGCCTTGAGTGAATTGAAAGAACTTGACGCCCGCAAACATCAAGTCGTCGAGCTGCGATACTTCGGCGGATTGAGTCTGGAGGAGACGGCTACTGCTTTGGGAGTTTCGGAAATGACCGTGCGCCGAGATTGGCGCGCTGCGAAGGCCTGGCTGTACCGACGCGTGAATGGGTGAATCGTAAGTCGTGAATAGATCGCGGGTCATACGGTCTATTCACCATTTACGATTTACAGATTTACTTCCGTTATGACGCCTGAACGTTGGCAAAGAGTAGAAGAAGTGCTGCAAGCGGCGCTCGATCAGGAGCCGCCGGCGCGCGCTGCCTTCCTGGCAAACGAATGTTCCGGCGACCAGGAGCTTTGGCGCGAAACAAATTCGCTGATCGAGGCTTATGACGAGGCTCGTGAGTTCCTCGAAGAACCAGCAATCGCCAGCGATGCGCAAGTGATCGCAAACGAGGACAATCTAAGAATCACCGGCCTGGCGATCGGGCCGTACAAGATCATCCGGCGAATCGGCAGCGGCGGCATGGGCGAGATTTATCTGGCCCAGGACGTTCGTCTCGAACGATGCGCAGCTCTAAAACTTCTCCGTCCTCAGCTGCTTGCCGATGAGGAACGTGTGCGTCGATTCCAGATCGAAGCTCGCGCGGCTTCGGGGTTGAATCATACGAACATTCTGACGATGATGTCGGAGAGTTCGAGAACAACATCTACATCGCCGCCGAATATGTTGAAGGACAGACGATCCGCGAATTGATAAGCGATAGAACGCTCACCTTGGGCCAGGTCCTGGATGTGTTCATGCAACTGTTGAGCGGTTTGCGCGCCGCACACGCCGCCGGCATCGTTCACCGCGACATTAAGCCGGAAAACATCATGCTGCGATCCGATGGCGTGCTGAAGATTCTCGACTTCGGGATCGCCAAGTTGTTAGAGCCAACGCCTGACGCGGCGATAAATCCAACTCGAACTGAAACCGGCTTGATGATGGGCACCGTTGGTTACATGTCGCCCGAGCAGGTCCGCGGTGTCGCCGTCGATGAACGAACCGACATCTGGAGTTGCGGTGTCGTGCTTTACGAAATGCTGACCTCTCGACAGCCGTTCCGCGGCGCGACTAACGCAGATACTCTCGTGGCCATGCTGGAACGCGAGCCGCAGCCGCTGTTTGGTAGCCAGGTTCCCGCGGATCGGGTCCTGCATCGAATTCAATCGGCCGTTATCATTGCGCTCAGCAAAGATCCTGCGATGCGTTATCAAAGCGCAGCGGACATGCTCGACGATCTCGATGAAATGCGGCGTGAACTTCAACGCAGCGCGGCGCTGGACGAAGTCAGCTCGGCGACACTTGTCAGTGAGCTTCCAGCGCTTGCCGCGCGGTCTCAATCAAAGTCTGATCGTCGGCAAAAGTTTTTCGCAGCGAGCGCGGCTGTGCTGGTGCTGTTTTTCATCGGTGCGTTGCTCATCAAACGTCCGTGGCAGAGCCGGCAAACGAATGCGCCGACGACTACGATCGTAACGAAACCTTATCTGCAATTGAACGAAGCGGAACGGCTCGCTTTCGTTGCGGCACAAGAGCAGCGCATCTCAGCGATGATGGGCGATCATCCGGTGAAGCTGAACGACGAAGCGGTCCAGGCGATCAAGCATCACATCGATCGTTACGCGGCTCGCTCGGAAGGATTAAACAAACCCAGCGAAGACAGTCTGCAAACTTCTTACGGCCGGGCGGCGCCGCAAATTCCCACGATTGCCCGCGCCTTTCACGCGCGTAAGATTCCGATCGTAATCGGTATTTATCTCCCGATGATTGAATCGGATTATCGGCCCTGCTTTGAAAATGAAATCGGCGCGAAGGGCCTGTTTCAGTTCTTACCGACGACCGCGGAACGATATGGCGTCAAGCGTTCTGAGATGTGCGACGTTGAGAAGGTCGCCCCGGCTGCGGCGCATTATCTCGCCGATCGCATGGCCGAATTGGGAGACGATTCGCAAAGCATGACTTTGGTTTTACTTAGTTACAATCGTGGCGCGGAAGCTGTGTTTGATGCCTTACGACGGTTGCGAGAAGCCGACGTGAACTACGAACGAAACTTCTGGACGCTGTTCGCGAATCGGCAGAAGCTTGATGCCACATTTCAGCGCGAAAGCGCCGGTTATGTGCCTAACTTTTTTGCGGCGGCGATTATCGGCGAGAACCCTGACGTGTTTGATTTGCACATGCCGCCGTTATCGACCCTGGCAACCAACCAATCCGCGTTTTGAGGCGCTATTGGCGATGTGTTATCTTCTCCGTCTTTAAAATCCTTCCGAATTTCTCCCGAGATATCGGGATTCGGCAATCAAAATATCAGGAGTTGATTGATTAGATATGGCTACGCCTAACGGAACTGGCAACGGACACGTCGGAAAAGTCGTGCAAATTATCGGCCCGGTGGTCGATGTGGAATTTAGCGAAGGTTACCTGCCGCCGATTTATCAGGCGTTGCGCATTACTTCCGACGGTTTCGAAGTCCCGGATCGCATCGACGTGATCGCGGAAGTGCAGCAGCATCTGGGCGAAGGCCGCGTGCGCGCGGTTTCGATGCTGCCGACGGATGGAATGATTCGCGGCATGAAGGCGACGGACACCGGTGGCCCAATTTCAGTTCCGGTCGGAGAAGGCACGCTCGGTCGCGTCATGAATGTGCTTGGCGAGCCGGTGGACAATCTCGGCACGATTCCGCATCAGCAGCGCTACCCGATTCATCGTCACGCGCCTTCGTTCGATGAACAATCAACCGAACTCCAGATGTTCGAAACGGGAATCAAGGTTATCGACTTGATTCAACCGTTTCTGCGCGGCGGCAAGATCGGCTTGTTCGGCGGCGCGGGCGTCGGCAAGACCGTCATCGTGATGGAACTCATCAACAACATCGCGAAGGCGCGCTCGGGCTTTTCGGTGTTCGCCGGCGTCGGCGAGCGCACGCGCGAAGGCAACGACCTGCTACGCGAAATGGTCGAGTCAAAGGTTATTGACTTTGGTGAATCGTTTTATCACAACATGGAAGAGACCGGCGCCTTCGACATGACCAAGGTCGATATGAAAGCGATCGAGAAATCAAAGGTCGCGCTTATCTACGGTCAGATGACGGAGCCGCCGGGCGCGCGTCTGCGCGTGGCTCTCTCGGGTTTGACCGTCGCTGAGTATTTCCGCGATCAGGGTCTGGACGTGCTGCTCTTCATCGACAACATTTTCCGATTCACGCAAGCAGGTTCCGAAGTGTCAGCGTTGCTCGGCCGCTTGCCTTCGGCCGTGGGATATCAACCGAACCTCGCGACTGAAATGGGCGAGATGCAGGAGCGCATCACTTCGACCAAGACCGGATCGATCACTTCGATTCAAGCGGTTTACGTGCCGGCGGACGACTACACCGATCCGGCGCCGGCCACGACATTCGCGCACCTCGACGCGGTCACCGCGCTGTCACGGCAGATCGTCGAACTGGGAATTTATCCGGCAGTCGATCCGCTCGCGTCGTCATCGCGCATTCTCGATCCGCGCATCGTCGGTGAAGATCACTACAACACGACGCAGGCCGTGAAACAAATTCTGCAGCGCTACAAAGATCTGCAGGACATCATCGCGATTCTCGGTCTGGACGAATTATCTGACGAAGACAAGCTGGTGGTTTCGCGCGCGCGCAAGATTCAGCGTTTCTTTTCACAGCCGTTCCACGTGGCTTCGCAGTTCACCGGCCGCGAAGGCAAGTACGTCAAGCTCGAAGACACGATCAAAGGCTTCAAAGAGATCATCGACGGCAAGCACGACAACCTGCCCGAGCAGGCCTTCTACATGGTCGGCACAATCGAAGAAGCGGTGGAAGCCGGCAAGCAGTATCAGGAATAAGGTCAGAACCGCCTGCGGTAGCGGGCGGGCCTGATTGATAAAGCGAAGAGAACAACTTTGGCCCACCCGCTACCGCAGGTGGTTCTGACAAGATGGCTGATCAATTACAACTCGAAGTCGTCACCCCTGAACGCCGCGTCCTTTCGGAATCGGTGAACTCGGTCACCGTGCCAGGCCGCACCGGCGAGATGCAGATTCTACCTGGCCACGCTGCGCTGATTTCGGAACTGCAAACCGGCGTGCTCGCTTACAGCCTCGACGGCGCGACCCACCAACTGCACGTCTCGGGCGGCTTTGTCGAAGTTAACAACGATAAGGTTTCAGTCCTCGCGGAAATCGCCGAACGCCCCGAAGAGATCGACGCGGCCCGCGCTCGCCTCGCGCGCGAACATACCGAAAAGCAATTGAGTTCGTGGAGTGGAACTGAAGAAGATTTTGAAAAGGCGCGAGTCAGGCTGGAGAAATCAATGGTGAGGTTGCAGTTGGCATCGTCGCGCTAAGGCGGCTCTGCCGCAGCGCCAGTGCGGAAAGCATCAGGCTTTCCGAGACAGGGAGTTTTCAGTTCCCCAGGCTGAGCCTCCGGATTTTTTTGTTTGATGACTTGCCGGTAGGACCAAAGGCTTACCGTGGTGTGCGGCAGCAAAGCCGCGCGCTCATCCTAAGCCGTGGCGATCGCCTCGCGCATCTCTCGCACAGCTCGATCCAACCCAACAAACACCGCGCGCGAAACGATGTGGTGTCCGATGTTGAATTCGGAGACTTCGCTGATGCGCGCGACTGCGCCGACGTTTCGCGTCGTCAACCCATGACCCGCGGCAACGTGCAATCCATATTGAGCGGCGAGCGCCGCGCCTTCTCGCAGACGCCGCAATTCGTGACTTGCCTGTGCGGCGCCTTCGCCGTGAATGCCTAAAGCGCCCAAGGTGCTCTCCGCATAAGCCGCGGTGCACAACTCGACCTGCTGCGCATTCACTTCGCGAGCAGATTCAATCTGCATCGGATCGGGATCGATGAAGAGACTGGCCATGATGCCCGCTTCTCGCAAGCGATTCACCGCGGCGCGCACAATCGCGATGTTCGCACGCACATTCAATCCGCCCTCAGTGGTTATCTCGCCGGGATTTTCCGGCACGAGTGAAACTGCATCAGGCTTGACCTCGATCGCGATCTTCATCATCTCTTCGGTCGCGGCCATTTCGACATTCAGATAAGTCGTCACCGCTTCGCGCAGCAAGCGCACGTCGGCGTCCTGAATGTGCCGGCGATCGCCGCGCAAGTGAATTGTGATGCCGTCTGCGCCCGCTTGCTCGCAGGCCATGGCCGCGGCCACCACGCTCGGTTCAATCGTGCGTCGCGCCTGTCGCACTGTCGCGACGTGATCGATGTTGACGTTGAGTCTCGCTGTCATAAAGGCGCTAAATAGTAAATCGTGAATCGTAATGGAACAAGGCAATATTTCTATTCACGATTTACTATTTACCGTATTCTCTTCGCTTCAACCATGACGGCTGTGCGCGCGGCGCTGATGGCTTCGCTGTAATCGCCGGCCGCTACGCCGCCGCGAATGCGGCGGACTTCATTGATCATGCGCAGGCTGTCGCGCGAGTAGTTACTCGACGAAGCCAGCGCGCCGCCCTCGCTGTGGTCCCAACGCACGGGAACTTCACACAGCCGCAACTGCGCCAGGTGCGCAAGATAGATCAACTCGACATCAAAGCCGAACCGATCAATCTGCGCCGCTTCGATCAAAGGCCGGCAGACACTCATGCGAAAGGCCTTGAACCCGCACTGCGTGTCCCAGAACGGCAAGCCCGTCGCCAAACGCACAATCAAATTAAAGACGCGCCCACCCTGCTCGCGCCGCCATGGCTGGTGCACGCCGATTAGACTTCGATCCAAAGCGCGCGAGCCAAAAGCGAGGTCGCACTCGCCATTGCGAATCGCATCAACCAACTTTGGTGTCTCGGTG
>JAJPKD010000202.1 GCA_021323895.1 Acidobacteriota bacterium | reverse complement strand
ATCTCTGTGCGCGGTTGATCGGGGTTCGGATCGAGTTTGTCGATCGGCAGCAAGCGTCCGACGTGGGTGGTTTTCGTTTGCGTCAACTCTTCGACGTAGTGCGCGTCGTGACGCATGCTTAAGCCCGCGGGCAAACCTCTTCTAGGCACGGCTCAATACCTCGTTGCAAAGTTTTTCGTACTCTTTGGCGCCGGATGATTGCGGCGCGAACGTAAAAATCGATTCCTTGTAGGCCGGAGATTCTTCCAGCCGGACACTTTTCGTGATCACGGTATCGAAAAGTTTTCCGCCAAACACGCGGCGAATCTGCTCGTAAACTTCCCTGCCCAGCGTCGTGCGCTTGTCATGCAGCGTTACCAGCACGCCGAGCATTTCCAGTTTTGGATTCGGTCGCGCTTTGACCTTCTCGATCGTTTCGAGCAAATCGTCAGTTCCTTCGAGCGCGAAATAGGACGACTGAATCGGAACCAGCACGTGCGTCGAAGCCACCAGCGCGTTCACCGTGATCAATCCCAGCGTCGGCGGCGTGTCGATGACGATGGTTTTGTAAGTCTTGCGCAGCGGCTCCATGCGGTCTTTCAAACGGAATGGAGCATCGAAGTCACCAACAAGTTTCGATTCAAGTTTCGCCAGGCTGATTCTTGCCGGCACGATGTCGAGATTTTCAATCGTTGTTTTGTAAACGGGAAGCTCTTCAGTTCCCTGCCCGTCCATCATCAGCTCGTAAGCTGAACGAGTGATAGTCAGCGGGTCAAGAAATGAAATCGAGCTGTTGGCCTGAGGATCGAGGTCCAGGAGAAGCGTCTTTGATCCGCGTCGAGCAAACGCGGCGGCGAGGTTGATGGCGGTCGTTGTTTTTCCGACTCCGCCTTTTTGATTAGTGATTGCGATTATCAAGTCGTTTGGGGCTTTGGGAGTAGGGATTTGGTTTTAGGGTAACATCCTCTTGTTCACTACACCCTCCAACCAACCCCCTAAACCCTGATCAAAGCTACATCGTCAAATCACTCGCGTCGCCGATTACGTCGGGCCATTCTTCTTCGCTACCCTCGTGTTCGGCTACGCCTTCTTCGTCGCTGGTGACTGAATTTTTTGAAGCCTGGATGACTTCGCTGTCCACGAAGATCGGGCAATCCGCGCGCAAGGCCAACGCGATCGCGTCTGAAGGCCGCGAGTCCAGCCGCATCGGTTCACCGTCTTCCCCGGACATTTCAATCACCGCGTAGAACGTGTTATCACGCAGCGACGTTACCACGACCCGATCAACTGTCAATCCCAGCTCGACAATCAAATTGCGCAACAGGTCATGCGTCATTGGCCGTGGCGGCGCAATCTTTTCAATCTCGAGCGCGATAGCATTCGCTTCGTACGCGCCCACCCAAATCGGAAGCATCGTTTCGCTGTTCACGTCTTTGAGAATGATGATGGGCGTACCGCTGTTGGGATCCATCATCAACGCGCGAATCTTAACTTCGATTTCCATGGCTCTCTGCCCTATTGTACACAAAACTAAAAACTAAGGGGCGCTGATTATTTCACCGTAGAGACTGTTTTGTTTCGCCGCCGTAACGCGAACTGACTTCACTTTTCCGAGCATCGAAACGTCGCCGGGAAAGTTTACGACCTTGTGGCAAGTCGAATGACCAGTCATGTCGCGTTCGGATTTTGAACTGGGACGTTCGACCAGTACGTCAAGGACGCGACCGACATACCTGTCATAAATCTTCTGCTGAAGCTTCCGCTGCGCTTCTTCCAGTTGCGCAAATCGGGCCGCTTTCTCTTCCCGGCTTACGTCATCATCAAGTTTTGCCGCCGGCGTTCCACGGCGTTCGGAATACTTGAAGATATAAAGCCCGTCGTAGCCGACTTGCTCAACCAACTTCACTGTTTTGCCGAAATCTTCGCGCGTTTCGCCGGGAAACCCGACGATGATATCACTGGTTATCGACATCTTGCGTCGCGCGTTTTTCACCGCGTCGATCCGTTTCAAGTAATCGCCGGCGGTGTGTCCGCGACGCATGGCGCGCAGAATTCGATCGCTGCCAGACTGTACAGGCAAATGAATCCACTCGCAAAGATTTTCATTCTCGTCGATAGCCGCCACGATGTCCGGATGAAAGTCGCGCGGAAAGGAAGTCGTGAACTTTATTCGCTCCATCCCGGTCGCGGCGACGGCGCGCAGCAAGCGGCAGAAAGGAGTCGCACCTTTGAAACCTTCCAATCCGTCGTCGGTCTTCGGTCGATAGCTGTTTACGTTTTGCCCGATGAGATGAATTTCCTTGTAGCCATAACTCCGCAGTGCGTGAATCTCGGCAACGATGTCAGAAGCGAGGCGGCTCTTTTCGCGACCACGCGAGTACGGGACGATGCAGTACGTACAGAACTTATTACAGCCCTCGATGATCGGCACAAACGCCACATGCTTAGAAGTTCGATCGCTGGCTGGTACGTCCCAAACTTCGCCTTCAGCGCGTTCATCGAGGTCCAGCACGCGACGTTCACCCTGCAGCGCGCGCGAAATCAACTGCGGCAAGCGATCCGTGGCGCGCGTGCCCGCCACGATATTCACCAAAGGGCTTGCATCAAAAATCGAATCGCCTTCCAGTTGCGCGACGCAACCCATCACGCCGACGACGGGCTCGCTCCCGATCCTTTGACGGCGCACTTCGCCGATGCGCGTGAAGACTTTGTGCGCGGCTCGCTCACGAACTGAGCAAGTATTGAAAAGGATGACGTCCGCGTCTTCCGGCGATGTCGAAAGATCGAATCCGGCAGCGCGCAGGCGCACGTCGGCGCGCTCGCTGTCGGCGACGTTCATTTGACACCCGAAAGTTTCCAGATAAACGCTCGTGCTCATCGTTTGCGACACGAGTCTAACAGATTTCATCGAAACGTTTCTAACGTGCATTTGCAGGTCAAAAGCTTGACGCACTGCGCGGCGACAGTTAGTATCGCGCCTCGTTCGAAAATCTAAATCTCCCGTCAACGGAGCAAGACCACCGGAGAGCATCATGTCTTTCAATAAGATTATTTTGGTTGGCAATTTGGGTCGCGATCCTGAGTTGCGTTACACGCCGCAAGGCACGCCCGTTTGCAGCTTCAGCCTTGCCACGAATGAGCGCCGCAAGGATCGCAACACCGGCGAAAACAACGACATCACCACGTGGTTTCGCGTGACGCTTTGGGGCCGGCAAGCAGAGACCGCCTCGCAGTATCTGCAACGCGGGCGGCCGGTTTATATCGAGGGCCGTCTGCGCGTCGAGGAGTACACCGACCGCGACGGAAATAAGCGTCATTCGTTGGAAGTGAACGCGACCGATATGCAGTTCATTGGCGGTGGTGCTCGCGGTGAAGATGCGGGTCCGCCGTCAGCACGCGCGGCCGCAGCGCCGGCTAATGCCGGACCTGAGCCGACGGATCTCACCGATGATGACGTTCCTTTTTAGTTTTGGTTAGGAGTTGTCTGCGCGAGTTCCCCACTTACCCAACTCACGCAGTTTCTGATAGCGCCGAGTCAGACGCTCTGCGACAGATTGAGTGGACGACTCGGCCAATCTTTCACACAACGCCGAATCGAGTAGCCGGGCCGCCTCGTCATGAGAGTTCTGCGCGCCGCCTTTTGGCTCGTCGATGACCTGATCGACGATGCCTTCTTCGCGCAATTCCTTGGCCGTGAGTCGCAGTTCTTCCGCCGCGCGTGCCGCCTGGCCTGAGTCTTTCCAAAGAATCGCCGCGCAACCTTCGGGCGAGATCACCGAATAAATCGAATTCTCCAACATCAGCACTTGATCGCCCACGCCGATGGCTAGCGCCCCACCGGATCCGCCTTCACCGATCACCGTCACGAGAATCGGCACGGTGAGCTTCGCCATCTCACGCAAGTTGTAGGCGATCGCTTCGGCCTGGCCGCGCTCTTCCGCATCGATGCCGGGATAGGCGCCGGGCGTATCGATAAAAGTGAAAATGGGTCGATCAAATTTTTCTGCGAGCTTCATCGCGCGAATGGCTTTGCGATAGCCTTCAGGTTTCGGCATGCCGAAGTTTCTAAACTGCCGTTGCTTTGTGTCGCGCCCTTTCTGTTGTCCCACGACGAGCACGGGCATGCCGTGGAAGCGAGCAAAGCCGCACACGACGGCGGGATCGTCAGCGTAGCGGCGATCTCCGTGTATTTCAGTGAAGTTTTCAAAAATACGCTCGACGAAATCCAGCGTGTAAGGCCGTTCAGGATGACGCGCGAGTTGAACGCGCTCAAACGCGCTGCGAGAACTCTGTTTGGGTGTTTTTGCCATCGATTCTTAAGCTGAGGCTACGGCCACACGCGAGGCCGAGAAGCCATCCCAAATTACTTCACAACCCAAATTACGCAAAGCTGACTCGAGTTCCACACTTCCCTGCACCTTCAACGAAGGATGCGCGCGAATTCGCACGGTGCTGTCGCTCGTGTTCGCCTCAATGAATACTTCGCAATCGCCTGGCGCGCGTTCCAGCGCCTGCTTAACTTCTTCGCACTTCGCGGCATTATCTTCACCCGGCGGCAATCGAATAATCAATTCGGTTGCTTTCTGTTGGACGGCCTGAGTCAACTCCGTCACCTTCTCTACGATGAGCGAAACGGCGCCTTCATCAGTGATTTCCGCGCGGCCGTTGACCACGATGGTGGCTTCGTCAACGAGAGTCGAACTGGCGCGCCGATAAGGTTCGGGCCACGCCACGCACTTGACGGAGCCTGCTTGATCTTCAAGATTGAAGATGGCAAACCGATCGCCCTTCTTCGTGGTTTTGAGTTGCAGGCCGCGACCCAATCCGGCCATCGTCGCGCGCGTGCCAGATTCCTTCTGGGCTAAGTCCGCAGACGTAATCGCAGCGAGATGGGAAATAGTTTCGAGGTGCGCATCAAGCGGGTGCCCCGTGATGTAAAAGCCGAGAGCCTTCTTTTCGGCGGTCAGCATCTCCATGGCTGACCAGGCTGCGGCTTTGGGCAGCTCGGCGACTGGATCAGGCGCAGGTAATTCAGCGCCACCAAATAGATCGTTTTGACCCAAGGCCTTCGTGCGTCGCGCTCGGGCCGACTGCGCTAACGCCGAATCAATTGCCGCGAAATGCCGCGCGCGCCATTCATTGCTCGTAAAGCCCTCAGCTTTGAGCGAGTCGAATGCACCGCTGCAAACCAAACCTTCGAGCACGCGCTTGTTAATCGCGCCCTCCTCAAGCCGCTCCGTGAAATCGAACAGCGACTTGAACGGGCCGTGCTGACGCGCTTTCATGATCGCGTGAACGCTCGCGACGCCGATTCCCTTGATCGCTGCCAGGCCGTAACGAATCGCGCCCTTCAACGCCGTGAATCCGGTTTCGCTCTCGTTCACGTCAGGAGGCAGCAATGCGATGCCTTGCGACCGCATCCCCTTCGTGTAGCGAAATACTTTCGCCGTGTCGTCAATTTCGTTCGAGAGCACCGCGGCATAGAAATGCTCGGGGTAATGCGCCTTGAGGTAAGCCGTCTGAAACGCGAGATACGCGTAAGCCACGCTGTGCGCCTTTGGGAAACCGTAATCGGCGAACTGGGCCATGAGAGAGAAAATCTGCTGCGCCTTGTCCTGCTTGATGCCGCGCGCGACCGCGCCGAGAATGAACTTCTGCTCCTGACGCGCCATCTCCTCGCGGTTCTTCTTGCCCATGGCCTTGCGCAGGCTGTCGGCTTCAGCCATCGAATAGCCGGCCAGCTTCTGCGCGAGCAGCATCGCCTGTTCCTGATAGACGATGACTCCCTGAGTGTTCTCAAGAATCTCTTTCATCTCAGGCACGATATAGCGAACGCTCTTCTTGCCGTGATGCCGGAGAATGAAGTCATCGACCATGCCGCCATCGATTGGGCCCGGTCGATAGAGCGCGTTAAGCGCGGAAAGATCCTCGATACCCTTCGGCTTCAGCTTGCGACAAATCTCCTGCATGCCGCCCGATTCAAACTGAAAGATCGCGTCAGTCTTCCCTTCGGCAAACAGTTGCATAGCCTGCTCGTCGTTAAGCGAAACCTTCGACCAGTCAATATCTTCGCTAAGCGAATGCTTTATGCTCTTTAAGCAGTCGCTTATAATGGTAAGCGTGTTAAGCGCAAGGAAGTCCATCTTCAGCACGCCAACCTTCTCCAGGTCGGTCATTTCGTACTGAGTGGTGACTTCATCCTTGGCCGAAACTGCGATCGGAATGAGTTCCTGAAGAGGTTCCGGCGTGATGACGACGCCAGCCGCATGGACTGAGACGTGTCGCGCGCAGCCTTCAAGCCGGCGAGCCAAATCGATTAGGTCGCGAACTTGATCGTTCGTCTCCGTCATCTTGCGAAGTTCAGGTACTTGTTCAATTGCCTGCTCGATGCTGACGTTGCGTCCGCGGACGGGCGGCGGAATCATCTTCGAGATCCGATCGACCTCGGCGTAAGGCATATCGAGCGCGCGACCCACGTCTTTGATGGCTGCTTTCGAGGCTAAGGTCCCGAATGTCACAATCTGACAGACTGAGTCGCGCCCATAGAGCTTCGACACGTGATTGATGACTTCCGCGCGACCGCGCACGCAGAAGTCGATGTCGATATCCGGCATCGAGATGCGTTCCGGGTTCAAGAATCGCTCGAAGAAGAGGTCGTACTTCAGCGGATCGATGTCGGTAATTCCCAGGCAGAACGCGACGAGTGAACCGGCCGACGAGCCTCTCCCCGGGCCAACGGGAATTCCGTGATCCTTCGCGTATCGCACGAAGTCCCAAACGATCAGGAAGTAGCCCGCGTAACCCATCCGCTTGATGACTTCGATCTCATGGAAGAGTCGCTGCTCGTACTCCTCGAAGGTGTGCTTAAGCTCGCCCCGGGCCGCAGCGAGATCCCAAACCTGGGCCTTTCGCGTCTGATAACCGTTGCGCACGGTCTTTTCGAAGTATTCGTTCGCCGACAGTCCCGCGTCTGAGTCAGGTATCGGATAGTTCGGTAGATAGTTGACGCCCTCGGGCAGTTTCAGTTCGCAGCGCTCGGCAATTTCGACCGTGCGCTGCAAGACCTCAGGAAGCTCGTCGCCGAAGATGCGCCACATCTCTTCCGGCGACCGCACGTAGAAATTTGGCGTGCCGTACTTCAGCCGATTCTGATCGGTGACCGTCTTGCCCGATCCGATGCACAGCAGAATGTCGTGCGCGCGCGCGTCATCCGGCATCAGGTAATGCGCATCGTTAGTCGCGACCAAAGGAATGCCTGTTCGCTTCGAGAGTTCAACCAGCGGCTTGCGAATTCGCGCTTGCGGTTCCAGCCCATGCTCTTGAATCTCGAGGAAGTAATTTCCCTTCCCCATGATTTGTTCGAACTCTAACGCCTGCGCCGCGGCCTCATCAAAACGATCCTGCGCCAGCAGCGCCGACGGCACACCTGACATGCATGACGATAGCGCGATCAGGCCTTTGCTGTGTTGCGCCAGAAGTTCTTTGTCGATGCGTGGCTTGTAATAGAAACCTTCGGTGAATGCTTTAGACGTTAGGCGCGAAAGATTGCGATAGCCTTCGTAATTCTGCGCCAACAGAATCAGATGAAAGTTGGCTTTCTCTCCGCCGATGTTTCGCGCCGTCCGATCCTGGCGATTCGTCGCCGCGATGTAAGTCTCGCAACCAATAATCGGTTTGATCCCTTTCGACTTCATCGTGTTGTAGAAAGAGATCGCGCCGTACATGTTGCCGTGGTCAGTCATGGCACACGCGTTCATGCCGAGCTTTTCGGTACGTTCGGCGAGAGGTTTTATTTGAATTGCGCCGTCGAGAAGGCTGTAGTCGGTATGTAAATGAAGATGAACGAAGCCCTTGTCCTGCATGATTGTGACTCGTGAATGAACAGCGCGTGGAGAAACCGTGTCTGTTCAGCGTCACACTATATCACGTGGCCGGGAGCGATCAACTGAACAACATGTTGACAGGATTTATTTGCGCGCATAGCACAGCTATTCCCACTCAATCGTGCTCGGTGGCTTCGTGCTGATGTCGTAAACGACGCGGTTGACGCCCTTCACTTCTGAAACAATTCGGGACGAGACACGCGCGAGGAGATCATGCGGCAGCCTCGCCCAGTCCGCAGTCATGCCATCGACGCTGGTGACGGCGCGAATGGCGATAACGCGTTCGTAGGTGCGCTCATCGCCCATCACACCGACCGTGGCCACGGGAAGTAGCACAGCCAGCGCTTGCCAGACTGCGCCATACAAATCGGCGCGACGCAGCTCTTCATCGAAAATTCGATCAGCCGCGCGGAGAATCCTGAGACGCTCTTCCGTGATATCGCCGAGCACGCGCACGGCAAGTCCTGGCCCGGGAAAAGGATGGCGGTTGAGAATTTCATCTGGAACGCCGAGTTCGCGGCCGATAATCCTAACTTCATCTTTGAAGAGTTCGCGGAGAGGTTCGATCAGCTTCAAGTTCATCGTCTCAGGCAAGCCGCCGACGTTGTGATGACTCTTGAGGGTGACCGACGGGCCGCGGACCGAGACTGATTCAATTACGTCGGGGTAGAGAGTTCCCTGCACCAGAAACTTTACGTCGCCGATCTTGTTGGCTTCCGCATCAAAAACATCGATAAAAGTCGCGCCGATGATTTTTCGTTTTTGCTCCGGATCGACGACGCCGGCCAGTGCTTTCAAGAACGTCTCGCTCGCATCAACGCCGACGATGTTCAAATGCACGCTCTGCTTTAACAGCGACAATGCCGTTTCGAATTCACCTTCGCGCAGCAAGCCATTGTTGATGAACAGGCAGGTCTGCCGATCGCCGATCGCTCGATGCACGAGTGCCGCGGCGACTGACGAATCAACGCCACCGGATATGCCGCAAATCACACGATCGTTTTCGCCGACAGTTTCGCGAATGCGCGCGACCTGCTCGTCGATAGCCGCGGCGGGCGACCAGTCCCCGCGGCATTTACATATTTCGAACAGAAAATTTCGCAGAATCTGCGCGCCGAGCGGCGTGTGTGCGACTTCAGGATGAAACTGCACTCCATAGATTTCGCGCTCGGGATTCTCAAATGCATTGACTCCTTCGTCAGTCTCGGCAGTCATGTGAAAGCCGGTCGGTAACTTTGTGACGCGGTCACCGTGACTTAGCCACACGTCAATTTCCGCCGGCAGTCCTCCAAACAAGCGGGTCGTTCCGTCAACGACGCGAAGGCGTCCATAACCGTAACCACGATTGCTGGACGGCTTTACTTCGCCGCCCATTTCATGCGCCATCAATTGCAAGCCGTAACAGATTCCGAGCACAGGACAGCCGACGATTGAGATGAGATCTTTTTCGGATCGCGGCGCCTGATCGTCGTAAACAGAGGATGGGCCGCCGGAGAGAATCAGCCCGCGCGGCTGGTGAGACTTGATCCGATCAGTCGGCGTATTGAATGGCAGAATCTCGCAGTAAACGCCGGCTTCGCGCACACGCCGCGCGATGAGCTGAGTGTACTGCGAACCAAAGTCGAGTATGATTATTCTTTCATGACTGTTGGTTGGCAAAAAAGAAAACATCCGGAGCAAGCTGAACGTCAAAAGCAAACGAATGGAGAACCTGGATTATAGGTTTGGGATTTAGAAAGCCGCAAAGGCACTCGACACAACCATCCGCTACAACTACATGAACACTCGAATTTGCGCCTCCCGCAAAAGACTCAAAATTATTGCTTTGTGCTTGCTCTGGTTGTGGCTGGTGTGTCCCGCGTTGGCTCTCTCGAAGAGCGCCGATGATGGATTGGTGTTGTCGCAGCCTCTGACAGTGCTCTGGCAGTATCACAGCGATCGCATGACCGATCTGACACCAGCCTCAGACGACAAGGCGGCTTTTGTGCCTCTCGGCGCTGGCCTGCTCCTTGCGCTCAACGCGGCGGACGGTAAGTTGTTATGGAGAGCTGAAACAGGCGGCGAGTTTTCCGCGTCACCCGTAGCTGACGATCGCTGCGTTTACGTTGCGACGCGCTACGCAGAGCGGGAACAGAATCACGTTCATGGAACGCTGCGCGCCATCAGCAAAACTACCGGCGTGACCTTGTGGATGAGGACGCTGCCGGCGCCGCTGACTGGAGGCTTGGCAACGAACGACTCGAGCATCTTCGGCGGCAGCATCGATGGCCATATTTACGCATTCGACAAACGCACGGGTCTCTCGTTTTGGAGCAATCAGTACGCTGAAGAATTCACCGGCCAACCGTTGATTGCCGGCAACGCGGTCTATTTTGGCAGCAGCGGCGGCATTCTGCGCGCTCTGGCCACAAAGACTGGCGAGCTGTCATGGCAGTACAAGGCGCGGGCCGCGATCCAAGGTATCGCGGTCAAGGACAACGTGGTCTATTTCGGCTCGGCGGACGCGAACGTCTATGCATTCAGTGAAACTCGCCGCAAGCTAAAGTGGCACCGGCGGACGGGTGCAGCGGTCCAAGCCGTAACGGCGATTGATGACGGTTTGCTCGCGTCGTCCCTCGACAACTTCGTCTATTTTTTGTCCCTGAATAAAGGATCGCTGGTGTGGCGGCGTCAACTTCCGGGAAGAATCTCCGCGCGTCCATTGACTTCGGCTGATGGCGCTCTCTTCACGCCTTTTTCGACAGATTCAGCGGTCGTCCTTAGTCTGCGCGACGGAAAGCAGTCGAACAGTTTGCCGCTCGGCGAAGAAAACAGCAGCGCCGCTGCCCCGATTTCGATCGACAAGCTGGTATTGATTAGCACGCCACACGGGCTGCTCGCCTTCGCGCCGCCAAAATAATCGAGCTGAAAAAGGAATCTTAGATTTCGCGCATCTCTGCTTTATCGGGAGAGCGATGCGTGAGTGAGGTAAGTCCACGCGAAAGCATGCCATGGACGACGTATGCGGTGACGAGAATCAGCAGAACCCACTGCGAGTACAAATAAATAAGTCCGACCAGGGCAATCAGCGCCACCACCAGGCGCGCGTCGCGCCGCCCCGTGCCGATTGACTTGAAGCTGGTGAAGCGCAACGTGCTAACCATCAGCAATCCCAGGAATGCCATCAGAATCATCATGAGGATCGCCAGCACTTCGCTTTTGTGCGGCGTGTATTTCAGAGGTGTCGGCGCGAAATGCACAATCGCCGCGACCATGCATCCGGCAACGGGAATGGGCAAGCCAATGAATGACTTCTTATCTACGCGGGATGTCCCTTCGGCTAATGGACGTGGGCGGGACGCCTGCACATTGAATCGCGCAAGCCGGAAGCCGCCGCAAATCACGAACATGAACGAAACGAACCACGCGAGCTGGCTCGCATTGCTCCAGTCCTGAAGCGTCGTTCCGTAACCCCAGACGTACGCGAGAATCGATGGCGCCAAGCCAAACGAAACGATATCCGCCATCGAGTCAAGCTGGATTCCGATTTCCGTCGTGCTCTTCGTCATCCGCGCGATACGACCGTCAAGCATGTCGCATACGAACGCCCAACCAATCGCGATCGCGGCATAGTCCAGCCGTCTGGCTACTCCGTCGAGAGGCACATTCGGAGACCCGAGCATCCGAAAGGCACTCATCGTAGTCATTAGAGAATAGAACCCGGCGAGGATGTTGAGTGCCGTGAAAAACGACGGCACGAGATAGACGCCCTTCTTCAGGCCTTTGTGACCTGAAGGTTCGGGCGAAGGCCCAAAGCGCGGGCTGGGTTGTTGTAAGCGCGGAAAGCTCAAGCTTTGATTTTCCCGATTATGGTTTCGCCGCCACGAACACGCATTCCTTCGCGCACTACGATTTCAACCTGATGCGGCATTAGCAAATCTGTTCGCGAGCCGAACTTAATCATGCCAAAACGTTCCCCGCATTTTACTCTTTCACCGCGCCGCTTCCAACAAACAATTCGCCTGGCCAGGATTCCGGCGATTTGCGTGCATTTGACGGTGAGATTATCGCCCTGAATTATCAGCGTATTTTGCTCGTTCAGCAGCCTCGCGTCTTCGCGCGTGGCCATCACGAATTTGCCCGATTTGTAAGCAATATCCACGATCTCGCCCTCGATCGGCGAGCGATTGATATGCACGTCGAACGGAGAAAGAAAGATGCTCACGAGCGACTCGGCGTTATTTGAGTCGGCAGGGCGAACCTTGGTCACGCGGCCGTCCGCCGGCGCCACAATGATGCCCGGCTCGAGCGGAATCGAGCGTTTCGGATCGCGAAAAAAGTAGGCCATGAAGGCAGCGAGAAACAAGAATGGAATCGCCAACCACCAGTAGCCGAACACGACTGGAATCGCCGCGAGAGCCAAAGGAGCAATTACGAATGGAATTCCGTCGCGGACCATTTTGGGTACGCAGTCGTCTCGACTGCTCTCAAGAACCTCTCCGTCCGTATAACAAACGCGGGGCGCAACAGACCATGCCTGTCGGCCCCGCTTCAACAATCCAAATTAAATGACGCAGACGACATCTCGCCGCGTCGCGTAAAATCAATGCGTGGTGGTTGCTCTTTCAGCTTGAACCATTAGTGAATACATCTGGTCTTTGATGGCAAGCTTTTTCTTCTTCAGCGTAACCTCTTCCAACTGTTCCTCATCACTGGGGTATGCAAGTGCGGACAATTCACTCAAACGCTCTTCGTAACGGCCGTGCTCGCGAGCCAATTCCCGGAATTCGGGATTGCTCGCCATTAGTTCCTCTTTGAGGCTGTCCGCCTTTGACATTTCCATATCAGTATTCTCCTCTCGATTGATTGTGTTGGAAAGAAAGTGCCGAGCTGTGAGAATTGCCTGGGGCAGTTCGTCATGACCGAAATGTTATCCCAAGCCATCACGTCAGATCAAGACTGATATGGCCAAAGTTGTGAGCCAGGACACATATCAGCGGATCGCGGAAGTAAGCCGTGAACTCATCAAGAGGGCGTCTTCGGTCGGCTCTCGATAATAGTTCTTACGCCGTCCATCGACCTCAAACCCGCAGCGCTCATACAGCCTCTGGGCCGCTTGATTTCCCGCCCTAACTTCCAAGCGCGCGACGTTTGCGCCTTTCAGCCTTCCTTGTTCCAAGGCTCTCCGCAACAGCGTCGAACCCAGTCGCTGACCGCGAAAGTCGGGTCTGACCGCGACGTTATTTACGTGTACCTCATCAGCGATTATCCGCGCCACGATGAAACCGGCAATTTCATTCTGATGAAAAGCCAAATCAGTACGCGCTACCAGCATGATCGTGTCGCCGCCGGACTCCATCTCTTTGTGATAAGCGTCCCAGCCCCAGGCGCTCAAGTCGCTCATCTGCTCGATCGCACAGACTTCGAGCAAATCATGTTCGACCATGCGATCGACAGAGAACTTTACACCTGAGCGGACTGCTGCTCGTTCTGTAGTCGCCATTTCTCGTTTATCTCTGCGTCCGAAGCACGAACGTAGATCGCTTGTAGCTCATCCGCTGTGACCGACTTCCCTTCACGAAAATCTTTCAATGCCAATGCGGCAACTGACTCCGCGAGCATTCTTCCTGAAAGCGCTGTTTCGGGTGAAATTGCCTCGCGAAAATCTGCCAACTTTTGCACTCCTTCTCCGGCCCAGTGTAGTTCCTGCATCTGGCCATATCGTTCCCACGTTTCCGCCGGACTGAGATGCGACGCTTCGTCAAGCGCAATTACTTGTCGTTCCCGCACAGAAAAACTTTGCGCGAAAACTTCGCCTCGGCCCGCGGGCAAGAGTGAAACAACTAGTCCCTCAACTTCCGCGGCGTGCGCGATTGCCGCCAGCGTGGAGACACCCACGATCGCGTGTGATGTAACTGCGGCGAATGCCTTGACCGTTGCCAGCCCGATGCGCAGGCCGGTGAAGCTTCCCGGGCCGACAGCCACCGCGAACAAATCGACATCGGAAAGTTCTGCCTTCGCTTCGTTCAGGACCGCGTCGATCATTTCAATGAGATTTGTCGAGTGCGAAATTGACGCGTCGCCAACTCGCGCAGACAAGACCTGTTCGCCACGCGTGACGGCCACGCTGCCCGATCGCGTGGCGGTTTCAATCGCCAGGATCAACGGTTGGCTTATTTCCCCAGGCCTTTCGTTCTCAATACTCATCCCCGATTTCGAGTCCTTCGCGCTTTGCTCTTTGCCCCTGATTGCGCAATGATCATAAAACACAAACTGCTCATCATGCGAATTGGGATTCTAACAGCCGGTGGTGATTGTCCTGGCCTGAACGCAGCGATTCGCGCCGTAGTTCGCTGCGCCAGCGCCGATGACGTTGAAGTCCTCGGCATCCGCAACGGCTATCTCGGCCTTTTCGAAAATGAAGTGACACCGCTGACGCGTTCCGTGGTTACCGGGATTCTGCCGCGCGGCGGGACAATCCTGGGGACGTCTCGTTTCAATCCCACTAAAGACGAAAATTGCCTGGCGAAGTTCGTAGAGAATTGGAAGCTTCATCGCCTCGATGGCCTAATCGTCGTTGGTGGCGAAGGTTCGTTGTCGGCAGCGCGCGATCTTTGGCAGAAGCATCAGCTTCCGCTGGTGGGAATTCCAAAGACCATCGACAACGATATCTGCGGGACCGATTTCACCTTTGGATTCGACACGGCGGTTTCGATCGTGACCGACGCGATCGATCGGCTGCATTCAACGGCTGAATCGCATCATCGTGTTATGGTGGTCGAGGTTATGGGCCGTCACACCGGCTGGATCGCCGCATACGGTGGAATTGCCGGCGGCGCCGATGTCGTGCTGGTTCCGGAACATCCGTTCCGCATCTCGCGAGTCTGCGATCTTTTGGGAGGCCGAAAAAAAGATGGGCGCGCCTTTTCCATCGTCGTTGTTGCTGAGGATGCACATCCGCATCCCGATGAAGATTTTCTCACTGAGGAGCAAACCAACGCGATCTATCGTCATAATCGTCTCGGCGGAATTGGCGAGGCGCTGGCCGCCGAGATCGAACGCTGCACCGACATTCAGACGCGGGTCACGAAATTGGGTTACGTGCAACGCGGCGGTTCGCCCACCGCGTTCGATCGAATTTTGGCGACGCGGTTCGGCATCAAGGCTTACGAAATGGTCCGCGCCGGGCATTGGGGCCAGATGGCCGCGCTGCGAGGTAATCGCATCATCAGCATTCCACTGACGGACGCCGTGGGCGAATTGAAGCGGCTGGATGAAGAAATCTACCGCATCGCAGAAGTGTTCTTCGGATAATCGCGACGATGAGTTCTGCTGAAGTGAAATTGGACGAGGCGGTCGCCATATTACAACGGACACCGGAAACTCTTACCGGCTTACTCAAAGGCTTGCCGGATGTTTGGATTACTGCAACCGAGCGAGAAGGAACCTGGTCGCCGTACGACGTCATCGGCCATTTGATTCACGGCGAGCGAACTGATTGGATTCCGCGTGCGCGTCACATCCTCGCTGGTGAAACGAAAGCCTTTGAGACTTTTGATCGCCTCGCGCAATTCCACGAAAGCCAGGGCAAGAGTCTCGGCGATTTACTGGAGGAGTTTGCCAGACTGCGGCGGGAGAACGTAGCGGCGCTCGTGGAGATGAATCTGACGACAGATGATTTGCGCCGGAAGGGATTACATCCCCAACTTGGTGAGGTTACGTTGGGCCAGTTGCTGGCGACGTGGGTCGTGCACGATCTTGATCACATCGCGCAAGTGTCGCGAACAATGGCCAAGGTTTATCGCGATGCAGTTGGTCCGTGGACGGCCTATCTTTCGATTCTTCATGATCGAGAGTAACGCTCAACGAATCTTAATCGAAGGATCGCCGAACAGAAGCCAGGTACGCCGCACGTCCAGATCGTTAGTCGCGAGCTTCGCCTGCCGGCTAGCGTCGCCGATCGCAATCGCGTTCGCGCCATACAACAACTGAAACATCTTCAAGCCCATCTGGTGCTGACCGTCCGGAATCGTTAAGCCTGAAGATGCGAAGCTTGCCACGGCGCCGCCGTTTGGCGCCTTCACTAAAGACTCTGCAGCGTGGGATCGGCGAAGTATCCGTTTAGACAATCCATCACCGCTACGAAAGGCAGCCGGTTTCCATTCGTCAGCGCGGCGGCATCGTTAGAAGTAAAAATCGATCCGCCCCAGATGTTTACGTTGCCGTGGCCGGAATAAACCGTGACCGCCTGGCCGGAATTGAAATTCGAGATGATGTTAGCGCGCGCATCCGCGTCGGAAGCTTGAAGACGCCGATAGACTTTCTGAAGCGCCATCGTTCCCGGCAGCGTGGCGCCAACCTGATCGTCCGCGGCCTCGAAATTAACATAGTAAGTGCCTTGCGAATCAGCCACGAGCATGGCGCTCTGCGGCGTATTTGCCGGCGCGTAGTTCACAATTTTCGAGACGACCTGGTTTGCTTCCGCAAGCGTCCTGACCGGCAGACGCCCCGTGCTGATGTCCGCGATGCCGTCGCCGTTGAAGTCCGTGAACCAATCATCGGAAGCAGTTTCCAGCGCAGTCTGCTCAGTCGCGACGCCAGTGTCGATCTCCTTTGTGGGAACGAAGTCGAAATAGCCGGCGCCTGAATAATTTCGCGGGTCAAAGCTGGCGTCGCCCACCAGTAAAACGTAAGAGGGCGCGCGCGCCCAGGTCGTCTTGGCGAGCGCCAAGAAATCGCGAATTGCCTGTGGGTTGTGCACACCATAGCTGAATTCGTCGAAAATATTCTCGACATCCACGACCATGACCGTGAAGCCCTGCGCTTGTCGCTGCGCTACTAGCGGCGGCAGCGCGGGCATAAAATCTTCGTAAGAGATAATGAGAAAATCGGCCGCGTTGGTGTTTCGGTTCAGAGTTGACGGTTGATTCAACGTAAGCAAAGCAGGCTGGGAAATCCGGTTGGCTGGAAGCGCGATCAATCTCCTCGCCTTGCCGCGATCGCCTGCGGGAATCGTCGCGGCGAAGCCGGCGCCGCTGCTTTCGATAATGGGATGGAGTACCTGAACGTTACTCGGATCCGAAATATCAAGCACCCGAATGTTCCCGACACTGAATCCATCGATTCGCGCCGATTGCGTTGACCTGAGATTGAACTGCAACGCGTCAGAGTCGGCGCGAAAGCTGTGCGGATAACTAACCCGGAGGTAATCGACAACGCTGGTGTCGTGGCTCGAGCCGACGGGCACAAGCTTGATCGCATTGTCGCCCTCCACAAGCCACGAGTTGGTAAGCGAAAATGTTTGCGTGACCGCATTTTGATTCGCGAACGAAATCGTCCCGGCCAGCGAACCATTGATGAAGACTTTGACTTGATGGGTCTCGACAGAGACACCCTGTAGCGCGACTTGCAGTTGCGCCGGCGCGGTTGAAGTGAATTCGATGTTATGCAGAGCGAGCGTTACGACGGGACCGTCACCGAAGACTACTGCGCCGAAATAATTTTCCTGAACGCCATTCAGTGCCGCGGAATAATAAACCGTCCGATCCTTTCGTTGGACCGAGGACGTAAAAGCTGGCGTAGCCGCGACTGCTGCAGCCGCATGATGGCGATGACGGTGTGAGGGCGTCTTCCTGCGAATTCGTTTGCGACGAACAGTCTGGCCGGGCAGATGTCTGTTGCTCGTTGCTGCCTTCTGTTTCGGCGGACTGTTGAGCGAAGGCTTCACATCCGCAGAGATTTCTTTGGTCTTAGGCGTAAGAGAGACATCCGGCTCCTTGGCGAAGGGTTTCTCCGGCCTCGCAGAAGCTTCAGCGGGTCGAATAGAATTGTCCTCGGACAGCGTTGCCACCGGCGTAGCTGAAATCGGTTCGGCTGGTTGTGATTTTGGTTCCTCGGATTTCGTGTCAGTCACTCGCGGCCCCAACAACGGCGTAACTCCCGGAAACCAAAACAGTGGAGTCCGTGGGACCTTTATGGGCGGTAAGATCGTGGAAGTTGTCGGTGTCGTTGTGCCGGTTGGATGGAGTTCGGCCTTTGCCACGATTCGCTTTCCGGGTTGCGATCCGTTTACCAGCCAATAAATCTGCGTATCAGCGGTTGCGGTATCCAGTCCTTGCCCCCAAAACTCGATGAAATCCGAGGCCGTCAACTGGCCACTGCTGCGGCTGACGCCCATAGCGATTTCATTTCCGCCGACGAACAGGCGAAGGTTCGCGGCATCGCCCGTGGTATCGAAACCCGCGGTGGCCATGGCAGGTTGCATGATTCGATACCAGCCATTTGTGCGCACGCCAATCTTCAGAGCCGGTTGATTTGCGATCGTCCATTGATCGTTTAGCGACTCTGCCGAAATCGTCCCAGACTTATTCGAGCCTGCGGACTTGTTTTCATCCAAGGCGATCTGTTCACTGCTCTTTCGTGGTTCGTTGCCGAGTTGAGCGAGCAGAGCTGACCGCCGACTCGTTACAGGAGTCACACTCCACGAAGGTCTAATCGACGCGACCGCTGCAGACTCACCTTTGAGATCGATTGATTCGACTTCGTAGGTGCTATCAGGAGTGCCGTCGGCGTCGAACCATGAATAACTTTGCGCGCGTTGCACGACCAGCGCCCCTCCCGCGATTAAACTGGAATTCAACTGAGCGCGCGCGCCGCTCGAAACGCGATAAACGTTGAATCCCAAAGTCCCGAGTTCAAAGCTCGCGGTCCACTCAAGCAGAACGCCGTTCCGTGAAGCAGTTGCGCGGAGTTGAATCATTTCGTCGAAGGGTCCTTCCGCCCGAGCTTGCGTCGTCGCTGCGGGCATGGAGGGAGCGCCGGCTAATTGCGCGCCGAACAGCATCGCAATCAGCGCGATTGATAACGATTGATGGAGAAACCGCGCACTGCTCATCTTGCTAATCCTGGATGGCGGCGATTATCGGCGAACGAAGTCTGGGAGGCAACAAAAGCGGGCGTTCGAAAAAGGCAATCAGCCGACGCCGCCGGTCTGGGCCAGGCGAGCAGCACGTATCACCCAATTACCGAATTGATATCGGATTCGAGGTCTCTTGCCGAAGGTTCCGTTCGCAGTGACTGTCGCGAGGATAGGATCTGGCCAGCGCCGAGCCAGGTCTTTCAGCAGTCCGCGCGGCCGCCGCAAGTAAGATCGAATTGGAGCGTTATGCGTGAGCGGAGCATGCAAATGGGCAAACGGGATTTCCCGGTTCCTCAGAACCTGCGTCGAGAGCCAGTCCGGCGGCTGCTTCGCGAGTTCGGCAATCCCGGCGTGAGGTATTTCAGCGCCCAACAACTTTTGGGCGAGGCCCACGACCGCCAGTATCCAATTCAAGCGCCGTTTGTCTCGCCCGAAGCAGATCTCCCAGTCGAAGCCTTCCGCCATCGTCTCAAGCAACATGGCAATGTCGCACAGCCAGAGCGGCCGCCACGCTGCATGCTTCAGCAGATGAATCGACAGCAACGCGAAATGATCTTCGTCAGATAAGACGCGAACTTGCTCGCCGGCACAATGAACAAGTCGCGATCTTGCGAACACATCCTCTATCGGACGATCAGCCAATTCAAACATCCAGACGTGCGCATCCGTCTGGCAATCGCGCGCTTCATCGCTTTGCAGAACGCGCGCTGCCCGGTCAAAGTCCGACGGATGGATTAGCAAAGCGATATCGCCGTACGGCCTGAGCGCCGGCTCGGGGTAATAGCGAGCGACGGCCCAACCTTTTACGAGTAGCGCTTCAACTTCCCGTTCGCGAAACAGACGAAACAGTTTTTCAATTTGCGTCTCATGCGCCTTGGCGCGTAACACCAGCAGGCGAAAAGCTTGATGCAGCAATTCGCCCTCAGCCGTCTTACGAAGAGCGGTATTGCGAATGCGCCACCAGCCCAGCCCCGCGGCGCCCGATTCGTAGAGCAGCGGCGTCACGGCTTTGAGTTCATCAGGAGACAAACTGGAAGTCTCCGGAACCTGCGGCCGCCACGAATGCGTCAGCGCTCGAGAAACCAATTCTCCCCGAGGTGTCGAGTTCATTTTGTTTGAGCGGAAATCACGTACTCGCGCAGATGCCGTCGCTGCACAAGCCCGAGCAGCATTGCGCACTGGTCCCACACTGTTGCCCGCCAGGGAGACAACTTGCCGCTTGGGCCGGAGAAGGCGCTACGATGGAGGTAATCACGGGAATAGCCACTGCGGCGCTGAACCCGAGCGCGCGGACCATTTGCCGGCGATTCAATCCGGAAAATTTTGGTGGAGGGGTCGGTGCCTGTGCCAGCAGTCGATGATGCGAGAGTTGATCGATGGCAAGCCAAACGATCCGCTCGTCCAGCTTAACGTTCGCCTCGCCGCTTAATTCGCGCGCAATCTGCGCAGGAGTGGTGCGACCATCGCAACGCTTCCAAATGAATGCCGCCGTCTCGTTCAGACAATGCGCGCGATCGGTTTCTGTATCGTAAACTAGAGTTTCCTCAGGCAGGTCTTTAACGACCAGGCCATCCTTGCGCACCAGCGGCTTTATGTGCCGGGGATTAGTAGTCAACGGAATCTCCTTAGGTTCTTTCGCAAGTGTTGAGCGCTGATCGAACTGCGGCGGAAACTATCACGACGAGGCGAAACAGGTCAATCGGATTTGATGGATGACTCGCCATCTTACTTTGACGGTTGATTCACCAGCGCCAAAGAATCCAGCCACAATGTGCCGAAAGCCCCACAGGGATCAGCCGAACATTGCTGACGCGAAAGCGTGATGTTGATCGCGCGCGTGTCTTTCCCCGTGGTGAAATCCATCGATATCGGACGCCAACCTGCAACGCCCGACGCGAGCGATGGCGACGTCGCGAGGAGAGCTTTTTCGTTTGCCGCATCGCTGATGGTTATGATCGGCGCTGCCGCGGAAACGTAGTCCTTCGAATTTGCATAAAAGGTAAGCCAGTAACGCGTGTTGGGCTGAACGATCACGAACTGCGACGCGAGCGTATCTGAAGGTTTCGAGTTTCCATGAAAATCTATGCGGAGACTTCTCGATCCACTCTGAAATTGGGAAGGATCAATTGAAATCGTCAGATTCGCGGGCTCGGCCGGAATTTGCCATCCGAACCCCTTCTGCCCCACAACGACGTCATCTTCAAAGCTGCCATTTAACAGTTGCGCCGGCGTCGCTTGTATATTGTGGAGCCGTGCCCAGACGTCGTAGGCGCCGGCAAAAAGTTCGGCGTTCAGCAGCTCATGAACAAGATCCTGAACACGGTCGTTCGCTAAAGACTTGAGACTGCGGAATTGATCGAGCGCGGCATTCTCCTGATGACGTTGCGCAAAAAAGATGGCCAACGCGAACCGGTCGTCATCAGTTTGTGGCTGCATGATTTCGACAGTCCGGGCTGGATCGTCGCGCGAAATGCCCCAAGCCAAATCGATTACGTTCGGCAGGAACGTAGGATCGCTCGCGGCCGCGAACAGAAGCTCTTTGAATGACTCATCCGTCTGGCCCAGCCGTAACAGTAAGTTGCCGAGTTGCCAGTGCGTCCTGGCGTAATTCGGCGCGAGCACGACCGATTGTCGCAAAGCCTCAAGCGCGCCGTTGGGGTCACCGCTCAGGTCACGCGTGACGCCCAGCATCATCCAGGGGTAATAATCGCGCGGGCGCAGTTGGATGGCGCGCTCCAGTTCGCGAATCGCCTCGGCATAGTTTTCAGTGTGCTGGAGCACGACGCCACGCGTCGCATGAGTCTCAGCATCGCCGGGTGAGATCCTAACGGCGCGGGCCGCCGCTTCGCGATCGTTCGTGACCAGCGCGTAACGAGCCAGCGTGCGAGCAGAACCAACGCGAGCTGCTTGCCAAATTCCAAATGCGCAAGCGAGCACGCCTATCGTCGCGATGAGAATTCGTTTGATCAAATCTTGAAGACGAAAAAGCCAGCCCTCTTGCGAAAGCTGGCCTGGTCGGAAAGAGTTTTGTTTGCAGCTTACGGAGTTGTGCCGCTGGTTTCGCCGCCGCGCGTCAGTGCGCCGATGACGATCGCCCCGCCGGTCCCGCCGAGAATGATTCCCGTCAACTCGCCGCCGGTGAGTCCTCCACCCGGCAGTGAACCCAACTGGCCGTTAGGCAAAATGCATCCGCCGACATGATTACGATTCTTGTCGGTCTTCTCTGAAGCATTGTCCGTGTAGAGTTCCATCTCCCCCGGCAGGACGTTTGACTTCTTCTGCGTCAGCGCGCAACCACTGATGACTTTCACGCGCACGTTTCCGTTCTCGTCAAAGTCGAGCTGAATCTTCGATCCGGGTTGAACTTCGACGACGCCCGCCTCGCCGAGATCGATCACTGCGCTCACCTGATCCGGCGTCTCGATCGTCGCCCCGGTCAGAATCGTGCCGCCGGTACCGACCGCGTTGCCGTTAACGGTGATGGGCTGGTTATTCTTGGTTGTCAGCCGCGCCGTGATCACGCGTTGCGGCGGAGCGCCACCGGTCTTGGCGTTCGGCAAGCTCGCTTGCACGTAAATCTGCGCGAATGAAAATGCTGCAAAGACGGCAAGCGCCTTGAGTGCTTTGGATCGTCTCAGGTTCATCGTTGGACTCCTGTGACCAATTTGCTGGATTACCCGATTCGTGCCGAAGTGTACTTCCCTTGCCTGACCGCGTCAATCTTTTTTCGCCCTACTTCTTGACCGCGTTGTAGAGTTGCTCAGCCAGTTTCGGATCGAGCCGCTTGAGAATCGCAAACTCGCGCGTCACCCCGTCCTTATCATTCAGGCTCGCATAAACCAGCCCGAGACTGTAATGAGCCTGCGCGTAATCCGGTTTCAATTTCAGCGTCGCTTTCAAGGCTGCTTGCGCATCCTGCAACCGGTTCGCCTTGTAACTCGCATTGCCCAAGCCGTAGAGCGCCTCGATGCTGGGATTCAATTGGCTCGCCTTTTTGAATGCGTCCGCAGCATCCGCATATTGACCCGCAAGAAACGTCGACGTGCCGAGGCCGAGATAAGCTTGCTCGTAATCCTGTTTGAGCTGTGTAGCTTGCCGGTAGGCCGCTGCGGACTCAGCGAAGCGCTTCGCATCGAATAACGCTTTGCCGAGATTGTAATGCGCCGCCGTGTAGTCGGGTTTGATGGCTACCGCCTGTTTGAGCAGCTCGATCGCATCGTTTGGCTGGCCGTTCTTGTCGTACAAGTAACCGAGCCCGTTCAGGGCCTTCGCATACTTTGGATCGAGACGGATCGCTTCCTTGTAATCGGCGATTGCCTGAGTATCGTTGCCGGTTTTGTCTTCCGCAAAAGCAAGATTGTTGAAGATCGTGGCGAGGTCCGGTTTTAATCGCGCGGCTTCTTTGAATGCGGTGAGTGCTTCCGCGTAACGATTCAAGTTCGTCAGGGCGATGCCCAAATTGTTTTGAGCTTCCGGGTAATCCTTCTTATGCCCGATCGCTTGTTGGTAAGCTTCGGCAGCTTCACTGAATTTCCCCGACATCAATAATGAATTGCCAAGGTTGTATTCCGCGTCTGCGTATCCGGGTTTCAGTTTCGCTGCTTGCTGGAACGACTTAGCCGCATCGCCGTACTTTTCGAGGGCGTATTGCGCAGCCCCGAGGTTGTTCATCGTTTCCGAATCGTGCGGGTTCAAACGCAACGCCTGAGTGAAAGCATCGACCGCGTCTTTGTACTTGCCGGCTTTGTACGACGCAGCGCCAAGGTTATTGAATCCGAAGGCGTCGTTCGGATTGAGCTGCACGACCTTTTTCAGGACGCGAATCGAATCTTCATAACGCGCGGCGCGATCGTAAGCGTAGGCGAGACTGTTGTAAGCGCTGACGTTATCCGGCTGGAGGCGCACCACGTCTTCGTAAGCTTTGGCTGCATCCTGATAGCGACCGAGTTGCAAGTAAGTATCGCCCAAGGCACTCAACGCGTCGGGCCAGTCAGGTTTCAATTCGAGCGCGTGCTGGAGAGCTTTCGCGGCCTCATCGTATTTCTCTGCCGTGTTGTAAGCGACACCCAAGTTGAAGAAACTGTCTGCGTCATCTGGCTTTGCTTTTGTCGCTCGTTCGAAAGATTCGATCGCCTGCTGATTCTGATTCAGAGCGAGATACGTCACGCCGACGCTGTTCAGGCTTACCGCGTCGTCAGCTTTCAGTTTCAAGGCTTCCTGATAAGTGTCGAGGGCCTTTGCGTAATCGCCTTTGTCATAAAGCGCGTTGCCCTGTTCGTTCAGCGTATCGACTTTCTCCTGCGTCGAAATTTCTGCGGGCGTCGGCTGTGGCTGCGGCGTTCCCGGCGACGGCGAAGCGGTGGGTCGGTTACGAGCGATCTCGGTCCGGCGCGGCGGTCGGTGGCGCACGATTAATGCCGCGGCGCCGCCCGCGAGATCGCGAACCCGCGGCGGTCTCTTGAAAACTATCGAGGCGCCGCCGATGATGTCCTGCCCAATCAAAGCGGCCGCGCCGCCCGCGATGTCCTGCGGCCAGCCGAAAAGCTGCTGGCTAATCAATACTGCCAACAGCCCGATAACGTAGCGATTCGATTTCCCTCGTATCTTCAACTTGATGCGCCTTGTGCCTGAGTCAAATAAACTTCTGACTGAACATTATCAGAACGTCGCGGTTTGATGCGCTTGCGGTGTGTCGCGTTGTTAAGTTTGTCCAAGCTCAAAATAGCGAGCAGCATCATGAAGACCAATGCATCAGCCGTAATGTGTAAGCCAAAATCGACGAGACTGTGGACTCCGACGCCTACGATGCCGACCAGAGCGCCCAATGCAGCGGCTCTCTGAAATCCGCTCAGCGTGGCCATGAACCAGCGCACCCGCTTAACGAGGGCAATCATGAACCAAACAAAGAGGCCGACACCAACCACGCCTGCGCTGGCCCACAGCTCGAGATAATCGTTGTGCGCCTGCACCGGCGTCTCGACCCCCGAAGCGTCGTGATAGACCGGTACCTCAGCCCAAAAACCGCCGAGACCTGCGCCGAGAATCGGGTGCGCGCGCGCCATCCGCCACGTCGCTTTCCAGATGTCGCGACGATTCGCGCCTTCATGGGTGATGGGACTGTTGATTTCAAGCGCAGCCGTTTGAATTCCTGTCGTCAACTGATCGCCACCCAGCCAAACTACGCCGCCGACGATCGCAACCACGAGTAGCACGGTTGTCGCTGCGGTTACCCCCAGCGAGTAGATCCAGCTTCGTCGTTGGTGGTGCTTCTGCCGACTGCGCTGCTGCGAATAGATGAATAACAGCGCGGCAAAAATCATCTGCGCCGTAACGGCCAGCAAACCGCCGCGCGACCTCGACATTACCAGCGCCACCCACAACAATATGATCGCCGCAGCGTACACCAGCAAATGCTGCCGATGATGCTCGCGAAGCAGTGTAATTCCCAACAGCAGGCCGATCGCCGGCTCAATCAAAAATGCGAAGTGGTTTTTGTTGATGAATTGCGCGAAGCCACCGCCATATCTGAGCGCGGGCAGCAGGAAACCCTGATCGTGTTGCATTGACTGGCGAAGGATTCCGAAAACCCCGCAAACCAACGCCAACGCAATAAGTGCATGGATCAAAATTTTCAGACGGGTGATCGTGCTGGTGAATCGAGTGGCCAGAATACCGGCCAGCGTTAACGCTGCCACCCGCAAAGCGAACCACCAACTCTCGAAAGGATCGGCGCTAATCGCGTTGACGACGTTCACGCTCGCGACCTCTCCTTGCGACCAGGACAGACCTTGGAAAATCGCATACGCCGCGAGCGCCATTAGCGGAAAGAACAACTGAAGATTGCTCACGCGCCGTGAACCTGCGGTGAAACCCTGGATCGCCCACAACGTGCCGAGCGCAAAAATCGAACACTGAAAAATCGCCTGAGCCCATGGCTCGACACTGCCATAAGGAATAGCCGCCAAAATTACGACAGCAATTAAGGCAAAGAAGATCACAGCGCTGAGAAAGTTGGCGACGCGCGAAGCGTTAGCCCCAGTCTCCCGTGAAAGCGATCTGCGTTGCGAGGGATTCAATTTCTTAGGAATGAGGTTCTGAAGAAACTTAACGCGCAGTCGCCGACATTTGCCGAGGCATCGACTGCTCCGCGTTTTCAAAGACACGGGCGGCGGCGCGCGCGACGGCTGGGTGAAAGACGTTGGTGAGATAGTTGATATCGAACATCAGCGACGCAGCGTCGAGCCTTCGATACAAATTCAAATAGCCAAGCGTTTGGCTCGTGGTGGCAAGCGGCAAACGCATCGCCCAAAACTGATCTGAGCCGACTACGTTCACTTCAGCAATGTTGTCGCGTCCCCATGCCCACTGCACTCGACCATCGACGAATTTTGCGCGATCAGCGAATCCGTTGTTGTCGGCTAACTCAAATGCGCGTGTGTTAATCTTTGCGTCGCCGTTGTGGGATAGCTGCGCAGTTGCATAGACAAATTCACCCAACTCAAGCACTTCAACCACGGCCTCGAACAATTCATTCATCGTCTTGGTCGAATCGAGTGTCTGACAGGCTCGGCGCAAACGCAGATTGTTGATGGCACGAGCGCGACGATCACCAATGTTGCGCTTCATGCTGGCGCGCAACTCATCGACTTCGTGATAACGCAGATTCCCCAGCGCGAGCGCGACCGCCACGCCCAAAACAAAGAGCATCACGGCAGTCATACCGCTGCCGCCATTCACGAACATCATCGCCGCCAGACCGAACGCCGCGCTGACCGCGTAAAGGACGAGCGCGACGCGGCGCTGTGACCAACCCCGCGCCAGTAGCATGTGATGAATGTGTTCGCGGTCTGCTTCAAAGATCGGCTTGCCACTCAGCAAGCGCCGTCCGATCGTCACCGTTGCATCACCGACGGGAAGACCGAACGCGAGAATAGGAATAGCTACGGCGACGGCCGTCGAAGCTTTCTGCGCGCCCATGATTGAAAGCGCAGCCAGCGCAAATCCGACGAACAACGATCCGGAATCGCCGAGAAAGATCGATGCCGGATTGAAGTTGTAACGCAGGAACCCTGCCAGCGCGCCGGTCAACGCTAATAAGATCACCGCCATGAGAGGCCGGCCCTGCATTACCGAAATCGTAAGGAGCACGAGCGATGAAAACAGGGCTGAACCAGTGGCGAGTCCATCGACTCCGTCGATTAGATTAAACGCGTTTGCGATGGCGATTACCCAAACCAGAGTCAGCGCGAATCCGGCAAACGGATGCAGCACAATTTGGCCGACGAACGGGATGGACAGTCCCTCGATCCTTCCGCCAAAAGCATAGAAAATAATCGCTACCAGGCCGAGCCCAACAAGCTTGAATATCGCGCTCGCGCCGCGAATATCGTCATAAGCCCCCACAGCGACCACGAGCAAACTACACAGCAGAAAAACACCGATCGATTTGAGATCGGCGCGTAGGGTTTGCGTCAGGAGATTGCGCACCAACAGCAGTGAGGACAATGCGACTAACACCGACAGAAATATCCCGACGCCGCCCAAACGCGGAATCGGCGTTTGGTGGACATGCCTTTCGCTGCGCGGCCCAGCAACCAAACCAAGACGCTCGCACAAGCGCCGCAGCAACGGCGTAATCGTTGCAGAGGCAAACGCGGCGATCAGGAACAATACGAAATAGGTTTTCATTTCGACTTAGCCGACAAAGTCGGCCCGAGACGAACTGGCAACTGCAACTTCTACTGCTGAATTATGCGAAACGATTGGGGAAGTTGCTTCGATGACTTCAAGCAAACGAGCCGGCGAGTCATGCGCGGCGACTCGCTCCGCCGGAATTCTCTGGCCCGAATGTCTCGCCGCCTCCGCGATTGCGTGTGCGAGTTCTGCTGACGTTCGATGGGCAAATCGTCGGGCAAGGCTCGGGTCGGCAATTTGGGAAACGAGACCGCCCATCGAACTCTTTTCCGGCCCAATGAAAATAAACGGCGCACCGACCGCCAGAATGTTGTAAATCTTCGACGGATGGACGATGCCGACGAAGGGATCGCCCATCACGACAATGTGCAAATCAGCGGCAGAGAGTACAGCGGGGAGGCTTGCTTGCGGCTGATAAGGCAGGCAGATGACGTTGTTCAATTCATGCGCGTGCGCAAACGATTTCACCTTGTCGAACTCGCTGCCTCCGCCAACGAAAAGAAACGCAATGCCTGTGTTCGTCTTTAACTGGTCGGCAGCCGCGAGCAGAGTATTGAGAGGATGGCAAGGGCTGTGATTGCCGGCGTACATCACGACAAATCTTTCGGCGAGGCCGTGCGCTTCGCGAAACGCTTGCCTGCCTTCTTCATCGAAATGGACGCTCTCATCGTGCATGGGCCGAATGACATGCACTTTCGATTCGGGAATTCCCTTTCCGACGATTTTCTCTTTCATGTAATCGTCGAGGGCGACGATCGTTCTCGCGCGTCTCATGCTGCTGCGCAAAAGCCGCGACAAGAGTTTTGCGGTGATTGAATTTTGCTTAAGCCAGCCTGCGGCAATCGCCTCGTCCGGATTCAGATCCATCACCCAAAAGACCAGCTCGCCGCCTCTAAGTTTTGTGAAAAGTGATGCCAGCCACGAAATCAATGGTGGCGATGTCAGCGCCACAACGACGTCCTGTCGCGGCAGCGACAACATGCGCAGCCCACACGTGAAAAGGAAACTACCGAAGTTCAAAAATCGAGTAGCCCTGTTCTTTTTCCCGAGATTGATTGACGAAACGCGGATGATATCGAGCCCGTTCCATCGTTCGCGGCGTGAGAAAGTATCGGTTGGATCGTCGTAGCCTCGACGCGCGGCAATGACCGTTACTTCATGTCCAGCGTCTGAGAGGCGGCGGGCGAGCGCAGTCAACTGCTGCGACGTGGCAACCACGTCCGGCCATAAACATTGATTGAGCAGAAGAATCTTCATCTAAGACGATGAAGCTTTTGAGCAAGAATGATCGCTATCGTGCGCGATGCGAGCGGCGAAGTCGGCGATCGTCCGCGTCAAGCCTTCGCGCAGAGGCACTTTCGGTTCCCAGCCAAGCAGTTGGCGCGCGCGGCTGATATCTGGTTGCCTTTGCCGCGGATCGTCGGACGGTAAGGGCTCGTGCCTGGTCTTTACCTTCGATCCGCATAGCGTTATCACTTCTTCGGCCAGTTGATTGATCGTGAACTCGCCGGGGTTGCCGAGATTCACCGGATCAAAAAGCTCGTCCGCGTTCATCAGGCGAACCAATGCGTCAACCAAATCATCGACATAGCAAAACGCGCGCGTTTGTTTACCGTCACCATAGATGGTAATCGGTTCACCGCGCAATGCCTGAACAATGAAATTCGAAACCACTCGCCCATCGTCTTCCAGCATGCGCGGTCCATAGGTATTGAAAATGCGCGCGATCCGCGTATCGACATGGTTCTGGCGGTGGTAGTCCATCATCAGCGTTTCGGCAACGCGCTTGCCTTCGTCATAACAACTGCGACGGCCGATCGGATTAACGTTGCCCCAATATGCTTCGGTCTGCGGATGTTCCAGAGGATCGCCATAGACCTCCGAAGTTGATGCTTGCAAAATGCGCGCGCGCACGCGCTTTGCCAAGCCGAGCATATTCAGCGTGCCCATCACGTTCGTCTTAACCGTCTTGACCGGATTGTATTGGTAATGAATCGGCGAGGCCGGACACGCCAGGTTATAGATTTGATCGACCTCGAGCAGGATTGGTTCGATTACATCATGACGCAGCAATTCGAACCGGTGATTATCGAGCAGTCGCAGAATATTCTCGCGACGGCCAGTAAAAAAGTTATCGAGGCAAATCACCTCATGGCCATCATCGATTAAGCGATCGCAAAGATGTGATCCGATAAAACCTGCGCCGCCAGTGACGAGTATTCTCATAAAGCTTGAAACAGTCCGCAGACTACGCCGGTTGATCATTCCTTTCTGGGGAATCTGCGCGTGGCCTTCTGACCACATGGTTCCCGAGATACAAAACATCAATCCGGGTTTTCAAAAAACATTCGATCGCATCCCGCGGTGTGCAAACGATCGGCTCGTTCTCGTTGAATGAAGTGTTCAGCACGATCGGAACACCGGTCAGCTTGTAGAACTGATCGATCAGATCGTAATAGCGAGAATTTGCCTCCCGCGTAACTGTTTGCAAGCGGCCCGTTCCATCGACGTGAGTCACCGCGGGAATTTGTTTGCGCCGCTCCGGCTTGATTTCGTAAACCATCAGCATCGCGGGGGATGGATGGGTCTGATCGAAATACTCGCCTACATGATCTTCTAAAATCGACGGAGCAAACGGCCGGAACGACTCGCGCTTTTTGATGCGGTCGTTGAGCACGTCTTTCATCTCTTCGCGACGAGGATCAGCGAGGATCGAT
>JAJPKD010000156.1 GCA_021323895.1 Acidobacteriota bacterium | reverse complement strand
GTGTTCGGCGTGTTGTAGAGCGATTTGTTTTTGACGTGCGTGTTGTAGTCGAGCATCGTTGACAAACCTTCGCGCACGCGCGGCAGCAGATCTTCGCGAATGATCACGAGTGTCACGCCGCTGGGGCCCATGTTCTTTTGCGCTCCGGCGTAAATCAATCCGTACTTCTCGATCGGAATCGGCTTCGACAAAATATTCGAAGACATGTCGGAAACCAACGGCACGTCACCGACTTCGGGCTCAGTCTTGAACTCCACGCCTTCGATCGTTTCATTCGAAGTCATGTGCACGTAAGCCGCGCTCGAGTTCAATCGCAGCTCATCCTGATTCGGCACGCGCGTGAATCCGCCATCGGCCATGTTGGCGGCCGCGTCAGCGGTGCCAAATTTCGCCGCTTCCTTGATTGCTTTCTTGCCCCAACTCCCCGTGACAATGTAATCGGCAGACGAATCGAGCGACAGAAAATTCATCGGCACCATCGCAAATTGCAGACTCGCGCCGCCCTGCAAAAACAGCACGGCGTAGTCTTTGGGGATGCCGAGCAGTTCGCGCAAACCCGCTTCCGCGCCCTGAATTATTTCATCGAAAGTTTTCGAGCGATGGCTAATCTCCATCACCGACATACCTACGCCCGGCAGCGCTAACATCTCTTCGCGCGCCTGTTCCAAAACCGGAACCGGAATTACCGCCGGCCCCGCACTAAAGTTGTAGATTCTCTCAGTCATGTCGTTTGGGTGTAGGTGTTAGGGTGTTGGTTGTAGTGACACAAGTGAAGCCGGACACTGTTCTCGATCGACGGCTAGTATTGAAAGCAAAAAGCTCAATTATGAACCAGGTTCGTATCAGTGCTGCTTTTCTACGCCCTAAACCCAACTCCCTACCCCCTCTCCTTTCCTTTTGATTCTCTCCCAATGTACGGTCGCATCACCGCACCGACTGCTCGCAATATGAGCTTTCGCGGCACGATTCTCTCCATCTCGACCGCTGTTAAATTTGACCAACCAGAAATCACGGAACTCTTGCGGCGCTTCAACGCTCGCAAAGCTGTGTCCACTACTTGATCCGGCGTTTGTGAAGTTCGTGCCGGCGGTTTCTGCATGCGCGAAGCTTCAAAGAATCCCGTCTCAGTCACGCCCGGGCAGAGCGCCATGACGTGGACGCCATGCGGGCGATTCTCTTCCCACAGCGCTTCGGAAAACGAAAGCACGAACGCTTTCGTCGCCGCATACGTCGCCATGAACGGCACCGGTTGAAATCCCGCTGTCGAGGCCACGTTGATGATCGTTCCGCTCTTGCGCTCGCGCATCGGATGAATAAATCGATGCGTCAGATCCACCAGCGCCCGCACGTTCAAATCGATCATGTTCAACTCGCGCTCCGGATCAAGAGTCGCGAAATCGCCCATCGATCCAAAACCCGCGTTATTGATCAGGAAATCGATCTGCAGATCGCGTTTCACCGTCTCGTCAAAAAGACGCTGCGGCGAATATGGCCGGGCGAGATCCATCGCGACAAACTGCGCTCGAATGTTCGCGCTGCGCCCAAGTTCGTTGCACAACGCGATCAGCTTGTCTTCAGTGCGCGCCACGAGCAAAAGATTATGCCCGCGCGCAGCGAGCTTGCGGGCGAACGCTTCGCCAATTCCGGAAGACGCGCCGGTGATGAGCGTCGTGTTCATTGAAGCGTCAACAAATCCAACTCGATGATATTGCCGCCTCCGTTGCGCAGACCCGTTAACGTCGAAGTCGATGGCGCTTTGTCGAGATTGATCCGGGCCACGGCGGCTTCGGCTCCGTCAAAGACGATGTTCTCCATCTCCTGCACGTTGATGCTCTCAGCTTTGATGGCGTCGAGCACCTGCGCCAGAACGCCCGGCCGATCGAGATGTCGTACCACGAGACGATGCGTCGCCGGCGTGTGCGCCGCGAGATTCACCACGTTCGGCACCTGTCCGGTTTCCTTAAATATTTTGATGATGCGCACCGTCTCAGCCGCGATGGCTTCCTGCGCCTGATCTGTCGAAGCGCCGATATGATGCGTCCCGTACACGCGCGTTTCGTTGGCAATCGGATCAGCGAACTCAGCCACGGCGGACGTGGGCTCGATTGCAAACACATCGAGTCCGGCGCGAATTCCCTTTGAGTGAATTGCTTCGATCAGAGCATTCTGATCGACTACATCGCCGCGCGAAGTGTTGATGAAGTACGCGCCGTCTTTCATCGCCGCGAAAAACTCGGAATTGATCATCTGTTTCGTGTCCGGCTTCAAAGCGACGTGCACGCTCACGATGTCGGCGGCCCGAGCAACGTCTAGCGGCGAGTCTGCGCGTTCAACTCCCAGACGCTCCGCCTTCTCAGGAGTCAGACTGCGACTCCACGCGACTATCGGCAAGCCGAAAGCTTTTGCGCGCGGGATCATCTCCTGCCCAATCTTGCCGAGACCTACCAGCCCGAGTGTGCGGCCAAACAAACCGCGCGCTTTTGAAAACTCTTTCTTGTTCCATTCGCCGGCCCGCAGCGCGATCACGTTATCCGCCACGCGGCGATCGAGCGCGAGAATCAAGGCGAACGCGAGTTCCGCAACGGCGATTGAATTCTTCCCCGGACAATTCGCGACGTAGATTCCGCGCCGCGACGCCGCCGCGACATCGATCGTGTTGTAGCCCGCGCCCGCGCGCACGACCAACTTCAACGGGCCGGCGGCCAACATCGGTTCAGTCACTTTCGTGCCGCGCACAACGAGTACGTCGGGTTGCGCTTTCGCGATCGCTTCGACGAGCGCGTCGTCCTTGAGATCTGGTTGAAACGAAATTTCACAGCCGAGCGCATTCAATCCATCGCGCCCTGACTGTTCAAACTTATCTGCAATTAGGATTTTCATAGTTCTTAGTTTTCAGTTTTGAGTTTTAAGTTTCGTTAAGCCAGGCCGCACTTGGCGACCAGCACCAGACCATGAATCGCAAGAGCAACTGAAAACTCAAAACTGAAAACTCAAAGCTGCCTTCACTCTTCCTGGTCAAAGACGCTCAGCAACTCGTCCGCGGACACCGGCTCGATGTTCACGAGTTCCAGATTCTCTTCAACATGCGCGACGCGGCTCATACCCACGAGAGCCGTCGTAATTCCTGGCGCTGAGCGTACGAACTGAATTCCGCTTTGGGCATCGCTTTCCAGCGAACCGAGTGCATCGCGAATCGCTTCCGGCAAGCCGCGGGCAACCTGGCCCTGCATCAGCGAGCCACTGGCCATTGTGGTCAGGCCAAAGCTCTGTGCTGCCTCGACTGTGCTTACATATTCGTCGCCCAGTTTTTGATTTTGGAAGAACAGAGCTTCCGGCATCGCCAAGTTTACCGGCAATTGAATGAAACGGAAGTGATGCGCGTCACCTGCGACCTCACGCGCAATTTCGACCATCGTTTCGAGCGAATGGTAATCGTGCGAATCCGGCTCGGAGCGAAAGCCATTCCACGTCGCCACGCCATAATTCTTGATCTTTCCGGTCGCGACCGACTGCTCAAGGTACTCAAAGGCGGCCCGAATGCGCTTCCAAAATTCATCGTGCGAAACGGCCGAGAGTTGCGATTCAGGGTTGTGAACGTAGTAAACATCGATGCACTCGACGTTCAGGTTTTCGCGTGATTGATCGAGCTGATTTTCCAGGTACCGTGGCGCCATACAATGCGCGCCACCGGCGATCTCACCCCATGTCGCGATGCCGGTCGTGATGAAAGTCTCTTCGACGTACTGGCGCACATCGGGTGGCGGTGATCCTGCGAATGGGAGGTAGCCGCCTTTCGTGCAAATCACCATCTCCTCGCGCGCGAACCCGCGATCTGCCAATTGGTCTAGCGCTGCGCCGATGGAAAGTTCGCTGCGTTGAAAACGATAGTTCGCCGCCGTGTCGATCACGTTTGCGCCCAACTCTACGGCCCGCACCACTGCTTCTGCGTAGCGATGATCAGTGTCTTCGTCAGGACCGCCAAGATAAGTGCCAATACCAATAGAAGACAGCCAAAGATTCTGCGCTTCACGAAAGTGATGCGCCGCTGCTTCCCTAAAACGTTCGCGATAACGTGCAATACCTTGGGCTGTCGCGCAGCCATCCAACGGCATCGTTGAATTCTCCCGGGCAGGTGTGATTCGTGTTAGCGCGTTGACTATACGCGGGCGGATTCGCACGCTGCAAGCCGGGCTTCGATCAGGCGATTTGATGTGATAGGTTTTGATGAGCCAATAAAGAAAAGTCCGGAATGCATCTTGTCTGATTCACGCAATCAAAGACCCGTAACGCGCGCCTCGTCGCTCGATATTACAGATGAGGAGCGTCGGGAGTTGGCGGAGAAACTCGTCTTTCTCTCGGACGAATATTTCCGCACCGTTACGGATCGACCAGTCTTTCCCCAAATTACCGGCGAAACAATCGCCCAGCGATTCGATACGTCTCTGCCGGTTGAAGCCGAACCACTTGAATCTCTGATCGATGACTGTCGTGCGATCATCGACGGCAGCCGCCACAACGGTCATCCACGTTTCTTTGGCTATGTCGCCTCGCCTTCGACGCCGGCCGGAGGTTTCGCTGATCTGTTGGCCTCGACGCTTAATCCCAGCGTCACCTCGTGGCGATCGGCCCCGGCCCCGGCACAGGTGGAAAGAACGGTAGTGCGCTGGCTGGGTTCGCTGATCGGTTATGACGACAACGCGGTGGGACTACTGACCAGTGGCGGTTCGATGGCGAATCTAACGGCGCTGCTGATCGCGCATCGCGCCAAAGCCGAGCACGCCGTCGCGCAGGAAGGAATCGCGAATGGCGCTGAACGCATGATGATCTATGTTTCAGCTCAGGTGCACATGTCGATCCCAAAAGCTGCGGACGTGCTTGGCCTGGGTCAGAAAAGCGTGCGCATTATTCCCAGCGACGATCGATTCTGTTTCAATGCGATTGCTCTCGATGAAGCGAGCAAAACTGATCAGCGAAACAATCTGAAACCTTTTTGTGTAGTCGCGAGCGCAGGCACAGCAGCGAGCGGCGCAGTCGATCCCCTTGCCGAGATTGGTGACGTTGCGCGTCGGCATGGTCTCTGGTTTCACATCGATGGCGCGTACGGCGCACCGGCGGCGATGGTCAAAGAGTGCAAGCCGAGGTTCGCGGGATTGGAACTTGCTGATTCGGTTTCGCTCGATCCGCACAAATGGCTTTACACGCCTGTAGATTGCGGTTGTCTGTTGTTGCGCGATGCGGCGGCGGCGCGCAAACCGTTTGTCGCTGAAGGTGAATACGTGAAAGTGCACGAAACCGCGGAGCTCGAGAGCTTTGCGTTTTGGGATTACGGGATTGAATTGTCGCGACGCTTTCGCGCCCTGAAGATCTGGCTGACGCTGAAGTTCTACGGCGCGCGCCGCATCGCCGAAGCGATCGCGGAAGACATGGAGATGGCCAAATACATGGCCCAACAGATCGAGGCCGATCCGGAGTTTGAATTACTCGCGCCGGTGCAGTTGAGCATTTGCTGCTTCCGTTACGTGCCGGCGTCATTAAGTGATCAGATGAAGAGCGCAAACAACCATGAGGAACGAGAGAACCTCCATGCGGAGCTCAATCGGCTGAACGAACGGATCATGCACCGAATGCAGCGTGGTGGACGGGCTTATCTTTCGAACGCGATGCTGTGCGACACATTCGCTTTGCGCGCTTGCATCATAAACTTTCGCACAACGCGCGCGGACATCGACATCACTTTAGAGACCGTGCGGCAGACGGCCCGTGAACTGGAAGCTGAGGAGAACTCGTGAAGCTGGACCGCGAAATTAAGGTGGCCACCGAACTGGCCCGAGATGCCGGCGCGGTTCTGCTGGCGCATTACCACAGCCCATTCTTGGTTGAGAAGAAAATCAACGCGCTGCAGGAAATGGAAGAGGTCACCGCCGCCGATCGCGAAGCCAACGACCTGATCGTGCATCGCTTGCTGACGGAATTTCCTGACGACGGCATTCTGGCGGAAGAATCAAAGGACACCGAACGCCGCCTGACCAAGGAACGCGTGTGGCTAATCGATCCAATGGACGGCACCAAGAACTTCATCCAACGCGATGGCGACTTCGCGGTCCAGATTGGATTGGCAATCGACGGCGAAGCGGTCTTGGGCGTGGTCTATCAACCGACTCGCGACGTTCTGTATCGCGCCGCGCGCAATGCTGGTTCATGGATTGAAGCAAAAGAAAGCCCGCCAGCGCGCATGCAAGTTTCGAACGAAACCGATCCGCGCAACATGATTTTGGCCTCGAGCCGCTCGCATCGCAGTCCGCGAATGGAGCGAGTGCGCGCGCGCTTTGGATTCAAAGATGAATTGCGGCGCGGCTCAGTTGGCGTCAAGATTGGATTGATTACCGAGCAGCAGGCCGATCTCTACCTGCATCTCTCGCCCAGCACGAAACAGTGGGACACCTGCGCGCCCGAAGTGATCCTGGTCGAAGCCGGCGGCCGCCTGACTGATTTGTTTGGCGAGGCGCTGCGTTACAACGGCGTGCGCGTGGACAACCGCAACGGCATCGTCGCGACGAATGGCGCCGCACATCAAATGGTGATCGAGAACTTGAAACCATTGCTCAGGGAGTTTGGCCGCGTGCCCGTGTGAATAGCGCAAATTGCCAATTTGCGTTACATCCCCTTCTTCAGGATCGCAATCTGTCCCGCGTGATACAAGTCATGCTGAATCACGCCATGCAGCGTCACGTACACGCTCGACTTGCCTTCCATAATCGGTTCATCCAGACGCGATTCAGGCACGGCTTTGATAGCTTCCACCAACGCCTGATGACCGCGATCGAGGGCCTCCTTCGCTTGTTCCCATGCGGCTTCACTCATGTCGTCTGCCGGCGGCCAATCTTCAGGTGAAGAGATCGGGACTTCAGCGGGATCGCCAGACAATCTTCGCCGGCCTACGTCTTCCCAAACCGCGATGTGACGAACGAGTTCATAAATTGTGTGTCCGTCGGCGAGCGGCCGCGCGTGCGCTTGCTGTGCCGTGACACCGTTCAGTACCTCTTTCACCGATGGCCCATGCCAGGCGCCGCCTTCGTAGGCTCGCTTGAGTTGATCAAGAATTCTTTCGAGTTCAGTCATCAGCTTCTCCCGGAGCGCCGACATCCCTGTCGGCGGGTCGTGGGCATCCTGCCCGCCATTTAGTGCTACCGGCAAAGATGCCGGTGGACCGCACGCAAGGATGCGTGCGGTCCGACGCTCCATTCCCGTTTTGCAAAATCATATCGCCGACGGTTAGTCTTACGCCACAATCCAAAATTTGTTGAGGAGAATTCATGGCAATCATCCGTCCCTTCAATGCCCTGCGTCCGCCCGAAGAGCGCGCCGCGCAGGTCGCCGCCGT
>JAJPKD010000095.1 GCA_021323895.1 Acidobacteriota bacterium | reverse complement strand
GAACTCAACGAAGTTGTGCAGAGATCGCTGGCGATGCTGGATGAAGACAAGCGCACGGTGTTCACGCTGAAAGTTTTTCACCAGTGCAGCTATGAAGAGATTGCGGAGATCACCGGCTTCTCGATCCCCAAATTGAAAACAGATTTACATCGCGCGCGCGCCGAGATGCGGCAACGCGTCGGGCAATACGTAAGGACTTAGTCGTATGAAGTGTGATGACTGTCTAAATCTTTTGGAAGCATACGTCGATGGTGAAGCCACCGAGCGTGAAGGCGAAAGCGTGCGCACTCATCTAATGACGTGCGCCGCCTGCGAAGAGAAGTTTGAAGCGCTGACCGCTGAGAACGAAATCTACGCCCGCTACGATCGAGAGATTCAAGTTTCGCCGGCCATCTGGAATGGCATCGCCGCAACCATCAACGCAGAAGAGCGACAAGCTCGACGCGAATCGAAATCGAATTTCGGAGAATGGCTGTCAGGTTTGTTCGCGATGCCGTCGCTGCGATTTGCGATGCCGGCAGTGGCGATGGTGCTGATTGCGGTGATCATTGGGTTGGCGTACTTGAGGATGAGGCCGCAGACTCCATCGAGTTCATCGGCGAATTTGGTTGCGGGTGCGTTGCCTAAGCCCGATGGGAACAAATCAATTGGGCCACCCCCTCCTTTTGTGAAGAAGGAAGATAACTCAAGTGGCGTGATCTTCGTGGCCACGAACTACAAGCCGAAGGAAACGAGAAATTTGCGCCCAACCGATCAATCCGACGTATTGCCGGACACGGACGGCCAAAGCGGTGACGTCGAGGATCGCGACACGGCCAGTCACCTCGAGCAAGCGCAGAACCTTTTGACCTCGTTCAGAAACATCAAGTACTCAGACACGGATGAAGAGGTCGATGTTTCTTTCGAGAAGTCTGAATCGCGCCGGCTTTTGAGTGAAAACGTTTTGCTTCGTCGGGAAGCGGAACAGACGGGCAAGTTTCCCGCGAAATCGATGCTGGGAAGTTTGGAGCCATTTCTGATTGACATCGCGAACTTGCCTGACAAGGCGAAGCCCGCTGATGTTCGTCAAATAACAGATCGCGTGCAGAGAACCGAAATCGTTGCTGAGCTACGTGGATACTAATTCTGAAACTGAAGGACTAAAACGATGAACTTAAGGAAACTAGATTCAATGACCAGAACTCTTGCGGTCGCAGGCGCGTTGCTGCTGGCTGGTGGCACGGTTTTCCAGGCCACCGCGCAGAAGTTCGCGCACCGCCCCAAAGCGACCAGGTTCGCACAGCAAGGCAACAATGCGGCCGCGAACGCAATGTTCAGCAGCGCACGCGATCTTATCGACGACGCCCAATGGACCAAGGCCGAAGATCAATTTGCGAAATACATCGCGGCCTATCCGAAAGAAGCCAACCTGGATGCCGCGATGTACTGGATGGCTTATTCACAGTACAAACTGCGCAAGTTCAATCAAACAAAAGAGACACTCGACCGTCTGTTGCAGACGTACGCAAAGACCGCTTGGCGCGATGAAGCTGAACTGCTGCTCGCGCAACTGCCCGGCACCGTTACCGTCAAAGTCGATCCGGTGACCGTCACGGTCGATCCGATCGTGCAGACTCCGACCGCGCCCCCGGCGCCGGTTTCTGTGGCTGTTGGTCCAGGCGTTCCAACTCCTGCGCCCGTCGCGGTCACGATCGCCGGCCAGGATCCGGTTGACGTGCAGGTTCGCACACAGGAAATGCAGGAGCGAATTGCGGAAGCGCAAGCGCGGGCCCAGGAGCGCGTTCGCGAGTCGCAGGAGCGGATGCAGGAACGCATCGCGGCGGCCAAGGACAAGATCAAAGACAAAACCGTCTGGAATGACTTCGACTTTAATTTCGATTTTGACTTCGACGGCATGGGCAGAGGAATCGGAAGGTGCCAAAACGGCGAAAACGATCCATCAGAATTCAAGATCGTCGTGCTGCAAGCTCTGTTCGAGAGCGATCCCCAGCGCGGCATTGCAGTCGCGACCGATTGGCTCAAGCCAAATTCGGGACAGACAGTCGCGTGCAGGAGAGCGGCTGTCAGGTTGTTAGCCAGACATGGCGGGAAAGCTGTCATTCCGACGATTCTTTCGGTGGCACAAAACGATCCGGACATGAAAGTACGCGCTACGGCGATTGCGGCTCTCGGCGCTATGAATGACGACTCCGTAATAGATCCGCTGCGTGATTTCGCACTTAACTCGACAACGAATGACATCGCCGAGGCCGCGCTCTATGCGCTTAGCCAAAATTCGAGTGCACGTGCTGCCGGCGTGCTTGCAGACATCGCCATCAGCAACAAGCCAGTTCAAGTGCGCCGCGCCGCTATTCGCAGTATTGCCGGACGCAGCGGTGAACCTGCGGTTGACGCGCTGTTCAAGATTTACGATTCGTCAACCGATCTCGATATTCGAAAAGAAGGCATCAATGGACTCGCCCGTCGCAAGAGTGAACGCGCGGGCACCAAGCTGCTCGAAATAGCGCGCTCTTCGGACAATCTCGAATTGCGCAAAGCAGCGATCAGCGCCATCGGACGGCGCGGTGGTCCAGGTGGAGTCGATGCCTTAATCAACTTGTACGATTCGGTAAACACAGACGAACTGAAGGACCAGCTCATGAACGCCATGAGCTACTCGAACGATCCGAAGGTTACCGACAAACTAATTTCAATCGCCAGAAATCCCCAGACACCGATTGATCGCAAGCGCCGCGCGGTCATGCTCCTGAGCAGCCGGAGCAAAGATCCCAAGGTGCTTGCCTTTCTCGAGGAACTGTTGAAGCAGTAGCGACAACAGTAATTCAAACCGAAACGTGTAGAGGCGGGTTACGCCCGCCTCTCATTGGGTAGCAGCCCGATTCGAAGCAGCGCTTTTCTTTTCACCGATAGAAGCGGAGGCTCGCGGTGTACAAACTCATCAAGCTAGCTCTACTAATCGCACTCGCGCTGATGTTTTTCGCGAATGCTGAAGCCCAGAACAAAGCGTTCACGCCGGTCGAAGGCGCGTCGTTGAAGGCGAAGATCGACAACGCGATCGCGCAGGGCAAGGCCAACGCGCCGGGCGGTCGCTTCTGGGTAGGCTATCAATTCGAAGTGCGCCCGGGCGTGGCGATCGATTTCGAAATCGTTGACGCCAGCGGCACCATCTCGATCTCGAACGACGGCTGGTCGATCTTTTCTGATTCCCGCTACGAGACACGCGAACTCGGCGTCTTCTTCTTTTACGAAGCTGCGCGCGACAGTTTCACGCGCGCCGAGGTTTACAACCTGCGCCGCGAACATCAGTACGGCGGCTATCCGGTTTACTGGGCCGGGCACGCGGCCAACGAAGAAAGTCTTGGTTACCTCAAGTCGATCATCGATTCGAACGCGCCGGAGATGAATCGGCTAAGCGATCGTGCGGCCTTCGCGCTGGCGCTGCATGACGATGCGCGTGTCGAATCGCTGCTAACCGACATCATCAAGAAACCCGCGCCGGAATCGATTCGCAATCGCGCGATTTTCTGGTTGGGCTACACGCCAGAGAGCCAGGCAAAGAATGAATTTCTCGCCGGCATCGTGCGCAACGAACGCGAACCGAGCGATGCGCGCCAGCAAGCAGTCTCCGCGATTGCCATGAGCCGCGCGGCCACGACGCTGCCGCTCCTGGAATCGCTTTACGAATCGATGACGTCGCGCGATTTGAAGCGCCGAGCGCTCAGCGGGATCGGGCGCAACGACAATCGCGATGGGGCGGCTACTTACTTGATTCGCGTTGCTGAAAATGCGACGGACCTTGAACTCAAAAAGAGCGCGATCGCGAATCTCGGGCGCGTAGCCGGCGAGAAAAGTCTCGGCGCTCTGATGAATACTCTCGACTCAAATCCAGAAGTTGAACTTCAGAAACAAGCAGTGATGGCGATCGGCCGTCGTCCGAAAGACGAAGCCGTGCCAATTCTGATTCGCACGGCGCGAAATCATCCGAGTGTTGAAGTGCGCAAGCTGGCCGTGCAGATGCTGGGCCATACCGGAGACGAGCGAGCCATCTCGTTCTTCAAAGAGTTGCTCGCAAATTAATCACGCGGCGGCGCGAGTCGCCATAACCACAGGGGGAAAACATGAGCACCATAAGCTGGAGACCTCAGGACCAAACTTCACATCAAGCTGCAAACCTTCTGCGTGACGAAGCCTTCGAAAGCCGTCTCAGTTCGCTGCGAGACGTCGCGATCGAGTTGTTGAATGCCGTGGATCGGCTGCGCAGCACAACAACGCCAACTGCCAACCAAAGATTGAAGCTGTACGAAGAGGTGCGCAAGTTCGAAACCGATTTGATTCGCGCGGCTTTGGTCAGGACGGCGGGCAATCAATCGCGGGCCGCGCGTCTGCTCGGCGTGAAGCACACGACGCTCAACGCGAAGATCAAGCGGTACGGCATCCCGCTCGACACCAGCAGCAGCGAGGAAATCGCCGCGTAGTCGGCCCACTTGCTTAACAACCCGGCCGCGACATTGTTAACGCGAAAGAATTAACAAACGCGACGATAAAAACGTCTCTTTCGAGGAAACCATTTTCGCCCGAGATCGTTCTAGGTGAACTGATCGTAAATTCTCAAAATGAAATTTCAGCGTGCCTCATTCTTACTCGTCCTGCTCGTGCTATGCGCGACTTCATTCGCACAGCCCGCGTCTGTAGCCGATAGCGCTTCCGAAAATTCGAAGACGACTCCGAAAACCAAGAGCCCTGCCAAGGCGGGAGTGAACTTGCCGACGGAGAAAGCGCAGCCGGTCCGCATCACAAAGTTCGAGAAGCCTCCGGTGATCGACGGCAAGCTCGATGATGAAGTTTGGAAGACCGCGGCGACGTTCAAGGATTTCTATCAGACGAATCCCGGCGATAACGTCGCGCCTTCGAAGCCCACCGAAACGTTTATCGGCTACGACTCGAAAACTCTCTACATCGCGTTTCATTGTTTCGATGAGCCCGACAAAGTCCGCGCCAACGTCGCGAAACGCGACGACGTGCTGAACGGTATCGAGGACAGCATCCGCGTGTTGCTCGATACCTTCAACGATCAGCGCAAAGCTTATGTGCTGGCGTTCAATCCGCTCGGCGTGCAGATGGATGGCATCCGCACGGAAGGGGTCAATGTCGATTTCAGTGTCGATATCGTCATGGAATCAAAGGGCTCGATCACCGAGGACGGTTACGTAGTCGAGGTCGCGATTCCCTTCAAGTCTCTACGCTATGAAGCTGGCCAGGGAAAGCTTTGGGGCATTCAAATCTTTCGCATCATCCAACGCTTCAACGGTGAGCAGGATTCCTGGATGCCGATCTCGCGCGACATCAACGGCGTGCTCAATCAGGCCGGACACATGACCGGGCTCGACGGCATCTCCACGGAACGCACGCTCGAACTAATTCCCAGCTTGACGATTTCAGAGACCGGCAAGCTGTTGCCGCACTACGATCCACTTGCCAACGATCCGGGTCGGCTGGTTAACCAGCCGGTCAAACTCGATCTCGGCCTAACTGCAAAATACTCGCTGACGCCGACTTCGACCTTGAACATCGCCATCAATCCTGACTTCGCCCAAGTCGAGGCCGACGCCACCGTCGTCACGACGAACCAACGCTTTCCAATCTTCTTTCAGGAGAAGCGGCCGTTTTTTCTGGAAGGCAACGACATGTTTCAGTTGCCGCTGAACGTGGTCCATTCGCGCACGATCATCAATCCCGAAGTCGCCGTGAAACTCGTCGGCAAGACGGGACGCAATTCATACGGATTGATGATGGCTGCGGACAAAGGGCCGGGCACATTTACCGGCGGTGAACGTCTCGACTCATTCAACTTTCCGTTGCTCGACAAGAAAGCCTACGTCGGAGTGCTGCGTCTGAAGCGCGACATCGGCAAAGAGAACAGCATCGGAATCGTCGCGACGTCGTACAACTTTATCGAGAAACATAACCAGCTCGCCGGAGTCGATGGACGTTTCAAGTTAGATCCGCAGACGACCATGGTCTTCCACGTGGTCGGAACTATGTCGCGGCGCTTCTTCCGCAATCCGGAATTGAATCCGTCCCTCGACTGTGCCGGATTGAGCCGGCGCAATTTGACGTTTTGTAATCGCCGTCAGGTGTATCGCAGCGGGAACGGCTTCGGTTATTTGGGCCAATACACGAAAGCGGGCCGGCATTTGTTCGTTCAGGCGTCCGCGTTCGGCCGCACGGCTGATTTTCGCTCCGACGTCGGCTTCGTGCGACGCACCAATACCAACGAAAACGATCTTTATTGGTCCTGGAATTCGACGCCGAAGCAGAAGGCGCGCTTCGTCTCGTGGAATGCCGAGAGCTTCAATCAAATTCTTTACGATTGGCGCGGACGGATTCAGGGCGCGGCGTACGGAGGCCATCTCTTCTTCAATTTCCAGAAGCAGTCGTTTTTCGGCGGTGGCTTCGATAATCGATATGAAAAAGATTACGAAGAAGAGTTCGGAGCGAAGCGTACCACGACCCAAGCGGGCGCGTTTTTTGGCGAGCCGACCCGCTCGAGCAACGACAAAGTTTGGTTCATCGGAGGCGGCGCAACGCCGAAGAAGAACTACTCGCTGAACTTTTTTGCCAATTTCGGTTCAGGCGCGATGGATTACGACTTCGGCGGCGGGCGACGCTTCCCGCGTGTTAGTTCGGCGGCGCTGCGGTTTGGTCAGGGAGTCGCGCTCGATCCGGGCCCGGGGCGCGCGCTCGATCTCAACGGCCAGTTCACTTACAAGCCGACTAAAGATCTGAGCCTGTCGCTCAACTACACCAAGTCGCGACTGCGCCGCTACGACACCGGCCTGATCGCGTTCGACGACAACATCTTTGCGCTGCGCGGGACTTATCAATTCACGCGATTCATCTTCGCGCGCGCGCGGATCGATTACGACACGTTGGCCGCGAATGTGCGTGGCCAGTTTCTCCTCGGTTGGACGCCGAATCCCGGAACGGCCCTGTACGTTGGCTACAACGACGATTTGAGGCGCAACGGTTTCAATCCCTTCACGGGCGACCTCGAACCTGGGTTTCGACGCAACGGACGAACTTTCTTCATCAAGATGTCTTACTTGTTCCGTAAGAGTTTCGGCTAAGCGCGCAGCCTCGCGTGATTTGTCCAAGCGAGTTTTTCGAGAGTCCGCAATTTCAGCCCCGACGAAGAAAAAAGATGATTCGTGTCACCTGCCTCATTTTGTGCTGTCTCGCCGTGACGATTGTTTGCGCGCCTGCGCGGGCCGCGCGGGTCGCCGGCGAGGAGCATCTTCCTTTGGCGGCAGCGAGTCCCGAGCCCTCGCCCAAGACCGAGACGGCGAAAGCTGATTCAGGAAATGGCGGCGCGAAGCACTCGGTGACGTTGCCGGCGGAGAAAGCCGCGCCGGTGAAGCTGCCGAAGTTTGAAAAGCCGCCGGTGATCGATGGGAAACTAGACGATGAGATTTGGAAAAGCGCGACTGTCCTGAAAGATTTCTATCAGGTGCAGCCCGGCGACAACATCGCGCCTTCGAAGCCGACGGAAGTAATGCTGGGCTACGATTCAAAGTTTCTCTACATCGCATTTCACTGCTACGACGAACCTGACAAGATTCGCGCGAATATTTCCAAGCGCGACAACATCTTCAACGACGACTACGTCGGCATTCTTTTCGATACTTTCAACGACGGGCGCACGGCCTACGAATTCGATTTCAATCCGTTGGGCATACAAGCCGACGGGACCTGGACCGACAACAACGAAGATTTCAATCCCGACGTGGTGATGGAATCGAAGGGTGTCATTACCAGCGACGGCTGGACCGTCGAAGTCGCCATTCCTTTCAAATCGCTGCGTTACGTTGCCGGCAAAGACAAACTTTGGGGCGCGCATTTCTGGCGGCGCATCAAGCGCTTCAACAACGAACTGGACATGTGGATGCCGATCAGCCGCGATAATTCCAGTTGGCTTCAACAGGAGGGCCATCTGTCAGGACTCGAAGGCATTTCCGCCGAACGCACGCTGGAATTAATTCCGAGTTTGACTCTATCGGAAACCGGTAAGCGCAAAGCGACTCTGTCATCCGCGCAATTGGCCGCAGGCATGCTCGATCCCGGGCGCATGGTCAACGAGCCGATTCATTTTGATCCGGGGCTCACTGGCAAATATACAATCACACCCAACGTAACGCTCGACTTCGCCATCAATCCGGATTTTGCGCAGGTCGAATCGGATCAGTTGGTAGTGACGGCGAACCAGCGCTTTCCGATCTTCTTTCCGGAGAAGCGGCCGTTCTTCCTCGAGGGGATCTACATCTTCAACACGCAGATCGCGGCCGTACACACGCGCGCCATCATCGATCCTGATTACGCAGTGAAACTGACCGGCAAAGTCAATCGCAATACATTTGGATTGTTAGTCGCGTCGGATAACGGCCCGGGAAATTTCAGTCCTGAGGAACGCCTGACCGCCAACCCGCGTCTGATCGACAAGAACGCTTCGGTGGGCGTGCTGCGTCTGAAACATGACATTGGCAAACAGGATTCCTTCATCGGATTTCTCGGAACGTTCCGCAAGTTTGTCGATCAATACAACGAACTGGGGGGATTTGATTCCAAGCTGCGCATCAACAAGCAGACGACCTTCAGCGCGCAGGCCCTGGTCACGCACTCGCGGAGGAACTTTTTCTATCCCGATCAAGGTAAGTCGCTCGATCGAGCCGAGAACGGTTTCATCTATGCGACCGATTACAACAGGTCCGGCCGAAATCTCAGCTTTGATTATTCGTCCGTGGGGCGCACGCGTTACTATCGGTCGGACGTGGGCTTCAACCGCCGCACGAACACCAACAATCACAATTTGTTTGCGCAATACCGCACTGATCCAAATCCAAAAGCTTTCCTGGTGAACCGGCGCGTGTATAACGCGTTCGGCGTGAACTTCGATTGGCGCGGCAACTTGCAGAGCTACAACAACGAGAGCCAGCTTCAGTTGAACTTCCAGCGGCAAACTTCAATCGGGATTGGTCTTGATATTGGTTACGAGCGCGTCTTTGAAGAAGAGTTTGGCCCATCGCGCAAGTACTTCGGCACCAGCTGCGCGTTGAAGAACACTTGCACCTTCTGGGGAAATGACGCTGAGCGATCGGCGCCAAACGGCGGCATGTACATCTTTGCGCAGTCGAACGTGAATAAGAAGTTCAACTTCAACTTCTTCGTCGATAAGTCCTACAACAACCTGGATTACGATTTCGGCGCCGGTCCAAAGTTCCCACGCGCCAGTATCCCCGCCGTGACTGCGCGCAACGCGAAAGCGGCAGGCCTTTGCAACGGCGCGACGCTGCCGGTCGTTTGCCTTGCGCCACAGGATCCTGGCCCCGGCAAATTTTTCAACTTCAACGGCGGGATCACCTATCAACCTTCAACGCCGCTGAACATCAACGTCAGTTTCACGAAGCAGCGCTCGCGTCGTAACGATACCGGCCTGCTGGCGTTCGACGAGAACATCGTTTCGGTGAAAGCGACTTATCAATTCACGCGTTTCATCTTCGCGCGCGGGCGCATCGACTTTGATTCGATCGCCTCGAGTTACAAAGGACAGTTTCTGTTTGGCTGGACTCCGAATCCCGGCACCGCGCTTTACATCGGCTACAACGATGACCTGACTCGCAACGGCTTCAGCCCATTCACCGGCCAACTCGAACCGGGCTTTCGTCGCAACGGTCGCACCTTCTTCATCAAAATGTCTTACTTGTTCCGCAAGAGTTTCGGGTGATGTGTACCGCAAACTGGTAACTTGCGCTGCACTACGGAGTGTCAAGCTGACACCACCAGCCAGGGACTTGCGCCACCGCCACGCGCAAGTTATCAGTTTGCTAATCTGAAACGTCTTTACTCAGGAAGTACAACGTGTGACCTTCGGTGATGTTCGGCAATTGTCCGAAGACGCAATAGCCTAGTCCTTGGTAAAACGGGAGCGCCTGGAAGCTCGCGGTCTCCAGATAAATCAAAGGATGATCATGAGCCGCGGCGTAATCTTCGATCGCTTTCATTAATTCTGTTCCGTGACCGCGGCCCCGGTGATTGGCGTCAACCCACAGCGCGTCGATGTGCATGGATCGTCCCCAGAGACTGCCTTGCACGCCACCAATGATTTCACCGGCATCATCACGAACGAAATAGGCGATGGGGCGAGGCCGTTCGTTGCCGGTGCGATCCCGGTTGAAGGCGCGCACGCCGTCTAGGATCAACTTTGTTCTTTCGGAATTTGGATTTTCATCAAGTTCAAGTGTCATGCGAAAAGTATAACAAGGGAGTCGGGAGACGGGAGTCGGGAGTCATGGGTGATGGGTGATAGGGGTTTGCCCTGAAAGGGCTGAAGAGAGTAGCCAGGGGTAAGCGACGAAGTCGCGCCACCCCTGGGTCAAGTGAGTCTTGGAATCGCGCCCTGAAGGGGCGCAATAAACTTCTCGCACCCCTTCAGGGTGCAATTGATCGATCTAATAGTTTACCGGGGGTGTCGCGGTGAAGCGGCGCTTACCCCCGGCTACTTCATGTCACGCCGTCAGCGTGATGAGATGAAGCCCGATGAAAACAGAACAAACATCACTCCGCGAGCGTAAAAGGGAACGAAGTCCGAGGTAGCGTCGTCTAAGTTAACTCGGGAGTCGGGAGTCGGGAGTCGGGAGTCGGGAGTCGGGAGTCGGGAGTCGGGAGTCGGGAGTCGGGAGACGGGAG
>JAJPKD010000320.1 GCA_021323895.1 Acidobacteriota bacterium | reverse complement strand
TACAAAACGATCGTCAGTACGCCATCGCCGCACACGAGCGCTTCACTGCCACGAAATACACAGGACTTAGCGCCTCCACCAGCCGCGCCAACGTCGCAGCCGTTGCCGCCACCACCGCAAGCAACGTCACGACCGCTGCCGCCACCACCGCAATCGACGTCACAACCATTGCCACCGCAGCCGACGTTGCATTCACTGCCACCGTCTCCATCTGGTCCAATTCAACCGCCGCCAGATCAAATGCAGCCGGTGATCGCGGCGCCTGCGCCGCAACCAAGAAAAAAATCAAAGGTGCCGCTGGTGCTGGGAATCCTCGCGGTGTTGTTGGTAATTGGTGTTGGCGCGCTGGGGGCGGCTTACTGGTTTGTGGTGCGGCCGATGCTTGAACAGCGACGCGTCATCGTGAATGAGATTCCGTCGCCGACACCGACGCCGACGCGAGTCGCTCCGACACCGGAACCAAAGAAAGACGTCGCCAGGGAAGTGCCGCCGTACTCGCCGCCGCCGAATGCGGTTCAATTCGTCAATTCGATCGACAATCTCGACGGACGATTGAAGGAGCACTACGTCGATTTCTCGTTCTACTATCCGCAGGGTTGGGAGAAAGATCCGAAAGCCGGCGTCCCCGGCGCAAGCAACTTCGCCAAAGTCGAAAGACGTTTGCCGCCCGATTTCACGCAGGAGAATTTCGCGGTCGGCTGGTATTCATCCGCAGGTTCCGAGGAAGGCGATCGCGCAGTCTTTCATTCGCTGGCGGAACAGCTCAGCGCACAGTTCGCTAAAGGCTTCACTGATTACAAGAAAGTTTCGGAAGGCTCAACCAAAGCCGGCCCGTATGACGGTTATGAATTCCGCTTCGAAAGCGTGTCGCGCAACACTGAACGCGGCGACATCAAAATTTGGGGCCGGGTAATATTTGTCCCGCCGGTGGATGGCAGCAAGAATGGCGCGACGCTTTTGATGTTGGCGACTTCGCTGGCAGATGAACTGAAATCGGTGAACGACGTCGGGGTGAAGGGCCAGTTGCCGATGTTGCTCGAATCGTTTCGCTTTGGGAAGTAGTGTCAGTACCGCGAGCAGTAGCGAGCCGATCGATCCTATTCTTGAGTATCAACCGATCCCGTCGCTATCTCTCCGGGTACTGACTCGACATTTTCAGTACCGCGAGCCGTAGCGAGCGGATCAACTCTAATTTTGAGCATCACCTGATCCCCTCGCTATCGCTCCGGGTACTGACACACACAACACTATGAAAATAGTTATCGCAGAAGATCGCAGTGGCCAACTTCACACTGAACGCGCGTTCACCAGCGAAAAAGTTGTCGTCGGCCGTGACCCCGCCGTCTGTCATTACTTTGTTTCCCATGAGCAGTGGCCGATGGTCTCGCGCAAGCACGCCGAGTTTCGGCTCGAAGAAGGCCGTTGCACCGTGGTTGATACCAACTCGCGCTTCGGCACGTTTGTTAACGGGCAAAGAATTACCGCGCCGGTCGAGGTACGGGTTGGCAATCACGTGCAGCTCGGCGCTGGTGGTCCAATCCTGCGCGTTGTAAGTATCGAGCAATCTCCCGCCGCCGAAGCTCAGCCGCCAAGATCGGACATGGGACGGATGGAGACTGTCCGCGACGGCAGCGCGGCAGCGCCGCCTACGCCTCCGCCCGCGCAAAAAGTTCCATCCGCAGAACAACGGCCACCGGCGCCACCACCGACTCCGCCTCGTCTGACTGCTGCTTATGTGGATTTAGTTGATGCGCGCACCGGTCAAACGCGGCGCATCGATCTCAACAAAGAAGTCACCAGAATCGGACGCGATCCGGAAGGCGAAGTCGTGATTGACGCCGATGCCGCCGTTGTCTCGCGCCGTCACGCCGAGATCAAAAGGAGCGATGGCCAATTCTCGCTCGTCGATCTCAAGAGCTTCAATGGCACGCTGGTAAACGATCAGCGCATCACGGAAACGGTGCAGTTGTTCGACGGCGATCGCATTCAATTGGGCGTCGGCGGACCGGTTCTCCGCTTAGTTGATCCCGCGCATCCGGCGCCGGAACGCCGAGTCATTCAAACCGGCGCGCCGACTCCGAGCCAGCAGGCAATTCCTCCCGCGTTCGGACAAATCGCGGCGATGGCCCAACGCCAGACGATCGTTTCGACGTCCGGTTCGATTCGTCCTCAAGGTCCACAAGCCAGCGGCCAGCCGCAGTTATTGTTGCGACTCTCGTTTGAAACGCGACCACAGCTTTCCGTCGGTCGCGCCCCCGACAACGACGTGCGACTTGACGGTCTGCAGATTTCGAATCATCACGCGCGCTTTGCCCGACAAAACGGAAGCGTGACCGTGGAAGATGCCGGCTCGACCAACGGTGTGTACGTCAACGGCGAACGAATCAGCGGACGCCGCAACGTTCAACTTTCGGATGTAATTCAGATTGGTCCGTTCGTCCTGCAAGCCGACGCGCAGCAAGGCGTGGCGGTTTACGACACGCGATCAAAGACGCGCATCGATTGCATCAACATTGCCAAAGTCGTCAAGAATCGATCTGGCGGCGGCTCGATCAAGTTGCTCGATGACGTTGGTCTGACAATTCAGCCGAATGAGTTTGTCGGCTTGCTGGGCCCGTCCGGGGCAGGGAAGTCCACGCTGATGGATTCGCTCAACGGGATGCGCCCGGCGACCAGCGGCTATGTGCTCATCAACAATCTCGACCTCTATCGCCATCTCGATTCGCTGAAGCAATCGATCGGCTATGTGCCGCAGGACGACATCATCCATCGCGAGCTGACGGTCTATCGCACGCTTTATTACGTTGCGCGTCTGCGCCTGTCGCGCGACGTGTCGCGACGTGAGATCGATCAGATAGTGAACGAGGTGATGGACGTCACGGGGCTGGCGGAAAGACGCGACGTCGCGATCTCGCAGCTCTCCGGCGGGCAGCGAAAACGCGTGTCGATCGCGGTCGAATTGATCACGAAACCCTCGGTGATCTTTCTTGACGAGCCGACCTCGGGCCGCGATCCGGCCACCGAAGAAAAGATCATGAAGCTCTTCCGGCAAATCGCGGAGAGCGGCCGCACCGTGATCCTCACGACGCACGCGATGGAGAACGTGAAGCTCTTCGACAAGATCGTCGTGCTGATGCGCGGCAAGCTCGTTTTCTATGGCGCGCCGCAGGAAGCGTTGGCGCACGTCAAAGCGGACAGCTTCAAAGATCTCTACGACAAACTCGAAGCGCCAATCGATCAGCAAATCGCATCGATTCCTCCCGAAGTGAAGGCCCAGAAAGGTGCGCTCAAGAAATATCGCGAGCAAATATCCGAACAGGTCGCCGAAGATTGGAAGAAGAAATTTCAGCAGACCGAGCAATATCGCCGCAACGTGGTCGAGCCTTTGAGTTTGCTGCCGCGCGACCATCGTCCGGCGGCGCCGCCAAAGCGTCGCATGGGAATCATCGACACGATCCGGCAATGGGGCACGCTAACGCGCCGCTACATCGAAGTGTTGACGCGCGACAAATTCAATCTGCTGATCCTGTTTGGGCAGGCGCCGATCATCGCGTTTCTGACTTATTTGGTGGTCCCCGACAAATCGCCGCGCGACTTTCCGTATTTCGTGATGGCGCTGGTGGCGATTTGGTTCGGCACTTCGGTCGCTTCGCGCGAAATCATTCGCGAGCGCGCCGTGTACACCCGTGAACGCATGGTCAACATGCGGCTGCTGCCCTACGTCGGATCGAAAATATTTGTGTTGGCGATGATCGTCTCGCTCCAGTGTTTGTTGCTGTACGGCTCGCTCAAGTTCATGCACTACACGGGCCTGTTGAGCGTGCCCGGGTGGGCCATTCCGCAGATCGTTATCGTTTTGATCACGGCGATGGTGGGTATCGCGCTCGGCTTATTCATCTCGGCGATCGTCAAGACTTCCGAGATGGCCACGAGCATGGTGCCCCTGATTTTGATTCCTCAAATCTTGTTTTCGGGTTTGGTCGGTGTGCCACAAAACACGGCGCGCGTGATCAGCACGGTGATTCCCGCGACGTGGGCTTTTGATGGCATCAAGAGATTTTCGACGCTCGATACCCTCGACGAAGAAGGTTCCGATCCTGAAGGCGAGAACAAAGGACGTGGACTCTACAAGCATTACGAAGACTTGAACGACGATCACATCGCGAAGGCGAAAGAAGACGTCGAGAAGTACCGGAAGGATGCCGAGGCGGACTCGAAGGAATACGAGCGCAAGATGAAGGATTACATCAAGGATATGCAGAGCGGGGTTCAGTCAACGCAGCCGGCGGCGCCAAAGCTGAAGCCGGTTCCCGAGATTCACGAAGCCGACAAGATTCCCGAAGACTTGAGTAGCTACATCAACTTCCTGCATCCGTGGGGCAACATCATTCTCGACCCGTTCGTGCTGCTGGTGATGTTTTTCGGGCTAGTGATCGGGACGCTAATTGTGCTGAAGAGCCAGGATATTCTGTGATGAATCAACCTTCCGGCGGCGTCTTCTTATAAATCATCACATAGAGTTGGTTGGCCATTCCCTTGTTCAGCGGCTTCAGGATTTGATACTCAGCGTCCGCGTCTTTCTTCTTGCCGGTAACCAGATACGCGACACCCAAATTAAAATGCGCGCCGGCGTAATCCGGCTTCAAGCGAATCGCCTCCTTATGCGCGGCGATCGCTTCTTTCCATTTGCCTAAACTTCCGTACGCATAGCCGAGATCGTTTTGCGCCGCAGGCCAATCAGGTTTCAGTTGCGTCGCTAGTTGAAATTCCGACAGCGCGACTTGTTTTTGATTCAGATGGCTGTACGCGAGCCCGATGTTGAAATGTCCTTCGGGCAGATCGGATTTTAGCTGAATCGATTTCTTCAAAGGATCGATGGCGGCGGTGTAGTTCCCCAGATTGTTATAGGCCCAGCCCAGATTGCTGTACGCTTCGGCGTAATCCGATTTCAATTCGATGGCGCGTTTGAAAGCGACTACGGCTGCCGACCATTGCTTGCTCTTGCCGAGAGCGTAGCCCAGGTTGTTTTGAGTTTCCGCGTCGCCGCCATTAGATTGAAGACGCGCTACCTGCTGATAAGCGTTGGCCGCGTCGAGATACTTCTCGAGTTTGTCGGACACTTCAGAAAGACTGCGATAAGTATCGACGAGATCCGGCTTGATTGACACCGCATGCTTGTATGCGTCGGCGGCATCGTTGTATTTCTCGAGCCGCCGATACGAATCCCCGAGGTTGTTGTAGGCTTCGTAGTTTTGCGGATTGACGTTGATGGCCTGCTGGTAAGCGGTGATCGCATCTTCATACCGGCGATCGTTGTAAGCGGAGACTCCGCGATCAAAATAAGCCAAGCTGAGCGCGGCGCGCGTTTCGGGATCTTTTTGATCGAGATCGAAAGATTTTTTCAGCGCGTCAAACGCTTCCCCAGCACGCGAAGTTTTCAGATAGGCCGTGCCAAGCGCCCGATACGCTTCCGCCGAATCAGCATTCAGCGCGATAGCTTGCTTGTCAGCCGCGATCGCCTCGTCGTAACGGCCAAGATTGAAATACGTCTCACCGAGATTTAGATAAGCGTCGGCGTAATCCGGTTTCAACTTGATCGCCTGCTGATACGCATCAGCCGCTTTGGTGTACTGGCCCGCATCGAAAAGATCGTCGCCCTGCTTATTGAGACTCTCCGCGTCCACTGTGTGCCGCGCCGCTCCGCCGAGCGCGGGGCCGCTGACATCCGTGGAAGTTTGGGTAGTGCCGCTGGTGTTGCCGGACGATCCTGCATTGCCAGACGTTCCGGAATTGCGCGAGGCTCCTGAATTTCGCGAACTCCCCGAATTGCCCGATGTATTCCCTGACGTCTGTCGATTGCCCGCAGTCGTTTGTCTGTTTGCATGCGCCGCGCGCGTCGAGCGAGCGATCGTTTTCTTTTCGAGCGGCTTAACCGCGTGCGCCTTGGGTTGCGCGGGTGTGAAAATTCCTTTGCCGAGCTTCGCTTCGACGTCGGCGCTGGCCAACAGAACGCCGGCGCCGCCGCTGATGTCCTGGGCCGCGAGTGGTCCAATCGTGAGAATCAACGCCAACGTGGAAGCGGCGACTCGACTAAGACTTGAGTGTATTCTCATCGTTATGAACCCGCTTTCATTGCCGGACTCGCTAACATCACGGCGCTGCAAGTTTAATGTCACAGACTCTTGACCACAAGTGATCGGTCACGTACGGTTAGATGCTTGAACGCGGGAGACGAGGCCACTTGCGCGCGATTTGTTTCACAGTTCAGCTTCTATTGTTGGGTTTGCTTCTCGGATCGGCGTCCCGCGCCCAGGAGTTTCTGCCGCCGCCGCCGTCTGACCATTCTCTGATTTACACACTCGACGGAAATAATAAGTTGACCGCTTTGCCGTTCGAGCAGGCCGAAAGTCCGGTCCGTCCTAGCGAAGTCGCCAAAAGCAGCAAGACCAGTTACCTCGAATTGAGAGGCGAACACGCCGCAACGGTATTGGCGCCTACCCAGCGGCTTTTTGTTTTCGTAACGGATCGCGGCGGGGCGCACACGCCGATGATTGTCTGGTTGACGCCGCATCGTGGATCGCGCCGCGTGACCATCACTACCGAACGTGGATTGGCAGGCTTTGCCGTTTCATCGGATCAAATCGTCAAGCCCGCGGTTCGCGGCTTGTCCAAAACCGGCGATGAGGTTTTCATGGAACTCCGCCCAAGGGTTTCGCTCGCGCCGGGTGAGTATGCGATTATTGGGAGCGGCCTGGACCGAGTGGCGACGTTTCGCGTTCAGTAAGAGGAGTAAATGCAATCATCTGATAACCCATCGAGCAACCCCGATCGAAGAGGCTTTTGGACCACGGGCCGAATTGTGCTGACGTTGATTGGTCTGGGTCTGGTCGGAGCATTGAGCTTCGCGAGTTGCAATTCCAACGACGAGCCAAAAGGTCCGGCCGGAGTTGCTTCTTCGGGAAACTCAAGCGGCGCGAATAATCCGACCAAAGTTGTGCCCGCGACTGTTCCGAATAATGTGCCGCCTGCGGCGACGGTTGCGCTGCCGAACGGTTTGCGCGAAGCGAGCTTGAAGACTCTCGATGGTGAATCATTGAAGCTGTCTGATTATGCGAACAAGGTTCTGGTGGTGAATATTTGGGCGACGTGGTGTGGGCCATGCCGCCAGGAAATGCCTGAGCTGGTGAAAATCAGCAACGAGTACAAAGACCGCGGCGTGGTGGTGCTTGGGCTGGCGACGACCTACAACGAACAGAACGATGCGAATCACGTGCGCGATTACATCAAGCAGCAGAGCATTCCTTACAAAATAATTTGGGATGACGGCACGCTGGCTGGGCCATTGGTCCAGGCGGTTCAGGGCCGCGCGGTGATTCCGCAGAGTTTTGTTATCAATAAAGACGGCCGCATCATCAAGCACTTTCAAGGATTTAGCTCGGCATCGACTCCACAACTCATGCGCATGGCCGTCGAAGAAGCTCTCAACGGTAACGGCAAAGCGTAATTCAGCGGGCTGTTGGCAGTGAGCCGCGTTTAGTCAGTACCACCCGCAGTAGCGGGTGGGCAATTCATAGCAAGAGGTTTTGTTTTGTCAGCCGGAGTAGCAGACGTAAAGCAAAAATTGCAGGCGGAACTCGATGAACTCGAGTCGGAGCTGCGGGTGCATCTGCCGAAAGAGATCAAGCGTGCGCGCGAGTTTGGCGATCTGCGCGAGAACTCGGAATATCAAACTGCGCTGCAGCGCCAGACGATGGTCAAAGCGCGCATTCGCGAACTGCGTCAGCGCATGAGCGAAGTCGCTTCGATCGATCTTTCGCGCATACCGCGCGATAAGGCGGGCTATGGATCGACCCTGGTTTTGTACGACGCGGCGCGCGAAGAAGAAGTGACTTATCGTTTGGTGACACCTGAAGAAAGCGATCCTTCCGCCGGTCTGATTTCGACGGTTTCGCCGATTGGCCGGAGCTTGATGGGCAAAGAAGAGGGCGACGAAGTTGTCGTCAGTATTCCGTCCGGTTCGCGACGATTCGAAATCAGAAGACTCACCACGCTTCACGACCAGCCAAAATAAGAAACCGCGCTATTGCGGCGTTCCGTTCAGCAACTTGCCGACCTCTTCGTCTGCGGGCCTGCGGAAATCGGAATACCAATAACCCGCGTTCACGAACTTCTCCGGCTGCATCATACAAACAAAGTCGTCAAATAACGGCGCAACTTCTGCGCGACCTTCCGTCGATGAAACTGGAATTGCGGCGATGATGCGTTTTGCTTCGGTGCGGCGCAGTGTGCGGATCGCGGCGAACATCGTCGAACCGGTGCGAATTCCGCAATCGACAACAATTATGGTGCGTCCGGCCAGGCCCATCGGCGAGCGTCCGCCACGGCAAAGTTTGGCGCGCTCATTTAGACTCGAAACTGCCTCTGTCAGAAAATGATCGACAGGAGACGAGGGCGTCGGAGGAACATTAATCCCATCATCGAGCATGGTCTCGCCCGCGACATTGATGGCGCAGAGGTGAGAGCCGTCCGGACCAATCAACAATCGACGAATCAGAATCAGATCAAACGGCAGATTCAAGTAGTTGGCGACTTCGTGCGCGACGGGAATTCCTCCTGAAGCAATCCCCAATACGACCGCCACGGGATCGTTCTGGTACGCGACAAGTTGAGACGCAAGTTCGCGACCGGCGGTGCTGAGATTCGGAAAACGGGATGGCTGCTTGAGCAAATGTTACTCCTGTGCGAGGATTGCCCGCGCTTGCGACCTGAAGATTATTTCCACGTCAACGGACCAGAGCAATTCAACCTGCTGCGCAACAACGTGACTTCTTTTATGCCGACTAATCTGACTGAACAAGAGTTTTCTCGCCACCTCAATTCAATGTTTCAGGTACGTCTTGAAGACCATGTGCTGGAACTGAAATTGGTCGAGGTCAATGCGTACCTGCCGGGAAAGAACGAGCAAGCTGGAATGGAGCGCTTCTCGATCTACTTCGATGGTCCGCAAGATCTTTGCCTGCCTCAGAACGTCTATCACCTCGAGCACCCAGCAATGGGTGAACTCGATCTTTTCCTGGTCCCGGTCGCCGCCAGTGAAAAAGGCTTTCGCTACGAAGCTGTTTTTAATTACTTCAAAGCAGAGAATGAGTCGTGAGTGAAGAGTTATGAGTCACGCTTCGCGACCTGGCGACTTATGACTCACGACTCGTCACTCTTAACTCGCTTTTCCATTCCATCTGCTTGTACGCGCCTAGATCTCCAGTGATCGCGAAACCAAGTCGCTCATAAAAACGGATCGCATCAGTGTTCATGACGAACACCGTATGGCGCAAGGGTTTAGCAGTCTGCTTTGATTCGTCGATCAAACTGCCCAACAACGCGGTGCCCACGCCGCGATTTTGAAATTCCGGGAGCACGACAATGTCGAGCAGGTGTATTTCTTCCGCGTTGCGGCCTATCCAGATCCGGCCGGCGGGTTGGTCATCAACCATGATTATGTCGTATTCGGCATCGGGAAAACGCGCGTCATACTCGCGACATTGAAGGTCGAACTGCCACTTCACGAACGCTTCTCGCTGTCCTACCTGCCACTGCACCTGAGCGAGTTCTTCGGCGCGGCTGCTGTCATAAACCCTGAGCAGAAGTGCTTCATCGTCCGGCGTCACTGTGCGCAAGGCTAAGGTTTCGCCGCCGGGTAGCAGTCTTTGCTGTTCAGTTAGAGTCATCCGATTACTTGGTTAAGCTGGAATCTGATTTGAACGTCATTGAAACTTGAACCAAAAGATAATAGACTCCCTTGCGTCAAAGCGAAATGCGGATCTCATCCCGCTCCGGTTGACGGCCCCACCCATCACCGAAGATTGGAAAACTCATGTCAACTTCGCGACGAAAGTTTTTGCGCACAGGCCTATTGGCAACAATGTGCGCGGCGATACCGCTGAAGAGTATCCTCGGCCAATCCTGGAAAGATCGCGACGGAAACCCCGGAGAGACGCCCGTCACGCAGAGCGATGTCTTAGGCAATTATTCAAAGGCCACGTTTACTTCCTACCTCAACTCGATTTTTCAGTTTCAAACTTCCTTCGGGATTGTGGATGTGACGCTCGCCCGTATCGATGACATGCCATCGCCGAAGGGTGGCGAATGCTTTACGTTATTATTCCGAGGCGGCAGCCGAGAATTACCCCAAGGCACCTACACCGTTACGCACGCGTCGCTTGGAAATTTTGCGTTGCTGCTGGTGCCGGCAGGGGCTGATCAGAACGGCGCGCACGGTTATGTGGCAACTGTTAATCGAATTTCCGCGGCAGACTTTGCCAGCTTGTCGGCCCCGTCGCGGACCGTAAGAACTTCGCCATCGTCCACGACGGTAACTACAGGGACGGCTACGACGAATACCTCTGGGCCGACGACTTCTCCAAACACCGGGCCGGTTGGACCGACGATTGTGCCTGCAACACCCGCGACGAAACCGAAAAGGCATCGAAGACGAAAGCCATCCTGGAAGAATGATGACAACCAACGCCTTAGTCCTGGGCGCTAGAGATTACCGGGCTTCATCTTGCCGAAGGGGAGACAGCTAAACCCTCTCCAAAACTTGATTCCGGCTTGCTTGTAAAAAAAATTGCTTGCTTTCTTTTAGACTTGCGATTAGAATCCGCGCCACTTTAACTTCAGGCTCTTTCGGATTTCGATCAGCTTGCTGTCAACATTGCCTGAACAGGCTCTTTCGGATTTCGTTTAGGGTTCAGCTTAGACGTGCGAAATCCAGCATTGACCCCTAAGCTCCAACTGCAAACTCTACGGAGTAATAGCCATGTCAACACCCTTTCTGTCTGAAATAAAAATTGTCAGTTTCAACTTTGCGCCGAAAGGATGGGCGCTTTGTAACGGGCAACTCCTTCCGATCAATCAGAACCAGGCGCTGTTCAGTTTACTGGGCACCACCTACGGCGGTGATGGTCGGGTGAACTTTGCCTTGCCGAATCTGCGCGGTCAGGTACCCATTCATACCGGCAACGGTCACACGCTTGGCGAGAAGGCCGGCACCGAAAGCGTCACCATCACGCAACAAACGATGCCGACGCATTTGCACGTCGCCACCGCCACCAGTGCGACCGCTACGAATAGTGCGCCCCCATCTTCAAGTCTTCTTCTGGGGAAGACTCTGTCGCAGTCACTTTATTCGAGCGCCGCGACGAACCTGGTGCCGATGGCGCCGAACTCGTTGAGCAACGTCGGGGGGAGTCAGCCCCACAACAACATGATGCCTTACCTGGTCCTGAACTTTATTATCGCGCTTCAGGGCATTTTCCCATCGCAGACCTAAAGGAGAAGTCATGGGTGAACCATACGTTTGTGAAATCAGAATGTTCGCTGGGAACTTCGCCCCGGCCGGATTGATGCTGTGCGAAGGGCAGACGCTGCCGATATCGGAAAACGAGACCCTATTCAATTTGATCGGCACAACCTACGGCGGTGACGGTCAGGAGACCTTCCAACTGCCGAATCTGGCGAGCCGCGTTCCCATTCACATGGGTACGGCACCCAGTGGATCTACTTACCAGTTGGGCCAGATGGCCGGAACAGAACAGGTCACGCTAACGACTCAGCAGATTCCCACGCACACGCATGTCATGGTGGGTACGTTGAATGCTGCGAGCGACACGAATCCTGCGAATGGGTTGTTATCAAAGACGCTCGTCAATGTTTCGGCCTACGGTACCGATGCTCCGTTGGTTAATCTGCCGGCGAATTCCGTTCAGCCCGCTGGTGGCAGCCAACCGCATGAAAATGATCAGCCATTTCTCGTGATCAACTTTATTATCTCGCTATTCGGAGTCTATCCGTCGCCAACCTAAAGAGGAGAAATTACCATGTCAGATCCATTCGTTGCGGAGATTCGTATTTTCCCGTTCAATTTTGCCCCGAAGGGATGGGCCTTTTGCAGCGGGCAAATACTGCCTATCTCGCAGAACACAGCACTTTTCTCGCTTCTGGGAACGACGTACGGCGGCGATGGCAAGTCCACTTTTGCATTACCCAACTTGCAAGGTTCGGCTCCCATGCAGGCAGGACAAGGACAGGGTCTGTCTCTGCGTGATCTCGGTGAGCAGTCTGGCGTAGAAGCCGTAACGTTGCTTCAATCCGAGATGCCCGTACACACGCACGCTTGGCAAGCATCACAAGGTGACGGGAACGATACCTCGCCGCAAAATGAACTGGTCGCGACGGGCATCGGGATAAGTGCGTTTGCTACACCCGGGCCGTTGGTAAATATGAGCTTGAGTATGATTTCCCCTGCCGGTGGAAACCTTCCTCATAACAACATGCAGCCCTACTTGACCCTTAACTTCTGCATCGCGTTGCAGGGGATTTTCCCGCCGCGACCATAGACGCAAGGTGCAGAAGTATCAGACCAGGCAGCCGTCAGTGCGATAATTTTCGCGCTGGCGGCTTTGCTTTTGACAGAGAGCCTGTCCGGTGATGAAGAATGGCCACTACGAGAACTAAGTTCGATTGGCAGGTTGTCGAGAACTTTCTTGATGCGCCAGCGTGTGCGCGCTTGATTGATGAGATTCGCCACGCGAAAAGGTATGACGCACTGACTTACGGAAAGGGCGATTCGGGCTCAGTCGATAATCGAGTGCGCAGAGTACAGTCTGCCACGCTTGGGCGAGAAACGGTCGCGTGGGTCGCTTCGAAACTCGACGATTATCTGCCGTGTTTGCGTAAACATTTCAATCTTGCTCCCGGTGGTTGGGAAGATCCGCAGTTCTTAAGGTACGCAACGGGCGATTTCTTCGTAGCTCATCAGGATGGCAACACTGGTCTATTGCAACTTGACAGCGATCGACTACGTCGCGTCTCGGTCAGCATCTTCCTCAACACTGAGAACGACATGCCCGGGCCGGATTGCTATTGTGGCGGTTCTCTGGTGTTCACTGATCGAGCGACGAATGAAAAAATCGCGGTTCGTGGCGAGCCCGGCAAATTGATTGCCTTTCGTTCCGAGCTAACTCACGAAGTAACGCCGGTGACCTGGGGAGAGCGCTTCGCCATCGTCACCTGGTATCGAATCGTGTCATGATAATGACGATGAAGTCACAGGTACTGATTGCGCTCGCGATCTTGTCCGTCAGCGTCGCCTGCAAAGTCGATTTGTCTTCCGCGTCTCCGAACGGCAATTCCGCAAACGCGAACACTCAAGTCGCCAATGCAGGCACCGGCAACGATCAGCAACAGAGCAATTGCGCGTTAACAAAAGCAGTTGCTCCAGTGCTCAATGGTTTGCGACTTGGGATGACTCCCGACGAAGTCCTCGCGCTTTTCCCGGGGAGTAAGGCAGACGACAAACTGCGGCCCGACGTTAATATCGCGGAGACAAAATTCGGAAACTCGAGTTTCATCGTGCGGCCCTCGCTCTATGAAACGAAAGAGAACTTTAAGGGAATCCGGCAAATTACTTTCGCTTTTCTTGACTCCAGAGTAAGCAGCATCAACATCGGTTATGAAGGGCCGGCCTACCCTCACGTCGATCAATTTGTCACAAGATTTGTTGAGGGAACGTCTCTCCCTCCGGCCGATCAGTGGCAGGGCTATGTTGGCCTGGATAACCAACTGAAGATTCTTACATGCAAAGATTTTGAAGTGCGCGTCTTTGCCGGCGGTGAAGGCGGCAACCTCAATTACGTTCTGCTGACAGATCTCGAAGCTGATAAGAAACTTAAGGAGCGGCGCGCAAAAGCCAAAGCGCAAGCGACACCCAGTCCGTGAGACTCCCGGTTGATCTGCCCTACAAGCTCAGAATGAATGCGACTAAACATCACTTTTTACTACTGTAGAAGTCTAATGATCCCGACGCGTGTCGCGTCTAATTTCCGAGCTTTTCGATTGACCTAATTCTGCTCCCGTATTAGTCTTATCGCTCATCGAAAGTGCTTTTGCGCTTTTCTTGTCTGTCCCGTCAAGACCGCTCATTACAAAGGCGAATTCATGTTGAGAACATCCCTCGAACGCACCCCCAGCAATCTTAGAGTATTCACCGTTTGCTTACTTCTTTTCGCGTTTGTCATCACTCCGGTTGCGAGCCTCGCATCACCGCGAACCTTGAGTGTGTCTGCCAAGGAAAGCGCCAACGAAAAAGAAGGCAGTGCCTCACCCAATGCCAAAGCAGCGGCCGAGGTGTTCGTGAATCCACCTGCGCCGCGAGCGGAACCAGCGCCGGCGCCCGCGCCTCTGCCGCCGGTTGGCAGCGTCACGGCGTCAATGACTGCGACGCTTGCGAACGACGATGGCGACAACAAGATCGATCCGACCAACGGAGCGGCGAACACAGAGAAAGTTAATTATTCAGTCCTGATAGCTAACAGCAGCGGCGCGGCCGCGACCGGCCTCTCTTTCAATGTGCCGCTTGATTCGCACACAAGCTTAGTCGGTGGTTCGCTTCACGCCACGCCGGTGGCCTTCGATCAGAGCGTCACTCTGAATGAAGACGCAACCCTCAACATTACGATCTCGGGACAGGATCCTGAGGGCAGCAACCTGACATTTACCAATATCAGTTCGCCTACAAATGGCTCGCTCGGCGCGTGGGGTTCGGTCACTTGCGACAGCGTGGGAGTGTGTTCGCAGACCGCGACTTATACGCCGAACGCGAACTACTTTGGTTCCGATAGTTTCACTTTCAAAGTTAATGACGGCACTGCCGCTTCAAATGAAACCGGCACAGTTTCGATCACGGTTAATCCGGTAAACGATGCGCCAACTTTCACCGTGCCGGGGAATCCGTCTGCGGTTAACGAGGATGCTGGCGCGCAAACGGTAACAAACTTCATTACCGGCGTGCGCCCGGCGCAAGTCGGGAATACAACTGAAAACAGCCAGACAGTCAGCTTCGTTATTACCAATAACACTAATTCCGTTCTCTTCCTCTCACAGCCGGCACTGAACGTAACCGGAGCGAGCTATCCGAAAACCGCGACGCTGACTTTCACACCCGCGGCAAATCAAAACGGCACTGCGACGATTACCTATCACGCGCATGATGACGGCACCACCGCAAACGGCGGTGTAGATAACTCAGCCGATCAAACGTTCACGATTACCGTCAATGCCGTAAATGATCCACCGGTCGTAGTTGCGCCGAGCGCTTATTCAGCGCAGGCGAACATGAAGATTACCGGGCTGACAGGTTTGCTCGGAAACGTAAACGACAACGCCGACAACGGCGTGAATGGTTGCGTCTCGACTACGTTCACGGTAAACGCGGGCAGCATCTCGGGGACGACGGCGCAAGGCGGAACGGTCACGCTCACGAATGCGAGCACCGGCACGTTTGATTATGATCCACCGGCCGGTCTTGTAGGCGCGGATACTTTCACGTACACAGTTAACGATACGGGCTGTCCCGGCCCCGGAGTGGCGAGTTCACCAGCGACGACAGTTACGATCAACGTTTCCGGACCTGTGATCTGGTTTGTCAACACCGCGTTGGGTGCGGCCGGAACGGGAAGACTGAGTGCGCCTTTTAATACACTCGCGGCGGCCACCGCAGCGATGGGCGTGACCGGCAATCAGCGCATCTTCGTTTTCAGCGGCAGCACGACAGCCAGCGGAACCAGCGTCACTCTCCAGGGCAACAACACCCAGGCCACCCAGCCTTTGGCTCAAGCTCAGGCGCAATGGTTGATTGGCGGCGGCGCGATCGGCACTAACTTCGACACCTTCTTTGGAATTACTCCGCCCGCAGGAACCATCGCGCGTCCTTCGATCAACGGATCGCGTCCGACAATTCAAGGCACCGTCAACGTCAAAGAAAATACGGTAGTCGAGGGCTTAAACATCAATGTCGGCGCGGGCGTGAAAGGACTCACCAATCCCTCGAACTTGACCGCCGGCACCAGCGGAAGTGTGGTTACGATCGCCGACGTCAACGTTACCTCGACAACTGGCAATGCGGTTGATTTCAACAACGCGCAGACGGTCAACTACACCACCAGTAATGCCGGAACTTCACCTAACGTACTTTCTTCAACGACCGGTATCGCCCTCAACGTGGTCAACACCACGATTGGCTCGGGCGGATTCACTTTTAAGAGCATCTCGGCAAATGGTGGCGCAAACGGCATCGTGTTGAATAACACTGGTGCGACCGCCGGACTGACCGTCAGTGGCGACGGCACAAACAACGCATCGGGCGGTACGATTCAAAACAACACCACCAATGGCATTTCACTGACGTCGACAAAAAATGTGTCATTGACGTCGATGAAGATCCAGAACTCCGCGCATTACGGCATCACCGGAGTTGGCGTCACGAACTTCAGCTTCGTCAACGGCACGATTGATAATTCCGGCACGGGACTGTCTGCGCAAGACTCGAACATTGGTTTCAACGGAAGCGACCCGGCGCCGCATTCGCCGACCAGTGGCGTGACGTACATCAGCGGTACGCTCACGGTGACCGGCTCCACTCTGACCAACTCGTTCTATCACGGGATCACCGTCCGCCAGGACAACGGCACAATCTCGAACCTGAACATTTCGAACAATACTTTCACCAGCAGCACGGTGAGCGCCAACTCAAACGGCTCGGCGATCGACATCGATCCAATTGGCGCCGCCGGCAATCACGCGAGCATCACCACGGGAACAATCAACAACAATACGATTTCGAATTTCCCCAGCGGCGCCGGAATTCAGGTTCTGGGCGGCAATACGGCGCCAGGCGCTTCAGGGCAGGCAGTGGTGATTGGTACTCCAAGCACATCTAATAAATTAACGATCAGTGGAAACGTCATCGCCGGTAGTAGCGTCGGCACTCCGCTGGGAACAAATGGCATCGCTTTTCAAACGAATGGGTATGCCACCTGCAATATTGAGATTCTTAACAACGGCACGGTGGGAACGCCGATGAAGTTTTTTGCCGGCAATGCGATCCTGGTCGGCGCCACCGGCTTCTCAAACACACATGCGAAGGTAAGCAATAATGTGGTCGATGGCTCCGCGTCGATTTCCTCATCGCCCGGACTCAGCTTCGGAACTGACAACACTTTTGCCAACACAGACACGCCGCATCTGACTCTTGAGATCAGCAGTAACCGCGTCTCGAACAGTGACGGCAACGGAATCCTGGCAACCGCTCGAAGTGCGCACGGCCTGTTGGACATTCATGTTCTAAATAACATTGTCGGCGCCCCACGCAACGGCGTTAGACCTGGAATCCGCATCGACGCGGGTAATGCCTCCAGTTCTGACGATGCGGTGTGCCTTGAGATTTCAGGCAACACCAGCGCCGGCAGCGGCGGTACTCAGGGAATCGGCCTTCGCAAGCAGGGAACTGTCACGACGACCAACGACTTTGGCGTACAGGGAATGGCGGCGACAGCTTCGCCCAATGTCGAGACATACATAAATGGCCAGAACCCGGCCGGCGGCGGCACGCTTCTTATCTCGGCCACCAGCGGCTTCAGCAATTGCACGCCACCCGCGGTATTGTATCGACCTGAGAACGCGCCACCGCGCGACTATGCCGCACAGAATTATTCAATCCGAGAAAGCGCCGACGCGCTCTCTGCATTTTTCAATGTCAAGAGAGACTTCGCTTCACCCGAACCCAGGGTGACCATCGCCGGCGCTTCTATATTTGCCGAGGCGCATCGTGTAATCGAACCGGCACAGCCGTCGTTGATTGCCAGCACGCTGACTTCAACCGCGAATTTTGTGAAAGCTGTGGCTGCGGCCGTTGAGCCGACTGCCTACGCAGCAGAAAGCGATCATGTAATCACCGATCGCGCCGAGTTAAAGGTTCGCCAACCAGAAGTCGCGACGCGGAGCACTGATGCGAAGTTGAATCACGCGATGCTTGCGAACGCGAGCGCGAGATCTGAAAGCACGCTTGATCAAATTCACGCAGCCGCGAAGAAGCGAGCGGTTGCGTCTTACCTCGCGCCGTTCATGCCGATGTTCTCTGGCGGCACATTCCCAATCAACGGCCTCAGCAACAATGGGTTCACGCTGCCAACCGGCAAGACCATTACGATCACTTTCAGCGTCACGCTGAACAATCCCCCGAGCTTTACCGGGGTACCGCCGGCAACGCCCGCGGTTTCGAACCAGGGCACGCTGACAGGTTCATTCACGGGGAACCCGCTACTGACAGACGACCCAAGCGTTGGGGGCGCGACTGATCCGACGGTAACGAATGCTGATCTGTTCAATACGACGAGTACGATCACCGGCGCCTCGCCGTCTAACTCGACGAACACTGGCCAGGCGGTAACATTCACCGCGTCGATTGTATTTTCGGGTTCAGGGTCGCCGGCTCCAGCGAGCGGATCGCCGAGCGGCACGGCCACTTTCAAAGACAATGGCACCAACATCAGCGGCTGCGTGGGGCTGACAGTCACGGCAGGTTCCGTGCAGTGCACAACCTCGGCACTCACGACCGGCGTACATAACAACATCACGGTCGCATACAGCGGCGACGGCAGTTACGATCCGAGCACCAGCGCCGCCTTCACTCAAACGGTTACGCAGTCTGGCACGACGGTTACGGTTACTTCATCGCTCAACCCGTCGCTGGTTACACAGAACGTGACATTCACTGCGACGGTGGCCTCAACCGGAGGCTTCGCAGGGCCACCGACTGGGAGCGTTACATTCAAAGACGGCGCGAGCACGATTCCTTGTTCGAACGGCGGCGGCGTGCAGACTTTGAGTAGTGGCTCAGCAACTTGTCAGATCGCCACGCTAACGGCTGGGAACCACAGCATCACCGCGGTTTACGGCGGTGACACGAACTTCACCGGAAACACCGGCACCCTCTCAGCGGCCGCTGGACAGAACGGCGATCCGCAGGTAGTCAACAAGTCGAACACGACGATGAACCTCGGCACTTCGGGCAGTCCTGTGACTCCGGGTACCAACGTCACTTTCACAGCCACGATCAGTTCAGCGACGGCGGTGTCCGCGAATCGCACCGGCACGGTCACTTTCTATGACGGCACAGCTACGCCTGGAAACGAAATCACTGCTTGCGGCGCGGCCGGTGTGGTTACCGTGAGTTCGAATCAGGCGCAGTGCTCGACGACTACCCTGAGCGAAGCGACGCACACGATCACGGCCGTCTATAGCGGCGATGCGACTTACAACGGCGTCACTAACACGGTCCAACAAGTCGTCGCCAAGAACGCGACCACGACTACGCTCATCTCTTCGCAGAATCCTTCGGCGCCGACCGATCCGGTGACCTTCACGGCAACAGTAACTTCAGGGGCCGGCACGCCGACGGGCAATGTTGCTTTCAAAGACAACAACGTGAACATCTCCGGATGCGCAAGTGTCGCGCTCGATGGCGGTGGTCAAGCGCAGTGTTTAGTCCCGGCGAATACCTTCAGTGCTGCGGTTCACCCAATCACCGCGGTCTATGCCGGCACCTCGACATTCGCCACCAGCACGTCGAACACGGTGAATCAAAATGTCATCTCCTGCACCAACGCAATCACTGTCATGAATACCAATGACAGCGGCGCGGGCAGCTTGCGTCAGGCAATTGCCGACGTGTGCGATGGCGGCACGATTACGTTTGACGCGGTCGCGTTCGCTGCGCCTGGACCGTACACAATCAATCTGGCTGACACCTCAAATAACGAGTTGCTGGTTAATAAGAGTGTCACGATCACCGGACCGGGAGCTTCGGTGTTGACCGTTAAGAGAATCAGTGGCGCGGTGAACAACTTCCGCGTCTTCGAGATTACCTCAGGCAAGACGGTCGCCATCTCGGGGCTTACGATTGCCAATGGCCACGCGGCTGGTTCGTTCCCCGCGAGTGAGGGCGGCGGAATCTTTAACGACCATGGCACGCTGACCCTTTCGAACTGTGTGCTCAGCGGCAACACTGCTGACGACAGCGGCGGCGGTCTTTTCAACAACGCGGCTGCGGCTGGGTCTGCCAGCGTCACAATTCAGAATTGCACCTTCGCGAGCAACACTGCCAGCGTTGGCGGCGGTGCCTTGTATAACTACGGCGATACCGGAACTGCGACCGCGACGATTTCGAACAGCACGTTTAATGGAAACGGCACGACGGCGGCCGGTGGGGCTGGTGGCGCGCTCGATAACTTCAGTGCCACTGCCGGCACGGCCACGCTGTTAGTCACCAATTCGACTATCAGTGGCAATACCAGCAATGGGGATGCGGGCGGACTCGTCAATAACGCAAGCACCGGGACCGCCGCCGCGACTTTGACCAGCGTTACGATTACCGGCAATCACGCTGACAATGATGACAACGCTTCGGGCGACGGTGGTGGCATCAATGTTCTGTCTGGCACGGTCACTTTGAAGAACACGATCGTCGCAGGAAACTACAAGGGCAGCGCTACGACCACCGCGAACGACATTTTTGGTAGTGTCGATCCCGCGAGTTCGTACAACTTAATTGGTGACGCGGTCACCAGCGGCGGTCTTATCAACGGAGCCAACTTCAACATCGTCGGCAATAGTGGTGCGGGCACGATTACGACGAGCACGATCCTTAATACCACTCTCGCAAACAACGGCGGTCCAACTCAGACGCATGCTCTGGTTGCGAATAGTCCGGCGCTGGAGAAGGGTAACGCGTTCAGTCTGACAACCGATCAGCGTGGTTTTGCGCGTCCGGTTAATTACGATTCAGTCGCTCCGATTGCGCCATACGATGATACCGATATCGGCGCCTACGAACTGCAAGTCCAACCGGGTGCGCCGAACGCGCCCGATCTGGATGCGGCTAGCGACACCGGTGTCAGCAACACTGACAACCTGACGTCGGACACCAGTCCGACATTCACGATCACGGGCGTTACTCCGGGAGCATTCGTCGAGTTGCTGCGCGACGCTAATCCGGCGACCGGAACGGCGCAGGTCGAGACGGCCACAGTCGTCGGCACCATCACGCCGGGAACGAACCAGGTTGAGACGGCGACGGTCGTAGGAACAATAACCACAAGTGGTGACGTTTCAGTGACCGTGACTGCCGCAGGCATGAACGGAACTCCGAAGACTGTCGCGGTGGCAGTCCTCATTGGTGATGATGCTTCAGCCGTAGCCGGCAAGATTCGCACGGCGCTCGCGGCGGATGCTGATATTGGTGACAACACGACCGGTTTCTTCACGGTTTCCGGAAGCGGCGCTGACGTTGTCCTGACGAAGAAAACGAAGGCGGCGAACGACGGCACCCTGAATATCGCGATCGACAATGGCACTTGCGCGGGACTTACCGCCGCGCCGACGAGCGCCAACACCACGGCGGGTGTCGCTCCCGGCACCGGCAATGCGACTGTTACAGTCACTGCCGCCGGGATGAACAACAGTCCCAAGACGCTCAGCGTCGCAGTGGTTGCCGGTGACGATGCGTCAGCCGTAGCCGGCAAGATGCGCACGGCGCTGTCGGCCGATCCGGATGTCAGCGCGTTCTTCACGGTCTCTGGTTCAAACGCGGACATCGTTCTGACTGCGAAGACCAATGCGGCAAACGATGCGACCCTCAACATTGCCACCGCAAATGGAACCTGCACGGGCTTAACCAGCCAACCGACGTCGGCGGATACCACCGCAGGAGCGGCTGGGCCAGTTGTCGTTGCCAGTGGCACGGCCGTCGGCACTAGCATTCAACTCACCGACCCCAGCGTCGCTTCGGGTCAATGGCTCTACACCGCGCGTCAGACAGTTGGCGGAGCGCCGCGCAGTCCGCAATCCTCTTCGCTGCTGGTCACGATCGACACGTCGACTCCGGCGGCTCCTGACGCACCGAATCTCGACGATGCCAGCGACACCGGCATTCTCAACAACGACAACCTGACCAATGACACGACGCCGACATTCACGATCGTCAACGTCACTAACGGGTTCACGGTTTACCTGTTGCGCGATGATGATGGGCCGGGCGGAAATCCGCCCGCGGTCGTAGCCAGCGGCACGGCGTCGGGCACGTCAATTCAATTGACCGATCCGAGCGCGCCGCAGGGAACCTACGTTTACACTTCGCGCCAATCGAATGGCGTTAACTCGACTGACTCAGCGACGGGCTTGACGGTAGTGGTTGACACGACGCCACCGGCGGCGCCGGGAACGCCTGACTTGCAGGCAGGCAGCGACACGTTTGGCGTGGGCGGCACCGGAACTAACAGCGACAACATCACCAACGCGAGTTCGCGCTCGTTCGATATCTCCGGGACGACGAATGGGGTTCGGGTCGAGCTGTATCGCGGCGCAACTTTCATCGGGTTCACGACCGGAAACGGCGCCACGGTGACGATCACCGATTCGACTTCGCCGGGTGATAACACTTATTCATACACAGCTCGGCAGGTTGATGACGCAGGTAACTTCGCCGCTTCAAGGGGATTGAATGTTACGATCGACACGACCTCGACAGCAGCCGGTGTTCCTGATTTGCAAGCGGGCAGCGACAGCGGCCCGAGTAACACCGACAACTACACGAACGCTGCCTCGCGATCCTTCGACATTCCCAGCACCGAAAACGGCAGTCTGGTTGAACTGTATCGCGGCGCAACCCTGATCACCTCGACTACCGGCACGGGCGGCACAGTGACGTTGATCGACAACACCGCGCCGGGTGACGGAACGTATAACTACACGTCCAAACAAACAGACAAGGCCGGCAACGCGGCTTCGTCGAATCCACTTTCCGTTACGATCGATACCACACCGAACGCACCGGGCACGCCTGACTTGACTGCGGCCACGGACAGGGGCGCGAGCAACTCTGACAACATCACTGATAACGGCACGCACGATTTCACCATCTCTTCTGAGAATGGTGATCTGGTCGAGCTGCTGCGCAACGGCGCTCCGGTTACTTCGACCACGGCGAGTGGCGCATCAGTGACTCTCAGTGACAGCAGGTCATTGGTGGACAACACGTACAACTACACAGCGCGGCAGACCGACCTGGCCGGCAACGTCGCGACTTCGGCCGGCACGCTGGTTGTCACGATCGACACAACTGCTCCGCTCGTCGTTTCCGACACACGCGCGAGCGCGAATCCAACTAGCGCAGCTACTGTAGATTTCACTGTAACGTTTAATGAAGACGTCACCGGAGTGGACACCACCGACTTTTCAGCCGTGGGAACGGGAGGAGTTACCGGAGCTTCCGTAACGACGGTGACGCCGGTGAATGCGAAGGTCTATACCGTCACCGTGAACACCGGTTCGGGTGATGGAGGTTTGCGCCTGGATGTGCTCAACGACGGTTCGATCAAAGACGTCATGAACCTCGCGCTGGGCGCGGGCTTCACGACGGGCCAGGTGTACACGATTGATCGATTTAATCCGTTCGTTACTTCAATCACGCGGGCCGGCTCAACTCCGACGAATACGGCGAGTGTTGATTTCACGGTGACCTTCAGCGAACCGGTGTCCGGCGTCGATATTGCGGACTTCGGCTTAATCACCTCTGGCTTGGGCGGTGTTCCCGCGGTGACTAACGTCTCGCCAGGAAGCGGACCGGCTACTACTTACACGGTAACCGCCAGCACCGGCACCGGCGACGGCACGATCAAGCTCAAGCTGAATGACAATAATTCGATCACGGATGCGGCGAGTAAGACGCTGGCCGCTTCTCCCGGCACTACCGAAAACGATGGCACCTTTACGCCCACGGACCTGGCGGCCAAGTACGAAATCGATCGGACCAAGCCGGGCGTAACCATCAATCAGGCGGGCACACAAACCGATCCGGTTACCGGCCCATCGGCGACTACGGTGATTCACTTTACTGCGGTCTTTACTGAAGCGGTCACCGGTTTCACGAGTACAGACGTATCGATCTCTGGCACCGCCGGCGCTACCGTCGTCAACGTGTCGCAGATCGCGCCGAACGATGGCACAACGTATGACGTGGCGGTTGAAGGTATGACTCAGACCGGAACTGTAATCGCCGACATCGCGGCAGGAGTTGCTCAGGACAGCGCAGGCAACACCAACACGATCGGCACCTTCACCGATCATCAGGTGACATTTAATAAGGACGACTTCACCAACTTCGTGGTGAACACCACCGCGGACACCGATGACGGCCAGTGCGCGCCGGTCGGAACTGGCAACGGTTGTACTCTGCGCGAAGCGATCAATGCCGCGAATGCGGACGCGGGCGCGGAAACGATCACTTTTGATCCGACGGTCTTCGCGTCGCCGGGACCGTACACGATCACTCTCTTAACCGCGTTGCCCAACATCACGACCGACATGACGATCCAGGGACCAGGCGCAAAGGTCTTGACGGTCAAGAGAAGTACCGCCGGTGGGACTCCTAATTTCCGCCTCTTTACAACCAGCGGAATCGACACGATTTCCGGCATGACTATTACTAATGGAAATGTAACCGGAGGTACGATCGCCGGCACTGCTGGTGGCGTGCTGGTTAATGGCGGAACGCTAACATTGGATAGCATGGCCATCAGCGGTAACACCGCGGCCGGCGCCGGTGGCGGTCTCTTCAATCAGGGCGGTGCGGTCATCATCACCAGCAGCACCATCAATGGCAACACCGGCGGGAACAACGGTTTTGCCGCGGGCGGTGGCGGCATCTTCGGCAACGGTGGGACGCTCGCGATTACGAATTCAACTATCAGCGGCAACATCAATGCTGCCGGTGGCGGCGGTATTTACAATAACGCCGGCAATGCGACGATTTCCAACAGCACCCTAACCTTAAACAACGCGACCGGAGGCAACGGCGGCGGGATATATCGGGCGGCGGGAACGGTCACGCTCAAGAGCACGATCGTGGGAGCCAACAGCGCTACTACAGCGCCTGATATTTTCGGTGCGGTTAATTCCGAAGGATACAATCTGGTCCAAAGCACCACGGGCGCGACCATTACCGAGACGCTGAATCCCGGCACGAACATCACTGGTCAGGATCCGTTACTCAACGCGCTCGCCGACAATGGTGGCCCAACCATGACGCACTCGCTCCAGTGCACCAGTGCGGCGATCGATAAGGGCAAGGCTTTCGGTCTGACAAGCGATCAGCGCGGCGGCACGCGGCCGCTCGACTTTGCTGATGCGATCTTCCCGAATGCCGCCGGCGGCGACGGCACTGACATCGGCGCCTTCGAGACACAGGCTGGCGGCGGTTGCGTGCCCGAAGCTCAACCACCAAATCCGCAGCCGACGACTAACGAAGACAATGCCGTGGTGGTGCAACTGAAGGCCGTTTACTCGCAGAACGTGCAAATGACTTTCAGCATTTCGCAGAACCCGGCGAACGGCACGCTCGGACCGATCCAGAATACGACTTGCTCATTCAATCTTTCGACGACGTGCACGGCGACGATTCAATACACGCCGAACCAGGATTACTTCGGATCGGATATCTTCAAGTTCACCGCGGCGACCAATCCCGGAGGCTTAACCTCTGATCCCGCCGAGGTGGACGTGACGATCAACTCCGTCAACGATCCGCCTTCGTTCCTGCTGGGACCGAATCAAACCATCCTGGAAGATGCGGGTCCGCAAACGGTTTCTAACTTCGCAAACACCATCTCAGTCGGCCCAGCGAATGAAGCCGGACAGACATATCAGTTCATCGTGCAGAACAACACGAATCCAGGTTTGTTCAGCGCTGCGCCGGCACTCGATACGACTGGGACACTGACTTACACAGCGGCTCCGGACAAGAACGGATCAGCCACGATCACATTTGTGATGAAGGACAGCGGTGGCGGTGCCGACACCTCCGCGCCGCACTCTTTCACGATCAATGTTCTTTCGGTGAACGATGCTCCAACCTTCACCAAGGGCGCCGATCCCGTAGTGGATGAAAACGCGCCGCAGCAGACAATTAACAACTGGGCGACGGCTATTTCGCCGGGACCAGCCGACGAGTCTGGCCAGACGGTGAACTTCAAGGTCATTGATTTCACCAACCCATCGTTGTTCTCGGTCGGCCCGTTGATTAATTCCAACGGCACGTTAACCTTCACACCCGCGCCGAATGCTTCAGGCACATCAACGGCGACGATTGTGTTGAAGGACAATGGCGGCACGGCAAACGGCGGCGTTGATACTTCACCGCAGCAGACCTTCACGATCACGATTAGGGAAGGTGGCTCGCTACAACTTAGCTCGGCGACCTATTCGGTCGGCGAGAGTGGCGGCAATGCGGTGATTACGGTCACGCGGACCGGCGGAAATGCGGGCGCTACTTCGGTGCAGTTCGCTACCAGCAACGGGACGGCGACGGCCGGGTCCGACTACACGGCCGTTTCGCAAACGGTGACGTTCAGCGATGGCGACACCACACCGAAGACCATCAACATTCCAATCACGAACGACCTGCTCAACGAATCGAATGAAACGGTGAACATCACGCTCAGTGGCATCACCGGATCGGGCGAGTTGGGTTCGCCGTCAACTGCGGTGTTGACGATTGGCGATGATGATCCGGTCGGCGGCTACCTCAAGTTCAGCTCCGCTAATTACAGCGTGGCTGAAGGCGGCGTGGCCACGATCACGGTCCAGCGTCTTGGAACGCTCACGCAAGCTGTGACGGTCGATTACGCCACCAGTGACAACAGCACCGGTCCGCAGGTTTCGTGCGCGCCGACGCCGGGCAACACTCTGGCGTCTTCGCGTTGCGACTACACCAGCGCTTTCGGGCAAATCACCTTTGCCGCAGGCGATGGCGCAGACAAGACCTTCACTGTGCTCATCGATCAGGATTCTTACGTTGAAGGACCCGAGACGCTATCGCTAACGCTCTCGAATCCGACTAATGGCGCGAGCCTGGTCACTCCTTCGGCAGCGATCCTGACGATCAATGACGATCTCACTGAGCCGCCTACCAACCTGGCCGACGACACGAACACGTTCGTCGAACAGTTGTATCGCGACTTCCTGAATCGTCCGTCCGATCCCGCAGGCAAGGCGTTCTGGGTGAACAACATCGACTCCTGTGGCAGCAATGCCGCTTGTCGTGAAGTTCGTCGCATCGACACGGCGGCGGCCTTCTTCCTGTCAATTGAATTCCAGGTGACGGGTGGCACTGCTTATCTCACTAACAAGGCCGCGTTCGGAACGTTGCCAACCTTCCTGAACTTCGAGCCCGACGCTCAGGCCATCGGCAAGGGTTACGTCTTTGGCCAGCCGGGCGCGGACGCAATTCTCGAAGCCAACAAGGTTGCGTACTTCAACGCGTTCGTCGCGCGCTCGTCGTTCACGGCGATCTACGGTGGCATGTCGAACACGCAGTACGTCGATGCGTTGATTACCAACACCGGCGTGAGCTTTACGTCGGCGGAACGCAACGCGCTCATCAACGGACTGAACAATGCGACCGAGACTCGCGCGACCGTATTGCGGAAGGTTGGCGAGAAGGCTAGCTTCCGCGACGCCGAGTTCAATCGCATGTTCGTCTTTATGGAGTACGTCGGGTTCCTGCGACGCGATCCTGACACGCCGGGATTCAACTTCTGGCTGACGAAGCTCAATCAATTCAACGGCAACTACATCGCCGCGGAAATGATCAAGGCGTTCATCAGCTCGGCTGAATACCGCGGCCGATTCGGACCGTGATTCAGTTCACGACGCAACCGTTTTCAACCAGGCGCAAGCAGCCATTATTCGCTTGCGCCTTTTTCTTTTGCGATGGAAGAGCGATCAGCTTGTCCGCGTTTGCGCGCGCGTGTTAGCATCGCGCTCTGCGTTAGTTAGTGACGCGCCTGATGCGATTTCGTCAGACTTCGCTGAGGGCGCGATATTGCGTATCAGGGTTTGCCCTCTCGCGGTTTCCGCAGAAGCCGGATGAAGGGCAGCTATCGTTTGATTTTGTAAGGACTCCCTTTCGTATTAAGTACTTCCAGCGGTGAGAAGAGAAACTAACCATTCCGGCCTGGCTCCAGGATCATCGCTGCGCATCCTTCTTTTATTCTTTGCGTTCATCCTAATCTTCGCGTCGACAACTCGCGCCCAAACTACCAATCCGGTCTATCGCAAAGTTGAAAATCCGATCACGGACACGCCGTATGTGAATCCTTTGCAACAGGACCAGCCGGTGCGCCCGCAATCCACGAGCAAGCTGCCGCCGATTCAGGCCGGCGATCAACTGGACATCAGTTGCGTGCGCGAATCTTTCACCGGTCCGAAAGAAGCGCGCGTTTCGGTCTGCGAAGGCAACGTCGATGCGCACATCGGCGCTTACCGTTTGCAAGCCGACAAGGTCACCGTGTATGACGCGACCAATCTCGTCATCGCCGACGGCAACGTAGTTTTCGATCAGGGTGATCAGCAGCGCATCACCGGCAGTCACGCCGAATGGAACTACAAAACGAAGTTGGGGTTCTTCGTGAACTCGACCGGCTATACGAACCAGACCAACGACGGCACGCGCATGTACTTCATCGCGGATCGCGTTGAGAAGATCAGCCTGACTGTCATCGTGCTGACGAATGTCGAGATCACCGCGTGCGATGAAGAAAAGCCGATGTGGAGTTTCCACGCCAAAAAGGTGCGCATCAAGACCAACGATCGCGCCTGGATGACCAACCCGACGTTTCGCGTCAAACGCGTGCCCGTCATCTATTTTCCATTCGCGTCGATGTCTTTGAAGCGGGTCGATCGCGCGTCGGGATTTCTGACGCCGACCTTTAGCGGCTCAGGGCCGAAAGGCTTTCGCGTCTCTGATGCTTACTTCTTAACGCTCGGCCGGTCGGCAGATTTCACTCTGCGCGGCGATCTGTTTTCGCAGCGCGGCATTGGCGTCGGCGGCGATTTGCGCACGCGCGCCAACTCGCGCTCGTTCTTCAATATGGGATTTTATGCGGTCAAGGACCGCATCCTCGGCCCCAAGAAAGACGCGACCCATCCCGATCAGGGCGGCTCGAGTTTCTACATCGACGCGCTTCATTATTTCCCGAACGGATTTCTGGCGGCGGCTGATGTGAACATCACTTCGAACCTGACTTTCCGCCAGGTGTTTTCTGATTCGATTCAGCAGGCGATCTCGCCGGAAGAGCGTTCGCAGGTTTTCCTCAACAAGAATTATCACGCGTACAGTTTCAATGTGCGCGTGAATTCGCAAGCCACCTCGCTGCCGAATTCGCAAATTCGCATTCGCGAGTCGCCGAGCATCGCCTTTGATCGCCGGCCTTCGCCGCTGCCGTGGTTCAAGAAAGTGCCGCTCTACTATTCGTTTGAAAGTTCCGCCGATGGCGTTAGTCGCAAAGAGACGCCCGGCGATGTCGGATCGTTCGTCGCGGAAGTCGGGCGGCTGCCGATCATTACGCCGTCGATTGTGCAGCGACTCGACCTGCATCCAAATATTTCCCTGCCGTTGAGTTTTGGCGGCTGGTCGCTAACGGCAACGGGCGGCGCGCGCGCCACTTACTATTCGAACTCGATCGATCCGACGACGAAACTGGTCTCACCCAAAGATGTGATTCGCGGCTTTGGCGAGTTCGAGTTGGATTTGCGGCCGCCCGCCTTAGCGCGCAACTTTCATCGTGGCGATGGTTCAGTCTGGTTTCGTCACGTGATCGAACCGTACTTGATCTATCGACGCGTCGCCGGCATCGACAACTTCCGCGACATTATTCGGTTTGATTACATCGATGCAATCACCGACACGAACGAAGTCGAATACGGCATCGCGAACCGGTTCTTCGTCAAGCGTTCGACCGAAAGCCTCGGGAAGAAAGCCGCCCGACAAGCGCGCGAAAGAAAATCGCTCGCAACTCAGCCGTACGAAGTGCTGAGCATCACCATTCGCGGCAAGTATTACTTTGATCCTTACTTTGGCGGCGCGCTGGTTCCTGGCCGTCGTAATCAATTCGAGGCGATCGACAGCCTCTCGGGATTCACCTACGGCGCGGTGCCGCGCAAATGGTCGCCGATCAATATCAACGTTCGCTACCGGCCCAGCGAGCATCTCTACGCTGACTATCGCGCGGACATCGACACCAAAGGCGGCGGCTTGCGCGCGATGTCGGCAACCTTTGGTTTGAATCGTCAGTTGATTCAGGCCTTCTCGTCCTTCTACTACACCCGCGCGGTGAAACTCGTGCCCTCTCTGGCGCAGTACACGACGCCGAGCGGCACTGAGCCGGGCACGCTGCGCGGCTCGCAATGGAGCCCGTCGATATTTCTTGGCAATCAGGAAAAGGGATTATTCGGCGGGGTCTCGCTCTTCTTCGATTTTCAGAAACATCCCTTTGCTGGCAGCATCCGTTCGCTCATCAGCTCGACCGCAACGATCGGCTACACGTGGAAGTGTTGCTCGATCACCGTGCAGGACTTCACCTTCAACGTCGGCGTCCGGAACGAGAACCGCTACGTATTTGCCTTCCGC
>JAJPKD010000203.1 GCA_021323895.1 Acidobacteriota bacterium | reverse complement strand
TGGTTACTATCACATTAAGTGGGCGCGCCTAATTTGGGACAATCTTCGCGCGGGCCACTTTCCGCCGGCGTTCCCCTGGCTGCCGCTCACCACGCTCAATCCAAAAAACTACGTCGATCATCACCTGCTGTATCACATCATTCTGATTCCGTTCACGTGGTTTCGCGAGATGCAAACCGGCGCGAAGGTCTCGGCGATTCTGTTCGCCAGTCTCGCCGTTTTCTCGTGCTACTGGCTGGTCGTTCGCTACGAAATTCGTTATCGGCTGATTTGGCTGATCGCGCTGCTCGCTTCGTCCGCGCCTTTCTTGTATCGAATGAACATGACGAAGGCGCCGCCGTTCGCGATTATTTTTCTCGTCATAGGCACCTACCTGCTTTTCGAACAGAAATATTTGCTATTGCTGCCGCTCGCGTTCATTTTCACCGAGACTTACGACATGTTTGTTCTGCTCGGCGTCGCGACCGTGGTTTGGACAATCGTCATCGGCTGGAGCGAAGAACGATTTGAGTGGCGGCCGCTGGCGTATGTGACGGCCGGTTGCGTGCTGGGTCTGATCATCAATCCGTATTTTCCGCACAACCTCTATCTGTTTTGGGAACACGCGCGTGTGAAAATCACGGCCGGCAATTTTGCGACGAAGGTCGGCCAGGAGTGGTATCCGTACGACACTCATGAATTCGTCGTCAATTGTTACGTCGCTCTGGCCGCGATGCTCGTCGGTTACATCACCTTCGACTGGAGTGAACGCAAGCGAGCGCAACGCCCACTATATTTTCTAATTTTTGCGACAACGCTGCTGCTGATGATTGCTCGTTGGAAGCGCTTCGCTGAGTATTTCCCGCCATTCGCGATTCTGTTTGCGGCCTTTACGCTCGAGAGTTTATGGCGCGGACGCGCGGTGTTCACGCACTTGCCTCAGGACGTAATGGCTGACTTGCAGCCGTTTCTAGATCGCGAAGACGCTGCCGCGGTGAAGAAAGAGGAGAAGGAAAAAGAAAATTGGCGTCTAATCAAAGCAGGTATTGTCGCCGTTGGTTTGGGGGCCGCGTTGTTTTCAAACGTCTATCGCACCTCGAAGGATATTCACGACAGCGATCCGCGCGATCACTACGCGAAGGGCTCCTACTGGATGCGCGCAAACATTCCGCCGGGCGAACTTGTCTTCAATACTGATTGGGACGATTTCCCGCGACTGTTCTATTACGATCCGACGCACACCTATACGTCGGGACTTGATCCGACTTACCTGCACGATCAGAATCGCGACTTGTCGGATCTCTACGTGAAAATTACGACGGGCGAGCAGGACGATCCCGGTCCGCTGATTCGCGATCGGTTCGGCTCGCGTTGGATTTTCACGGACAATTCCGACGACCACGTCTCGTTTATCGATAACGCGTTGCGCAGCGGTTGGTTCGATCGCGTTTACGAAGATTCGGATTGCAGCGTTCTGCACATTCGCGATCAGAAGGGCGAACCACCACCGGAAAACAAAAGGGATGACAACGAAGCGGACACCGGTGACGATAATTCTGAGGCGGCGAGTCCGAGCCCGACACCCGTAAGGCCGCACGCTTCAATCAGGTAGGATTTCCTAACATGAAGAGAACTATTCAAACTTGCTTGACGATTGTTATCGCGCTGGCGTTGCTCAATGTTTTCGCCGCCTGTCATCGCAAGGCTTCTGAAGAAGACGAGACGCCTGACACTTCGACTTATCGGCCCGAATCAACGCCGGCAACGCAATTCGAACGCGACCTCAAATATGTTCGCGACGCGCATTTCGCTTACGTTTGGATTTTTTCGCGGAAAGACGGCAAGGAATTGACGCCGGAGGACTCTCAAGTCTTGCGCACGAATGCGCCCAAGGTCGTCGATTGGGTGAAGACCGATCAGAACCGCGTCATCGCCGGATCGAACTTTCCCATCGAAGCGCCACAGATGGCCAATCTTCAGAAGCGATTCAAGGTCGAGGACTATTCAGGAAAGTAGTGTCAGTACCGCGAGCGTGAGCAAGGGGCCTCTTTCGCAGAAACCAGAATCGATTAACGGGTGTAGTCCTCCCTCACTCTCGGGCTTCTGACACGGTGAGGACCAATTTGCCAAACTGCGCGCGGTCTTCCATCAACTCGTGAGCTGTGCGCGCATTTTGGAGAGGCAAGGTCCGATCGACGACCGCGCGAATGTCTCCCGATTCGATGAACTTCATCGCGGCGAGCAAGTCAGCTTTCGATCCCATCATCGATCCAAGAATCGTCAGATGTCGATAGAACACGTGGCGCAAATCGGTGCGCGCTTCGAAGCCACTCGTCGCGCCGCAGGTTACTAATCGTCCGCCTTTCTTCGACGAAAGGATCGAGCCGGGCCACGTCGCCGCGCCCGTATGCTCGAAAACGACATCGACGCCGCGGCCATTGGTCAGCCGCTTAACTTCTTTGGGCCAGTCTTCGCGCGTGTAGTTAATCGTTTCGTCTGCACCGAGTTCGCGTGCCTTCGCAAGCTTTTCATCAGAACTCGCGGTCGTGATCACGCGTGCGCCATGCAGCTTGGCAATCTGAATTCCAATCGAGCCGACGCCGCTGCCGGCGGCGTGTACTAAAACATCTTCGCCCGGTTGCACGTTCGCGCGCGCAACCAACATGTGCCAGGCCGTGAGCGTCACCAGTGGCAGCGCCGCAGCTTCGGGCCAGCCCAAATTCTTTGGTTTGGGGATGACGTTGACGCCCGGGACCGCAACGAGTTCTGCGTAACCACCGTCGCGACGGTAGCCGATGATGTCGTAGTCGTCGCACATGTTGTCGTGCCCCGCGAGACACTCGGCGCAATGACCACACGAAACGCCCGGATGAATCATCACTTCGTCGCCGGGTTTAGCCCATGTCACCAGTTCGCCGGCTTCGCGCACCACTCCGGCGACATCACAGCCGAGAATGTGCGGCAGAGGAATCTTGATTCCCGGCAGTCCGTTGCGCGTCCACACGTCGAGACGGTTCATCGCGCAGGCGCGTACTTCGATCAGAACTTCGGTAGCGTTGATTTTTGGATCGGGAACTTCAGTGAATTGTAGAACTTCCGGCCCGCCGTGTTGGTTGAAGATGACCGCTTTCATGATTCCCCTGCAAAGCGCAAAGAGCCAAGGGCAAAGAAGCAGGCGCAAGAAGTATCAAGTATGACCAATCCGTGACGCCCATTCTTGCTCTTGGCTCTTCGCCACTAGCTCCTTGCCCTCTAGCCTCTCCCGGCTTCGATGCCTTTCTTCACTTCACTAATCGCATCTTTGACGAGGTCGAGTGCGCGCGCGCGATGGCCGCCTTTGTCTGCGGTGGCGCGCTCAAGATTATTCTTGGCGCTTTCCAAAGCCGTCTTCGCGGCTTTCATGTGCGGCTGGTCCGGCGTGGCCGCGAACAACTCTTCGACACTCATCGTTGCCGCGTGGTTATGGCGGCGGTCGTAAGCGATACCGGCGTTGACTTCAGCGATCGCACTATTGATTAAGTTAAGGGCCTTCACGCGATGGCCGCCTTTGTCCGGCGTCGCCGCCTGTAATTCGCGCCTCGCAGTCTGCAAATCGGCGCGGGCCGCTTGCATCATCGGCTGATCGGGAACAGCGCCCGCAACCGCCACGGTTCCTAACAATAACAAAGCTGCAAAAATCGATTTTGCTCTCATGGTTTACTCCTCATCGGGCCTAGAAGATCAGGGAGAGTTCAAAAAGCGCGTGTAAATTACTACAGAGGCCGGAAGCGCGCAATTAGCTTTATTTCAACTCAATATCGACCGCTTCGAACATCGTCTTGCCGACGTTCTTGACCGTGTGAGTTACGGCTCCCGCGCGCCAGCGCACATCAGGTCCGGCAAACGAAAGGCGCTGCGGCTTCGTCTGGCCCTGGGTCGTCAGTTCAATCTCGCTTTTCGTCAAAGCGACTGAGAGACCCGGGAGCGGATGCGTGTGTACCGGCGTTGCCTCACCGGGTGCGAGCGTCACGCGATAGACGCGCACTCGATCGTTCTCAATGACTGGCTCACGTCCCGCTTC
>JAJPKD010000187.1 GCA_021323895.1 Acidobacteriota bacterium | reverse complement strand
GGTATTGGTTTGAAGCGCCCGGAATTCATTGAGACCTGGAAGAAGCTGCCGGCTGATTCAGATGTTGAAGAAGTCATTCGCAACTTCTTTATTCGGCAACCTGTACTGTGGGTGAAATGAACCGCGAGGATCGATCATGAAACTAACCTTCATTGATTGGACCGTGATGGTCATCTACTTCGTGTTTGTGCTCGGCATCGGCTTCGCGCTGAAGCGGTACATGAAAACCAGCACGGACTTCTTTCTCTCGGGGCGGTCGATTCCGGCGTGGATTACCGGACTCGCGTTCATCTCGGCGAATCTGGGCGCACAGGAAGTCATCGGCATGGGCGCTTCGGGCGCGAAGTACGGAATTGCGACCAGTCACTTCTATTGGATCGGCGCTATTCCGGCCATGGCCTTCATCGGCGTCTTTATGATGCCGTTCTACTACGGGTCGCGCGCGCGTTCAGTGCCGGAATATCTGAAGCTGAGATTTGATGAAAAGACGCGAGGCTTCAATGCGATTTCATTCGCGTTCATGACAGTTCTGTCGTCGGGAATCTCCTTGTACGCGATGGGACTGCTGCTTGAGACGCTGCTCGGATGGAATTTCAGTTTCAGTATTCTGATCGCGGCGGCAATAGTCCTGATTTATGTTCTTCTCGGTGGTCTAACATCGGCGATTTACAACGAGGTACTGCAATTCTTTCTGATCGTTTTTGGGTTTGCGCCGCTGGTATTTCTCGGCTTGAAAGACGCCGGTGGCTGGGCGGGATTGCAGACGCGTTTGGCGGCGGTCGCGACTGCGAACGGCTGTTCGTCGGGCGCGTGGAGCCATTCTTGGCAATTCATGGGTTCACCCTCAGCCAATCCGATGGGCATCGAGTGGTTCGGTCTGGCGATGGGCTTGGGATTCGTGCTGTCGTTTGGTTACTGGTGCACTGATTTCCTCGTGGTGCAGCGCGCCATGGCTGCCAAGTCGATGTCAGCCGCGCGCCGCACGCCGCTGATCGCTGCGATACCGAAAATGCTTTTTCCGTTCCTCGTAATTCTGCCGGGTATGATCGCGATCGCGCTGACGTACAAAACCGGCGGCAGCGGCTTCAGCCTTCCGAAGAAACCCGACGGCACCTTTGAATACAACATGGCGATTCCGATGATGCTGGGGCATTACTTCCCGACTGGTATGCTCGGCGTTGGCCTGACCGCGTTGATGGCCAGTTTCATGTCAGGTATGGCGGGCAACGTCACAGCATTCAATACAGTCTGGACGTATGACATTTATCAGTCCTACATCAAGCGCGGCGCCAGCGATCAGCATTATCTGTGGATGGGACGCATGGCGACGATCTTCGGAATTGGGATCTCAATCGCCGCTGCTTACGTGACGACGCGATTCAACAACATCATGGACATGCTGCAACTTGTCTTCGCATTTGTGAACGCGCCGCTGCTCGCAACGTTCCTGCTCGGCATGTTCTGGAAGCGCACAACCGGACATGGCGCATTCGTCGGTTTGATTGCCGGCACGGTCGGCGCGGCAATCCATCATGGATTGACGCTGCCCGTTGGCGCACAGGTTGGCATCAAGGGCGGCTGGTTCGGGGTGCTTCATGTTTATCCGAGCGAGTTAGCGCAGGCGTTCTGGACGGCGATCGTCGCTTGGTCAGCCTGTTTTGTGATCACGATTGCTGTCAGCGTAATAACCAAGACTCGCAATGAGGGTGAACTCAAAGGGTTAGTGTATTCGTTAACGCCGCGGGCGAGGGAAGAGAACTTGCCGTGGTATCAGCGGCCTCCAGTGCTTGCGGTGATCATCGTCCTGGCGGCAATTGTTCTGAACATTATTTTCTGGTGAGGTTGCAGACGACCCGGGGAGGATTAAATCAATGCAACTCGACATTCGCTTACCTATCGGCCTGATGTTTTCGGTGCTCGGCGCGCTCCTACTCGTCGTAGGTCTATTCACCGGCGGGCAAAGGACGCAATCGCAGCAGACCTCAGTGAACCTTTGGTGGGGTGGTGTGATGCTGGTCTTCGGCATCGTCATGTTCGTACTTGGCCGACGCGGAACGGCCACCGCGCGCCTCACCGAAGAGAGTCCGGAAGGACGGAAAATCGAAGAGATCGAAAATGGTTCAGGGCTAGAGTCCCAATAAATACACCATCCCCACGCCTATAATCACTTCTAATATTTTTCACACGCGACGTAAATTTCTCTTGACATCGTTAACGGTAACGAACTAGTATCCGTTACCGTTAACGGCATTATCGCAGTCCGTCATTCTAACTAGTCACACATAAGCCAAAGTTTTTGGTTTGATTCCGCAGTCGCAACTTGAAGCATGTTTGCGGCTGTACCTTCAAAGAACTAGCGAGGTCGCAGGCCTCGAAGCCCGATCGAGTGTCCGAATCGATTTTCGCCGATGCGCGTCGGTTCGTCACTAACCCAAAGAAGGAGATTCGCCCATGGCTAGCTTGAAGAACCGTTTGTCGCCTGTTTCCCGTCGCGCCTTTGATGCGCGACACGCTTTGGTCGTAGCGTTGCTATTCATATTTGCCATAACGATGCTCGGCACGAGTGCTTTTGCCCAATCCGTAACCGGAACGATATCGGGCGTGGTAATCGATCCAAATGGGGCGGTTGTGCCTGGGGCCACGGCCACGCTCATAAACGACAAGACTGGAGACAAACGCAACCAGGTTACGAACGAGTCGGGGCGATTCAACTTTGCGTCTGTCCAACCCGGCAACTATTCGCTCAAGATTGAACACGAGGGCTTCGAAACGTTGCTGCGAACGAAGGTGGTGCTCAGCGCGAATGAGGATTTGGCTTTCGGCGATATTCCGCTCAAGACAGGTCAGCTAACTGAGACCGTGACGATAGCCAGTGAAGGACAGATCGTTGACAAAGAGAGCAGTGATCTAACGGCGCGGCTGACTTCGGATCAGATCAATTTGATCTCGACCAAGGGGCGCGATATTACCTCGCTTCTGCGTCTGCTGCCTGGGACTTCAAACAACGATGACATCGAAGCGGTCGGCGAAGGCTTCGGGACAGACTTGCCCAACATTGACGGACAGCGTGGACGTTCGACGGTCGCGAGCGTTGATGGTCTTTTTGCCGGCGAGCCCAGTGGCTCGAACAAACTCAGCATGACGATCAATCAGGATGCGGTGGCGGAAGTGAAAGTGCTGAGGAACAATTACGCCGCCGAGTACGGCAACAATGGCGGCGCTCTGATTAATGTGGTTTCAAAGGGAGGCGGCCAGGATTACCGTGGCAGCGTGTATTACTTCGAAAGAAACGAGTCGCTGAACGCCAATAACTTTTTCAGCAACAAGGCGAAGTTGCCGCGCCCGCTTTATCGACACAAGATCCCGGGCTTTAATTTTGGCGGCCCGCTGCCGTTACTCAGATTTGGCGAGAGCGATCATGCCTTGTTGCGAAACAAGGCATTCTTTTTTATCTCGATGGAAAAACCGCACACCATTACGCCCACGGATCCGGTGACGGTGACGGTCCCGACGGCTCTCGAGCGCGTGGGAAACTTTTCTCAATCAAAGAACTCGAGCGGCGCAACTCCGGTAATACTTGATCCTCTAACCGGTTTGCAGTTTCCCGGCAACATCATTCCGGACGCGAGAATTAACCGAAGCATCCAAAACATGCTGAATTATTTTCCGCTCCCGAATCAGCCGACTGCTACGAATCCCGGTCAATATGTGAATCAGAAGAGCGTTGACGTGCCCAAGCACAGCTATGTGATTCGTTTTGATCTGAAGCCGACGAAGAAGGACGACGTCTATTGGAAGGCGCAATGGTGGACCTCGGATAACGAAGGCTTGGGAACTTCCGGCTGGCCCAACGGCAGCGGCGGCGTCGATCGTTGGGGAATCCTTTCTCACTATCTATATAAGGACAACGGCTGGTCGGCCAATTGGGTGCACATCGTCAATTCGCGGATGGTGAATGAATTCAATTTTGGCATGCGGCACGATTCGGAAGGCTTTGTTCCTTCGACCGGAATGATCGAGGGCCTGACTCGTTCCGCGCTGAACTTCACTGCGCCCCAACTATTTCCTGACAACAATCGCTTGAAACTAGTGCCGACCATTACTGGTTGGAGCAGTGTGGTTGGTAATCCGGCCAACATAAATTGGCTGGATCGTTGGGGCGAAGTCGGGAACGACTATATCAAGCCGTCCTTCGCCGACAATTTTTCAGTCATTCACGGCACGCACAATTTCAAGTTTGGTGTTTACTCGGAGCGATTGTTCAATCGCGAAGCGCCGGGCGGAGGCAAGTGGTCGGGCGGTTTAGACTTCGGCACGAGCACCACCAACGGTTTCACCACGGCGGCGGGAAACACCGGCTTCGCTTATGCGAATGCGCTTCTGGGAAACTTCAATACGTACACCGAATCTCAGCATCGCAATTTTACTAACAGCGAAATTCGTCTGTTGCAGTGGTATGCGCAGGACGAATGGAAGATGACGCGAAGATTCACGCTCAATTACGGCGTGCGTTTTGGTAGCCACACGCCGTTTTTTCAAATCGATGGGCAGGGCTCGAATTTCGATCCGGCCCGTTTCGATCCAGCCAAAGCGCCCTTGCTTTACGTCGCATATTGCGTGGGCCAAACGAACGGCATACCGGCGTTTGGGACAGCCTGTGCAGCTGCGAACCAGCGCGCAGTCGATCCACGCATAGTCAATCCGACCACGGCGCAACTGCAGCCCGCAAGATTGGTGCGGTCGTTTATTCCGGGCACTGGCGATCCGCTCAACGGGATCGTTCTGCCAACTGATCCTTCGGCGCCGAAGGGTTTTCGCCACACTCGGCCTGTCGATCTGGAACCTCGCGTCGGTTTCGCCTGGGACATCTTTGGAAAAGGTAAGACCGTGATGCGGGCGATGGGTGGCGTCTATCACGCGCCGCGGATCGGCGGTGGAACGGGCGGCGCCGGCGCCAGCAGTCTCGGCTCAAATCCGCCGGAGCAGGTGGTCTTCACGCTGCAAAATGGCAACATCGATAATCTCTCAGCCAGTCTAATCAGCGCGCTGACTTTTCCCACGGCCTTGAGATCGCTGGAGGTGAATTCCAAGACGCCGACCATTTACAACTTCTCAATCGGTTTCCAACAGGACATCGGTTTCAAGACAATCATTGAAGCGACCTATGTCGGTTCGTTTGCCCGGCATCTCGGCGAGCAGCGAAACATCAACGGAGTTCCAGACACGGCCAAGTTTGTCGATTGCACGCTGGCGGCGAAGTACAACGTCGCTTGTCATCCCGAGAATCGCGATCCATTCACCGCGAGCAGCGCGAAGAATAGCGACTTCCTGCGTCCATATCGCGGTTACGCGGACATCAACCAGAACACCTGGGGAGGAACGTCGAACTACAACTCGTTACAGGTCCAGGTCAATCGTCGCTACACGCATGGTTTTCAGTATGGCGTCGCGTACACCTATTCGAAATCATTTGACTACGCGAACGACGATACCTCGGATGTGAACAACGGCCGCCCATACAAAGTTTTCAACTATGCCGTTTCAGATTTTGATCAAACGCACATCCTGACGGCCAACTACATTTACGACGTGCCCAAGTTGAGCACGCACTGGAACAACCGACTGGTGAGGTTGCTGTTTGACGATTATCAAATTTCGGGTACGACTTCGTACGTGAGCGGCAAGCCGAAAAACTTGAGCGTGAGTTACACCAGCGGCACGGTCGCTATTACTGCGGGGCAGATTTGCCCGCCGGGATCGATTCAGACGTCGTCAACTGTCTGCACCATGATCACGGATTTCACGGGCGGCCAAATCAACGCGCGTCCGAACATCTTGTGCGATCCGATGAGAAACATTTCGGGTGCCGATCCGACCGGGCTGGCGTTTGCGATCAACGTCAACTGCTTCACGAACCCGACCGGGCTCGGACAAATTGGCAACATGACCCGAAATGCCGTCCGCATGCCGTCGATCTTCAACAACGATCTTGCCTTCTTCAAGAACATCAAGATTGGCGAGAAACGCGAAGTGCAGTTGCGTTGGGAGATCTACAACATCTTCAACCATACGAATTTCCGAGACATCGACGGCGCTATGACTTTCGGTTTGGTGTCCGTGACCAACTCCGACGGCACGAAAGGCGCGGCCATCAAGCAGACGAGAACGACATTTGGCACGCCGACGAGTGCGCGCACGCCCCGCGTGATGCAGGGATCCATCCGAATTAATTTCTGAGGCCAAGCGAGGCCCCGACAGGGACGGCGCCTTCCGCTCAGACAGGCGCGATTAGAACCAGGAGGTAAGCCATCAGCGCGAGCTGGTGATGTTCGACGATAGAACTCGGAGCTTTTGAAAGGAGCCAAGCGATGCGCTTACTCAAGTATTTCTCGTTCCTCCTCATTTTTGTTTTCGTCTCAGTCTCGGCAGTCTCGGCCCAGACCGCGACCGGCGAAGTCAATGGAACTGTCGCTGACCCCAACGGCGCGGCGGTTCCGGGCGCTTTGGTGAAGCTGATCGATCAAGCGACCAAGGGCGAAATAGAAGCGACGACGAACCAAAGCGGTTACTTCACCTTCGTGAACGTCAAACCTGCTTCGTATGTTCTGACGGTCGAGGTCAAGGGATTCAAAAAGTCTCTCACCGGTAAGTTCACCTTGGGCGTCAGTGAGACCGTGACGCAGAATGTTTCGCTGTCCCTCGGCGAAATGTCTGAAGTGGTCGAAGTCAGCGCGGGTTCGGAACTGGTGCAAGCCGCATCTTCCGAGCTGGGCAGCGTAATCAACGAACGATCGGTTCAGGATCTTCCGCTCAATGGCAGAAACTTCACGCAATTGCTGACGTTGACGCCGGGCGTCACGCCGCTTTCGACTTCCCAGAACAGAAGCATCGGCGGTGTTGAAGGCAACGTCGGAATTCCCGGATCGGGCTTCGTCGATCCTTCGTTCCATGGGCAGGAGAATCGTTCGAAGCTCTATTTCTTCGACGGCATCATCAACACTAACATTCGGGGACCGACTTATATCGTGATTCCCAACATCGATCTGGTTCAGGAGTTCAAAGTCGTGGGCCAGGACGCGAAGGCTGAGTTTGGCGGCGCGATGGGCGGCGTCATGAACATGGTTTCGAAGTCCGGCGGCAATAGTTTTCACGGCTCCGGTTTTGAGTACGTGCGCAACGACGCGTTCGACGCGCGCAACGCTTTCGATGTCTGCACCACGGCGCGCTGCGGCACCAGCACAGGTGTCCCGACGAAACCGCTGCCGTTCAGGCAAAATCAATTTGGCGCGGTAGTCACTGGGCCAGTTATTAAGAACCGCACTTTCTTCTCGTTTGGGTATGACGGGTGGCGTTATAGCCAGGCGGCGTTAGGCTTGTCCTATGTGCCAACTGCGGCAGAGGTCAACGGCGACTTCACGAACACGCCGTTCCGTCGCGCGATTTACAACCCGTATTCAACGCGCCAGGTTGGAAGCAATTTTGTGCGCGATCAATTTCGCTGCGACTCGGCCGGCAATCCGTTGCCGGTGAACGCCTCGAAACAGCAGGATCAAACAATCGGCTCGGTGTGTTTCAAGATTCCACAAGCATTGATCTTTGGTCCGATGCAGAGCTTCTTCAGGACGTATTCGGCGGCGCCGAATTTCAGTGGCGATCCCTCCAACAACTTTGCGCAGAGCCGGCCTACGCTGAACAACGCAAACGGTTGGCAGGTGAGAATCGATCATCGTTTGGCCGACAGCGACAACATCTTCTTCCGCTTTACGCAACAGACGGTCACAGTTTTCAATCCGATTGGCTCGAATGGATCGACCGGCGGCAGCGGCAAAGGAAGAAACTACGGCGGTGGCTGGACGCACACGTTTAGGCCGCGGTTGATTCTCGATGTGCGCGCCGGTTACGCCGGGCGTCCCGGCGTTGATTCCAGTCAACAGAACCAACACGAATCGGGAATCGAGCCGCTAAAGTCGCAAGGCTTCGTCGATGTCGATAAGTACGGCGGGTTGCTCGTGCGTCTTTCCAATTGGGCCGCCGGCGGCAGCAGCGACTTTGGTGTGCGCGGCGCAGCCTTGCGCGAGAATCCGAACTGGAGCGTCACGCCGAACATCACCTGGATCAAGGGCTCGCATAATTTCAAATTTGGCGCTTGGTACATCGAAGCGAAGCGTATTCAGCTAAACACCTTCCAGCGTTACACGTTCAGCGATGAACAGACGCGCAATCCTTCAGCATCGTCCGGGACGACGGGTTTGTCGCTCGCGTCGGCACTGCTAGGTTTCCCGAATAACTTCGACGCACAACTCCCGACGCTGCATGGCGGGCCGGTGCAATTCAAGTACGCGTCGTGGGCGGCTTACGGTCAGGACGAATGGAGAGTAAGCCGCAACATCGTGCTGACACTTGGTCTGCGTTACGACTATCTGAATCAGCCCAAGACGATCGACGGCCGCTTGTGGAACTCGTTCGATCTTTTGAATCAGCGATGGATCATCGGCGCGTCGGTGATGCCGCCGAAATGCAGCGTAGCCAACGCT
>JAJPKD010000168.1 GCA_021323895.1 Acidobacteriota bacterium | reverse complement strand
GAGCTGACGCTCAGGCGTCATCATCTCCATCCGCCATGTGTCGCGTGCGAGTTGAGGCACCGTCACGAGATCGTGATCGTCAACGAACTTGAGCGCTTCGAGCGCCAGGTCGCGAATCAATTCGGGCTGCTTGCCCGGCTCGACGTACATGTTCTTCACATGCTCGAGAGCCTTCTTCCAGTCGTCGCCATAACCGAGTTCGCGCGAAGCCTTCTTCATCTCGTCTTCGCACCAGGCCATCTCTTTGTTGGCGATCGCGATCAACTCTTCCGGCGTGTACGGGATCATCTCGAACTGAAGTTCGCTGAGCAGCGCTTCGCGTCCAATCGGATCGCCAACGATGTCACTGGTGTCGCCGGCACGCGCTTGCGCGCCGCCCGGTTTTTGAAAGCCGCCGCCGCCCTGTCCTCCGCCACCACCTTGACCACCGCCACCAGGTCGTTGGCCGCCGCCTTGCCCCTGCTGTGCCGGGGCCGCCGTTCGAAGACCAACGAGACGTTCACTGACGAATGACGCGTAAGAAGTCAGAGCCTCGTCGAATTCCTTGTAGGGCGCTTCGTTCCACCACGTGAACACCGGGTCATAGCCGTTGTAGAACGTGTACCAGTTGCGCAGGTTGCCGCGCAGCGAGTTGATCGCGTTCACTGCGCGAAAGGCGACGGTTTTCTTCACGCGAATCGCGTCCGGATTGTCGCCGGAACGCAGGCCGGCTTCGACCCTGCGTCGAGTCTCTTCCAGTTGTTTCTTCAGATCGTTGAGAGTTGCCGCGGCTTTGGCCGAATCGATCGGTTCCATCCGGCGGCGCGTTTCTTCAAAATCGATGATCGTTTTGCCGAAAGGAATCAGCGGCTCGATCTCAGCCTGTTGCTTCGCTTCGATATCCAACTGCCGCAGTTCATGTTCGAGATGACTGCGAAACAGAATGTAATCGACCCTACCTTCCTGACTCATCGTATCGAAGTTAAGTTTCTGCATTCGCTCCAGCGCATCGGAGTAGAACTTGCGGAATCGTTCGCGTCGCGCCGGCGAGTTGTTGACGAAGAACGAACGCTGCAGGCTGCCACGATCGGCTATGTAGTATTCGATAATCGCGCGCATCTCGCTGGGTGCGTGATCGTCCGCGGCCTCAGCGGAAAGCGAAGCGGGCTTTTGCCTTTGAGCCGAGCTTTGGAGTTGAAATCCGGCGACGATGAAGACGGCGACTGTTGCGAGCAGAACTGACAAGCGGCGGAATGAGTTCATGCGGGGGCTCCTTCGGCAGTGAACTGGACTGACGGCGCGATATAGTATCAGAAGCCCGACCGTTAGGGAGGGCAAGGATCTTACGAATCAGCCACGGATGAACGCGAATTTTCGCCTATTAAAAGAAAATCCTTCTGTCCTTTTCCTAATCGGCGCTTATCTGCGTCAATCTGCGGCCACTTGTTTTGAGTAGCCCTCGCTCACGCTCGGGCTTCTGACTCGCTTGCGCGTCCCCAAATTCGTTTGTTATTATCCAGTTTCGCAATAGTTGCGGCAGGTGAGGCAATCATCTGGGTTCGAATTTTTGATAGGAAGCTCCGGAAGACCTTCGTGAGAAACGAGCGAACAACAACTCGGTTCACATTTTGATTGTGCCCGCACTGACGGGCGCGACGAAGGCGCTCCTATCGAATCCGATCACTTAGAGCAGTAATCGTAAATGGTCAATCGTAAATAGGCAGCGCCAAGCCACCAGGTGGCTGGTTTGTGATGTGCGTGCCTGAATTTAGGCGAATTCTATTTACCATTTACGATTCACGATTTACTAGTTTCAATGAGCGACATTAACGTGCAACTGAACAACGGCCCAGCAGCGCAGATTCCTGCGCCGGTCACGGTAGCTGAAGCTCTGAAGAAGCTTGACCGTGACTTGGCGAAGCAGGCTCTCGCTGCGCGCGTTAACGGGCAGGAAGTCGATCTCGCGTACACGATTCAGGATCAGTCGAACGGCGATGCAGTAACCATCGAACCTGTGTTGCCTGAGACGCTTGCCGGGTTAGACGTGCTGCGCCATTCGACCGCGCATTTGTTGGCGGCGGCTGTTTTGGATCTGTTTCCCGGATCCAAACTGGGTATCGGTCCGGCGCTGCTCGACGATCCGCGTTATGGGTTTTTCTACGACGTGATTGCGCCACGCGCTTTGACGGAAGCCGATCTGCCCGTCATTGAAAAGAAGATGCGCGACATCGCCAAACGCAACATGCCTTATCGGCGCGACGAGATCGCGAAAGCCGAAGCGCTGCGGATCTTCAATGAACGCGCGGAGCCTTTGAAGTGTGAATTGATCGATGAAAAGGCCGGCGAGACAGTCAGCGTCTATTACATCGACGGCTCGCCGTTTATCGATTTTTGTTTGGGCCCGCATGTGCCGAACACGAACCGTCTGAAAGCTTTCAAGTTGTTATCGTTGGCCGGCGCGTACTGGAAAGGTGATGCCGAGCGGCCGCAGATGCAGCGCATATACGGCACGGCGTTCTTTACTCAGGCCGAACTGGATGCGTGGCTGAAGCAGCGCGAAGAAGCTGAGAAGCGCGACCATCGACGGCTGGGCCGCGAACTCGATCTGTTTTCGATTCAGGAAGATTACGGGCAAGGCCTGGTGCTCTGGCACCCGAAGGGTGGCGCGATTCGGACGCAGATGGAAAATTACCTGCGCGCGGAACTCGCGCGGCGCGGATACGGATTGGTTTACACGCCGCACATTGCCAAGCGTGACCTTTGGCGCGTGAGCGGGCACGAAGAGAACTACGCTGACGTGATGTTTGCGCCGACCGAACTGGAGGAAACTGAGTTCCGCCTGAAGCCGATGAACTGTCCGTTCCATATCGGCGTGTACAAGTCGGCGCAGCACTCGTATCGCGATTTGCCGCTGAGATACGCGGAACTCGGCACCTGTTATCGCGCTGAGCTGTCGGGAACGCTGCACGGGTTGATGAGAGTTCGCGGGTTTACGCAGGATGACGCGCACATCTTCTGTACACCGGATCAGGTGCGCAGCGAAATCATCAATTGCGTCGAGTTCGCTTTCGATCTGCTGCGGGCCTTTGGCTTTGAGGAGTTCAAGATCGAGCTATCGGTGCGCGGCTCGGATTCAACTAAGAAGTATCTCGGCTCGGATGACGAGTGGGAGAATGCCGAACGCGCTTTGATCGATGCCTTGAATGCGCAGAATCTTCCTTACGAGCGCATGGAAGACGAAGCAGCGTTCTATGGGCCAAAGATCGACATCAAGGTGAAGGACTCGATAGGCCGGCTTTGGCAATTGACGACAGTGCAGTTTGATTTCAATCTGCCGAAGCGTTTTCAGCTCGAATACATCGGCGAGGACAACAAACCGCATCAGCCGATCATGATTCACCGCGCGCTGTTTGGCTCGATGGAACGATTCTTCGGCGTGCTCATTGAACACTACGCCGGCGCATTTCCAATTTGGCTGGCGCCCGTGCAGATGACCGTGCTGCCGATCACGGATCGTATCAACGAATACGCTGAGAAGGTTTCCGGCGAGCTGCGCGCGGCTGGATTCCGAGTCGAAGTGAACGTCCGCAACGATAAGATTGGCGCAAAGATCCGCGATGCGCAGTTGCAGAAGATTCCTTTTATGCTCGTGCTGGGCGACCGCGAAATGGAAGAAAACAAGGTCGCCGTGCGTGAACGAACCAAGGGCGACATCGGCGTGATGTCGCTGGATGAATTTAAGGAGAAGGCGACGCGTCTGGTAATGACGCGAGCGCTTAACAACAGTCAGGAGTCATGAGTCGCGAGTCTGGAGTGACTCCGAACTCTCGAACTCCGCACTTACTAAGGAGGTGCAGCAATAGCTACAGGTTATCGAGGTCGCGGCCGTCCCGACTTTCGCCGCGCGCCGGTTACTCGAATTAACGAGAGAATCCGCGTTCCCCAGGTGCGCGTAGTTGGCGAGGACGGAGAACAATTTGGCGTGCTCGACACGCGTGAAGCCATTCGAACTGCGCGCGAGCGTGGCATGGATTTGGTCGAGGTGGCTCCCAATGCCGATCCGCCCGTTTGCAAAATCATTGATTTTGGGAAGTTTCAGTACGAGCAGAAGAAGAAAGCGAACGAGGCGAAGAAGAAGCAGGTCATCATCACGGTCAAGGAAGTGAAGTTTCGCCCCGGCACAGACGTGCACGACTACAGCTATCGCATGAAGCACGCGCGCGAATGGCTGTCCGAAGGCGACAAAGTGAAAGCGACGATCTGGTTTCGCGGACGCGAGATGACGCAACGCGAACTGGGCGCGCGCATCCTGGAACAACTGGAAAAAGACTTAGCCGACATCGGCGATGTCGAGATGCGGCCGCGCATGGAAGGGAATCAAATGTTTACCATCTTTGCGCCGAGGAAACATAAAGGCAGCAAAGACAGGAGTCACGAGTCGGGAGTCAGAAGCTCGGAACCCGCAGGCGGGAACGCGAGCCCGTCAAGCTGAAGGGTCCATTTACGATTTACTATTCACTATTTACGAGGTACCTATGCCAAAACTAAAAACACACAAGGGTGCGGCAAAGCGATTTCGCACCACCGCAACCGGCAAGATCAAACGCGGCCATTCGCATGCGCGACACATCTTGACCAAGAAAACGAATAAGCGAAAGCGGCTATTGGATATTGATGCTCTCGTCGCTGATGGCGATCAGAAGCGCGTCGAGCGAATGTTGCCGTATGGAAGAGATTAGAAAAGCAATGATGAAGGATGAAGGCGGAAGGATGAAATAAGAATCGTTCATCATTCATCGTTCTGCATTCATCATTGGAGGGATTATGCCAAGAGCAAAACGTGGAAATAAGCGGCTGGAGCGCCGCAAGAAGATCTTAAAATTAGCCAAGGGGTATCGCGGCACTAAATCGAAACTCTATCGTTCCGCGAAAGAGTCGGTCGAGCGCGGGTTGAATTTCGCGTACACCGGACGGAAATTAAAAAAGCGAGATTTTCGTTCGCTGTGGATCGTCCGCATCGGCGCTGCGGCGCGTCTGAATGGTTTGAACTATTCGCAGTTCATGCACGGATTGAAGCTCGCCGGGATCGAATTGGATCGAAAGATCCTTGCTGATTTTGCGGCGAAGCAACCTGAAGCGTTTGCGACGTTGGCGGCCCAGGCGAAGACGGCGTTGGAGAACAAGCCGGAAGCCCGCGCGGCTGCTTAGTCAATCAAGTGATTAGCGGAGGAGCCCCCATGAAACTTCGAACTAAATTTGTGGCGCAAGTGATCGCGCTGATCGCGATTGTTGGCATTGCCGCGCTGGCAGCTTCGGCGCAGGCGAGATCGTTTGCCGGCAAGTACGAAGGCAAAGCTAAAAGTCCTGACGGCGAAGTCGTTCTGAAATTGGAGTTGACCGAAGACGCGGGCAAGTACGCAGGTCAGGTGACTTCACCACACGGCGTTTACAAAATTGTCAGCGCCAGCTTCACCGATGGTCTTTTGACGATTGAGGCTGAAGGCAACGGCACGCAGGGCAAACTAACGCTGCGACAAAAGGGCGACACGTTGGCGGGAGACTTTACGGCCGACGGTCGCACCGGACCAGTCGAGCTTAAGAAGGCTGCACCCGTCGATGAGATTTCCGGTGAGTGGGACGCGGTGGCTGACGCGCAGGGCCAGCCATTTCCGTTTACGTTGTCACTAAAACTGGATGGTGACAAAGTTGCCGGATCCAGCGACTCGCAGCTGGGCCACGGCACGATCACAAACGGCGCGTGGAAGGAAGGGAAGCTGGCGATCGTTCTCGATGGCAACATAACTTTGGTGGCGACGATGATCGAGGGCAAGCTTTCCGGAGATTACGATTTCGCCGGACAGAGTTCGGGCAAGTGGGTAGCAGTAAAGAAGAAATAACTGTGGCTGAGCGAAATCCTAATCAGGAAGTTGAAGCGGCCCGCGAAGCGTTCGAACGAGAGTTCGAGCGCTTTGCGCGCTTTACCGGTAGCGGCGTAGACATCTCTCTGAATGACGCGAATACGGAACAGCGCGCGTTGGCCGAGCTGCGCACCAAACACCTCGGCAAGAAGAGTGCGATCGCCGGAGCGAAGAAGCTGATTGGAAAGGTCGCCCCCGAAGAACGAGCCTCGTTTGGCCAATTGGTCCAGCAAACTGAAGGAAGCATCGCGCAGCGAATTGATGAAGCGGAACAATCGCTCAAGAGTCTGATCGAAGCTGCTCGCATCGAACGGGAGCGGATCGATGTGACGATTCCCGGTCGCCGCCCGCGCCCAGGTCACCTTCATCCGATTACTCTGATGCGCCAACGCATCGAAGACATCTTTGTGTCGCTCGGTTACGCGGTGGAAGACGATCGCGAAATCGAAACTGACTTCTACAACTTCGACGCGCTCAACATTCCGGAAGGTCATCCCGCGCGCGATCCTCAGGACACGTTCTACACCACTGAAGGCTTCGCGCTGCGATCGCAAACTTCTACCGTGCAGATTCATGCGATGCAGCGGCGCGGCGCGCCCGTGCGCATGATTGCTCCCGGTCGCGTCTTTCGTCGCGACACGCCCGACCCGACGCATAATCCAATGTTCTTTCAGGTCGAAGGCCTGTGCGTCGATCGCGGCATCACGATGGCGCATTTGAAAGGGACGCTGGCGGAATTTGTGCATCGCCTGTTCGGGCCCGACACCAAGACTCGCTTTCGCCCGTCATATTTTCCGTTCACCGAGCCGAGCGCTGAAGTTGATTACAGCTGCTTCAATTGCGGCGGCCCAGGCTGTCGCATCTGCAAATGGTCAGGATGGATCGAGCTGGGGGGCTCAGGCATGGTGCATCCGAACGTTCTGCGCGCGGCGAATGTCGATCCAGGAGAGTTTACAGGCTTCGCGTTCGGCTTGGGCATCGATCGCACCTGCGCGCGGATTTATCAGCTTGATGATATTCGTCTGCTGTTCGAAAACGACGTGAGATTTTTGGAGCAATTTAGATAGGTTTGTCCGTGGTTGGTAGTCAGTAGTCAGTTGTTTTGCTGACCACTGATCACCGACCACTGACCACCGACGATGTTTATTTCCTACAACTGGCTGCGCGAACTGACCGGTACGAAGCTGTCGCCTGAAGAAATTCGGGATCGGCTGACCAATGTTGGTCTGGCCGTCGATGCGGTTGCAGATCGGAGTGACGACTTTATCTTCGATGTGGAAGTGCCTTCGAACCGCGGCGATTGCTTGTCGCATATCGGCGTCGCGCGCGAACTCGCGGTCATTGAGCGGTCTCAAGTCTCAATTCCCAAGTCCGAAGTCTCTAACGTGTCAGGCAAGACGAGCGAGTCTGCGTCCGTCGAGATCAGGGACGTGGATCTTTGTCCGCGATACGCGGCGCGAATTGTTCGCAATGTGAAGATTGGGCTCTCGCCTGATTGGCTGGTGAAGAAACTCGAAGCCATCGGCCAGCGTCCGATTAATAACGTCGCGGACATCACGAACTACGTATTGCACGAATTCGGCCAGCCACTCCACGCATTCGATCTGGCAAAGTTGACTGACCGGAAAATCATCGTGCGACGGGCCGCGAAAGGCGAATCGATCAAGACCCTGGATGGCGTCGAGCGAAAACTTGAGGAGCAGATGCTGGTTATTGCGGACGCTAAAGCACCTGTGGCCGTGGCCGGCGTGATGGGCGGAGAGTTTTCGGAAATCTCGAATCTTACGACCGACGTCCTTATCGAGAGCGCTTACTTCAATCCGTCTTCCGTGCGGCGAACAGCGAAGTTGCTTGGCTTGCATACCGAAGCTTCGCATCGCTTCGAACGCGGCACCGATCCGGAAGGCGTAATCGCGGCGCAATCACGTTGCGTGGCTTTGATTTGTGAACTCGCGGGCGGAACTGCAACGGAAGACGCGCTCGACGTGTATCCGAAACCGATGCAGACAATGTCCGTGGCACTGCGGCCTGCGCGGGTTGAAGCGATTACAAGTTTACAGGTCGAGGTCGATGAGATGCGCCGGATTCTCAGCGCGCTTGGGTTTGGCTTGCGCGCGGAAGAATCGCGCGCGCTTTCTTTCGACGTTCCCTCGTGGCGACACGACGTCTCGATCGAAGAAGACTTAGTCGAAGAGGTCGCGCGTCATACTGGTTACGACAAAATCGAAACTTCGCTGCCGCCGGCCCACCACGCCGGCGAATATCATGAGAGTGAAGAACGAAAGCGCGCGTTGCGGCGCGCATTGAGCGCGCATGGTTTTGGCGAAGCGATCAATCTCAGCTTTATCGAGCTCGCAAACGATTTCGAATTGATTTCCGCATTCAATGCTGCCACTTCGGTAGTCACGCTCACGAATCCGATTATCGAAGAGTCTTCGCGGATGCGGCAGACGCTGCTGCTCGGACTTCTGAATTCGGTTAGGCACAACCTGAATCACGGCATCCGAGAGGTATCCGTGTTCGAAATGGGACGCATTTTCGGCAGCAATGAGAAAGGATCCTTGCCGCTCGAGCGTGAATCGCTTGCGCTCGTAGCGACGGGCGGAATACAGGAAGCCGATCGCGCGCAGCCGGCTCGCGAAGTTGATTTCTACGATCTAAAAGGCGCGATTGAAGCAGCCATCGAAGCGATGAATCTTCCGCCGCTGACTTTCGAGCCTGCGACGGTCAGGCACTTGAGGCCCGGGCAGTCGGCCGAAATCAGCGCGAACGGTGCGAGGGTCGGAACGATGGGACGATTGGCGGATCTAATTGCGGTGGAATACAAGTTCCGTCAACCCGTCTTCGTTGCCGAGCTGGATTTGACGACGCTGTTAGAGATGTCGCCGCAGCCCGTCCTGTACGCGCCGCTGCCGCGATTTCCTTCGATCGTGCGCGACGTTTCATTGCTGGTAAATCGCGCAGTCACCGTCGCGGAATTGGCCAAAGCTGCCGCCGACCAAACGCCGGCGCACTTCATGGGCGCGACTTTCGTCGGTACTTACGAAGGCGAAGGCATTCCCGACAATAAACGATCAGTGACGCTGCGCTTCGAATATCGCGCCGACGATCGCACGATGCGCGACGATGAAGTCGATGCGATTCATTGGCCGGTGGTCGAAGCTCTCAAGAAACAATTCAACGCGGAAGTCAGATGAGTCTAGAGTCAAGAGTCTTGAGTCGAGAGTTTACAGTTCCGAGTCGAGGGCGGGTGACACTTTAGACTTTTGACTCCGAACTCTCGACCCACACTGATTTGTTCTTGCGCTCGCGGGCACGACATCGCATAATCACCGCGAAATAATTTCTTAGCCGGAGTGAGCAATGGCGGCGACCAACGGACTCGAAAAATTCTCGCACCTCGAAGACAAGATCTACCGCACGATTGAACTGACCAAGACTCTGCGTCAGGAGAAGGAAGATCTCGAACGGCAGCTCGCGACCGTGCGGGGAGCTT
>JAJPKD010000096.1 GCA_021323895.1 Acidobacteriota bacterium | reverse complement strand
CAAAAAAGGATCGAATCACACATCGTTTCGAAATAACTTCATTGAAAGATATCGACGACGAAGTAAGGAAGTGGTTGAAACTCGCGTACGATCGCGATGCCTAAATCATTATGGCCAAAGAAAATTTCAAGCCTCGCATGAGCGACGAAGCCGTCGAAGCCAAGACGGGCAAGACGTGGTCGCGTTGGTTCAAGCATCTCGACGCGGCGGGCGCCAAACAGATGACGCATCAGGAGATCGTCGCGCACCTCCGTGACAAGCACGACGTTCGTTCGTGGTGGCAACAGATGGTCGCCGTCACTTATGAGCAGGCACGCGGCCTGCGAGATGTGGGCGAGAAACCCAGCGGCTACGAAATCAGTGTGAGTCGCACGATCGCGGCTCCCGTGAGCAAGGCGTTCAAAGCATGGACCGATGAAAAGACGCGAAAGAACTGGCTCGCCAATGATTTCACCGTGCGCAAATCAACCGGGAATAAGACATTACGCATTACCTGGACAGATAACACCGACGTGGTCGCGGCTTTCTATTCCAAGGGCGATGACAAATGTCAGGTCGTCGCACAGCACTCAAAGTTAAAGGACGCGAAAGCCTCTGCGAAGATGAAGAAGTTTTGGGCAGATGCGCTGGATCGTCTGAAAGAATTGATCGAATAGCACGGATCGCGCATAGTATGCGCCCATGCGAATTCGTCTTCGTCTGCTTTCGGTTATTGTCGCCGCTTCCGTTTCATTCGGCAGTTTCCACTTCACTTCCAACGCACAGAATCAAAGACCCGCGCAAGTCGATCTCCTGATCCTTCACGGCAAAGTCATTGATGGCTCAGGCAAAGGCGCGCGCAAAGCTGACGTCGGCATTCGCGGCGATCGCATCGTCTTCGTCGGCGATGCGAAGAAGGCAAAGATCGAAGCGACGCACGATCGATGCGACTGGATTGATCGTCGCGCCGGGATTCATCGATCCACATACGCACACGCTTGCGGGACCTTTCCGATCCTCAACGCAAATCGAACGAAGCTTACCTGATGCAGGGCGTGACGACCGTCATCACCGGGAATGACGGCGGCAGCGTCATCAATATTGGCGATACGTTGAAGAAGTGGGATGAACAGGGCATCGGTACGAACGCGGTTCTGCTTGCCGGCTTTGGCACAATTCGCGGTCGCGTGCTTGGTCAAAGTGATGCGCAACCGACCGCAGAGCAACTCGAGCAAGAGAAAGCTCTGGTCGCTCGCGCCATGGATGAAGGCGCGTTTGGAATGTCCACCGGTTTGTATTACGCGCCGCAGAGTTACTCGAAAACTGAAGAAGTGATCGAGCTGGCGAAAGTCGCAGCCGCGAAGGGCGGGGTGTACGACACGCACATGCGTTCGGAAGGAACGGCGGGAATCGGCTTGCTCGGCTCGATTCAGGAAACGATTCGCATCGGACGCGAAGCGAATATTCCGGTGCACATCTCGCATATCAAGGCGCTGGGCCCCGATTCGTGGAACCAAAGCAAACAAGCGATCGAAATGATCAAGAAGGCGCGTAAGGAAGGAATCAACGCGACGGCTTGTCAGTATCCCTACACGGCTTCAGGGACGAGTTTGCAAGCTTCGCTGATTCCGCGCTGGGCGGAAGTCGGCGGTCGCGCTGAATTGCTTAAACGCATTGACGATCCTCAGCAGCGTCCGAAACTGATCGCTGACATGCAAGAGAACCTGCGCGGCCGTGGCGGCGCTGAATCCTTGTTGATCGTCGATGCGCGCGATAAACCAATCGTCGGCAAGCGTCTGAACCAACTGGCGCAGGAAAGAAACCAGCCAGCGGTGGAAGTCGCGCTCGATATCATCAAGAACGTCGGTGGCGCGGGCGTCGCATCCTTCAACATGAACGAGCGCGACATTCGTCGCTTTATGAAAGAGAAGTTCGTGACGACTTGTTCAGACGGTTCGACTGGTCACCCGCGCAAGTTTGGCACGTTCCCAAAGAAGCTTCACGACTACGTCGTCGCGTCGAAACTGATTTCACTTCCCTTCTTCGTGCGGAACAGCAGCGGGCTGACCGCCGAGTGGTTTCGCATTCCGGAACGCGGTCTGATTCGCGAAGGCTACTTTGCCGACGTGATTCTGTTCGATCCAGCCACTGTCGTAGATCGCTCCACGTATGAACAGCCGGAATTGTTGGCAACGGGAATGAACTTTGTAATCGTGAATGGAAAGATTGCGGCTGAGAATGGAAAGTTCACTGGCGTGCTGGCCGGGCGAGCCTTGCGGAAAGAGATGCGAAACCGCGGGCGGTAATGACCGGATTAAGGAGGGATTCATGAAGATTGCATTGCTTCTACTCGGCGCGCTAATACCTGCCGGTTTAAGTCTGGCGCCCCAGTCCAACTCACCGCAATCACCCGTCGAAATCAGCGGTGAGCCGCGTCATCATCCGAAATTTGAGAATGAGTTTGTGCGCATCTGGGACGTGACGGTGCCCGCGAAGGACGCGACGCTGTGGCATGCCCACCGCAACGACAACGTCGTGGTGACCTTGGCAGACGCCAGTCTGCACATTGAAACTCTCGGTCGCGACGCGACCGATGCGCAGTGGAAATTTGGCGAAGTGCGATTCAGCAAGGCGACCTATATTCATCGCGCCATGAACGTCGGCTCGACGCCCTTTCACAACTTTACGATCGAACTGCTCAAGTCACCTGCATTT
>JAJPKD010000086.1 GCA_021323895.1 Acidobacteriota bacterium | reverse complement strand
TTGGGCGTTGATAGCGTCGCACCAGTTCTTCGAAGGAAGCTTCGCGTCCGGCGATCGCTGTTTCGACGAGTTCGCCGTCAGCCAATTGCGTTTGATTCGTTAAGGAAATCGCCGGATTCATCACATTCACGTTGCTGGGGTGTTACGTTGGCGCGCGGGCGAAAGTTTCACCACGCCAATCTCGCGAGCCCCGCCGGCGCAGCGATCGTGTCGAAATCCAAATCACCGGCCGGGATCATCAGTCCTACGTCCGCGGCGTTGAGGGGATTCAATCTCACGCCGAGCGCATCCTGCGCAATGTCGGCCACCCGCCTCTTGTCGAGTTGATCGCCGACAACCAGCAACCGGCTGACAGACGTGTCGTGCTGCGCGCCGGCAGCCACCCGGTCGCGATAAAAGAGGAGCAGCCGATGAAGTTCATCGTCGCACTCGGACGCGTCGCAAAACACTGAGCGCAAAGTCAGCGGCCGATTGCCGCGCATCAGCACCGCCGTGAAGCCTTCATCATGCGCCGTCAACAACAAGCCGTCGCCTTGATTGCCATTGCGCAGCCACTGCTCTTCACCCGCGTGGCGCGGCAGAACCAATCCCGCATGCCAGCCCAGCGCGGCAAACACCGCCTCGTATTCCGCCAACACATTCATACGCACGGCGTTGACCAAATAACGCCTTTGCCGTTGCGCATCCAGCGGCAGGTCTTCACGCGACATGCGTAACTCAGAAGAGGGCGCGCCGAAGCTGCGCTCGACTTTCCACTCAAAAACTTCTTCAGTCTCGCGACGCGATCCGCCCGCCCCTTCGATCGTGATAATCGCCGAACGCGTGCTTGCTTCGGGCAGCGCAATGGACCACTTGCGTTGGCGCAACAAGCCCGCGCCCGTCGCGAGATCCGTCAGCGCGCGCGTCAACTGTTCCGGTTCCTTAATATGCGGTTGCTCGAAGCTAGGGTGAACGAGATCTTTCGGCAGATCGACGGTAGCGGCGCGCCGCACCACAAATTGTCCACGCGAACGATCGAGCTGAACCACAGAGGCTGTATCACGCTCGATGCCGACGGCGGTCGATGGAAGGCGCGGCTTCAGTAATGTATCCAGGGGATTGGGCATTTGCGATTGTCAGTGGTCAGCGCGTCGGTTTGGAAACGCTACTACGGACAACTGACTAACGACAACTGACGAACTACCATTCGCTATACGGCGAGCCTTCGGTTGAAACTTCGCTCGACGAGCTGTGGACGTCGGTAACTCCGGTGCCGCCTTCAGTTGAATACGGATCGTCGCCGGTGACGACGTTCCAATCTTTATTGTCGGTAATTGGATCCTTTGGAATCTCGCGCATGTAACCGGCCGTCACTAAATCGTCGAGCGATTGCGGCAGCTTACCTTTGTCGGCGGCATACTGATCGATCAGCGAGCGCAACTTCAACAAGTCGTCTTTCAAGACCGTCTCGCGCGCGTGCATGATCGTCTTTTGATACTGCGGCAAAGCGACCGCCGCCAGAATGATGATGATCGAGATGACGATCATCAATTCGAGCAGCGTGAAACCAGAAGGCAGAAGGCAGTAAGCAGAAGGCAGCGAACTCCTTCCGCGTGCTGTCTGCTTTCTGCTTTCTGCCTTCTGCCTTCTGCGACTACCAGTCACGATACTTCTCTCCATTCAACGCGACGCCCCCAGACTTTGAGTGCACGTCAAAAACGTTTTCCGCGCCCCAGGACGTTGCATCTGCCGAGTCATAACACGATCGAAAATCCCACTCGGCTTTGCCAGTCATCGGATCGACGGGAATCCGCCGCAGATAGATTTTTGTTTTCGGAACTTGCGAATCTTCTGTCGCCGCTTCAGTCGCGGTGTAGTTCATATTGCCCCGCCGACCCAAGCCACCGGCGCTAATCGGCAGAACATCGACGCCCTTAACCAAAGTCTCCAGGTCAGGCGGATAACGATCCGGATTGTCGGCGGTAAAGATAGTCTGGTCGGTAATCATCACGCGCACGCGCGGATCAGCAAAGATGTTTGGAGCCTGCCCCTGCGGGTTCTGAGTTTGCGGATTTCGTGGCGCTTGCTCCTGTTGCGCGGTCGTTGAGCCCTGCTGATTGTTCGCCTGATATTGCGCACCCGCCAAAGCTTCCCGATGAAACTGATCGATGGCCTCGCGCATCTCGCGCAAGGCGTCGCGCAGTTGTTGTTCTTTCTGCCGCTTGACGGAAACCTGGACGAGCGGAACGATGCCGAGCGTGAGGATCGCGAGCACGGCGACGGTGATGACAAGTTCGATGAGCGAAAACCCAGGGGCCGGGAGCCGGAAGCCGGAAGCCGGTTTGAATGCACCGGCCAGCAAATCCTGACTCCTGACTCCCGACTTCTTACTCCTGTTTTTCACTACTTCACCGTCAACTTAACTGGTTCGATCTGAAGCATCACGGGCCGGCCATCGCTGGCGACCACGTGCACGTTGGATAGATCAAAATTGAGGTTGCTGTCGCCTGCGGCCAGGGCTTCGACGTCGATGTTCAGCAGCGCGCCATCCGCGGTTACTGAAGATCCGGCCGCCGGAGTCAGCGAGAGCAGCACCATGCCGTTCTGATCGATTGACTGCGTCAGCGTCGGCGCGGTCTTCGCGTTCGCAAACAGGTCGCCCAGCGAGACTGAGTTGATCTTCAAAATCTTCGGATCGAATCTCAGCGTAATCAAAGCCGTGCCGAGCGGCGCATCAGATTTCACGCGCAAATTGAGCTGTCGCTTCTCACCGACTTTAAGATCGATATTCTCGGCGCCCAAACTCAATTCGAGGACGCTCGGTGATACGTCCGCCGATTTCAACGTCGCCGGCTCGCTCTTCCCCACCGGCATATCCACGGGCGTCACAACGGTGTCCTGTTTGGCGCTCAAGTTTGTCGTAGCGATATTGGCAGACGGCGTCACCAGAGTCTTCACGGCGCTCGCCAGATCAGTGGCTTGCGTGGCAGGCGCCGCATTTTGTGTCGTCGTTAACACAGCGGGCTTTGGCTGTGGAATTGCCGAATCGGTCTGCACCGCTGCCACCATGCGATTCGCATCGGCCGTTGAGGTTGAGACATTCTGCAGTTGCGGTGGAGCGACAACATTCGGCTGCGTTTGGGTCGTTGCGTTCGTTTGGGCTAGTGCTGTGACTGCCTCAGTTTTCGGGACTGGGGCCACGTCAACCTTCGCCTGCTGACTGGACGCGTCCACCTTCGCCGGTTCGTATGCCGGCGCTGCTACGTCGGGAAGTTGAATCGTTACGTTCTTCGGAATGCGACGTGCCGCCGCGATCTGTTCTTCGCGTTCCGTTTCCCGCAACATCGCTTCCAGCGAACCGGTGGTCGGCGCTTGCAGTGTTCCACTGGGCCGCATGTCCTCATCGCGCGGCGTCACCGCCGGCGCGCGCAACACGCGCGGAGTCACCGAAATCACGATATCGACATTTCGATTGTCCTTCGTCGGCGATGTAAAGAAACGACCGAGGACAGGCAGACCGCCAAGAATCGGTAAGCCTTGCCGGCCATTCGACTGAACATCCTGCGACACGCTTGCCAACATCATCGTGCGATTGTTCTGGACGCGCGCGGTGCCGGTCAGGCTGCGCTCGGTGAACGTTGGGGTGGGTGAACCGGCGTTGACCACGTCCTTCGATTCGATCTTCATCTTCACTTGCACATCTAGATTCGGGAACACGATGGGCGTGAAAGTCAGGGTCAGGCCGGTTGGCTCGTAATTGATTACCGGGAAACCGCCGGTGGGAAATCCATTGGGATTGGACGGGTTTGTTCCAGTCTGAACTCCGAAGGGATAAGCCTGCGCAGTCTGCACCGGCACCCGTTGACCGATGCGCGCGGTGGATTCTTCGTTATTAAAGGCATGAACCTGGGTCGAGGCCAGTAACCGCGAATTGTTCTTGCTCTGAAACATGGTGAGCACCGACGGCGGAATCACCAACGCCGCCGCTGCCGCTGTCGGGACCGAGCCCACTATGCTGGCAAGGTTGACGCCAGTCTGCGTGGCATTCGTGACGCCATTCGCAGTCAGTACCGCTAAACCCGGCGAGCCTCCAAGATTGAACGTGCCCGAGCCAAGCTGATTCCCGACCTGAAGCAGACTGCTGCGCGAAACTTCGTAGATGTTCACATCCATGACGACTTCGGCGCGATCCTTGTCGATTGTGTCGAGGAGTTCGCCAATCAGCTTCACGTTTTCCGCGGTGTCGCGCACCGTCAGGCTGTTCGTGTCCTTGTCAGAGACGACAATTGGTTGCGGCCGGCCGACTGAGGCCGGCAGCGCCTGGCCAATCAAAGCTTTCACTTTGTCTGGATCGGAGTTCGCGATGAAGAAGGTACGCACCACCAGTTGCTGGTACTGCGGCCGGCGCGATTGATCGGCAACCAGAATCGTTCGCTTATCCAGCTTCTGGAAGAATAAATTTTCCTGCAGGAAAATATAGTCAAGCGCCCTGGCCGCCGTCACGTCTTTTAAGTTCACGTCAACGGTCCGGGGCTGCGCAAACGACTGCTTGTCGAACATGACGTTCAAGCTCAAGTCGGTTGCCAATGAACGAATGACCTGTTTGAGATCGACACCGTTGAAATTGATCGTGCGGGTTGGCTCTTGCCGCGGCGTCATCTCAGGTTCCTGCGCGCGCGTCGGCGACGGATTGTTCGGCGTGCCGCCACCATCGAGGGTTGATTGAGACCCGTTGTCGGCCTGCGCGGGTGCTGCATTGCCTTGCTTCACCTGTTCGAGACGAAGCATGCGCTCCATCTCTGAAACCGCGAGCTGGTTGACCGGGTCATAACCGAAGGCTTGCCGAAACGCGTCGTAAGCTCCGACGTAATCACGTTGCTCTGCCAGCGCGCGTCCCTGCTGCATGAACGACTGCGACGCGTTGAAGCACGCACGGCGATAATGCAACTGGTAATCGACGTTGCTCGGATCGGCAGCGAGCGCGAGGGTGAATTCCTGGGCGGCTTTTTCCCACTGCTGTGCCTGCTCGAACTTCATCCCGCGGTCGAAGTGGTCTTTGCGCTTCTTCGCAAACGCAGTCATCGGTAACGCCAAAATGCATCCGACAATTGCCAGCGCCAATATCGAGTGCCAACGGTTTCTTGTTTTCATATTGAACCTCTTCGGTAGCGATCGTTCCTGGAAAGCGATCGGCGGTTGGGGCACCTGCTCTTTACACGCACCCGGATCGACCGGGTTCCGTTAAGCCAAAAACTCATGCAGTTTAGCACAAAATCAATCAAATTCAGGGGACAGGGAAGATTGTTGAAGGCGGCCGCAATTCTTATTTTTTCACGACAATGAGGCTATTGCCTGCCGCTTAAACTTACTTCTTCCACGAACGTAACGCGATTGATTTCGTGCAAGGTCGAAACACCATTGAATATCTTCTTCAAAGCGGATTCGCGCAGGCTGGTGAGGCCTTCAGCTTCCGCCGCGCGCCGAACTTCCGATCCAGGCCGGCGCTCGACGATCATCTCGCGAATGTTATCCGTCAGATCGAGCAACTCGTGAATCGCGGTGCGGCCTCGATAACCTGTGTGATTGCAGCCATCGCAACCGACGTTCATATAAAAGACCTGGCTGCGATGAACTTCGGGCCGCAAACCTGATTCGAGCAACTCAGTGTCCGAAGGATGATATGCGCGGCGACAGATCGTGCACAGCACGCGCACCAGGCGCTGGGCCAGAACGCAGTTCAATGACGAAACGAAGTTGTAGGGCTCGACACCCATGTTCAGGAAGCGGCCAATCACGTCGATGACGTTGTTCGCGTGGACGGTCGTAAACACCAAGTGACCGGTCAACGCTGATTGGATCGCGATCTGCGCGGTTTCTTCGTCACGAATTTCGCCGACCATGATCTTGTCAGGATCGTGACGCAGGATCGAACGCAGGCCGCGCGCAAACGTCAACCCTTTCTTCTCGTTCACCGGAATCTGGGTGATGCCGTGCAACTGATATTCGACCGGGTCTTCGATCGTGATGATCTTGTCTTCTTCGTTGCGAATCTCATTGAGCGCGGCGTAGAGCGTCGTCGTCTTACCCGAACCGGTTGGCCCGGTCACGAGCACCATGCCGTAAGGCTCGGCAATGTAACGGCGGAACTTCCGCAGATCATCCGGATCAAAGCCGACGACATCGAGATCGATATTGCGAAACGATTCGTTGATCTGTTCTTTGTCGAGGATACGAATGACCGCGTCTTCGCCGTGCACGGTCGGCATGATCGAAACACGGAAGTCAACGTTGCGGCCTTTGTAACGCACGCGAAAGCGGCCGTCCTGCGGCACGCGACGTTCGGCGATGTCGAGTTCCGACATGACCTTGATGCGCGAAATCAAAGTTTGATGGAAGGCGAGATCGATGGGATCGACTTTGGCGTAGAGCGCGCCGTCGATGCGGTACTTGACTTGAACTTCGGTGTCGCGCGTTTCGATGTGAATATCGGACGCGCGCGATTCCATCGCGTTGTAAATAATCGTATCGACCAGTTTGATGATCGGCGACATCTCGCTGTCGGTCGCCAATCGATCGAGATCGAGGACCTCTTCGCCTTGTTCCGTCTCGCGCACCAGCGAGATGCGAAATCCCGACGCGGCCTCTTGCAAGACTCGCTGCGTTGCGTCGCCTTTCCGCAACACGACATCAATCGCGCCGGCCGTGGCCACCGCAGGCACGATGCGCGTGCGCAACGCGCCGGCCAATTCATCCAGCCGATCGAGATCGGTTGGATCGGCCATTGCGATGTGTAGCTTTCCATTTTCGCGCCGCAGCGGGACGAACTGATGACGCACCATCAAATCGACTGGCACTTCCGAAAGCAACGAATAATCAATCGGCGATTCGCCGTCGGTCGGCAGCAGATTCACAAACGGCAGCCGATAACGACGCGCCAGCTCTTTGGCTTGCGTCATCTCGGGAGGTTCCACCGCTGCGGGCAACGGCAAATCGTCGTCGCTCTGCGCGGCGCCGCCTTTGATCGCATCAGTGGCTGTCGCGTCAATTTGTTCTTCAGAAAATTGATTCATCAATGCACTGTCGGGCCGTTCGAAATTGACTGGATAATCGGGAGATAAATCGCGAGCAGAATTATAACTACCAAACCGCCCATGACCACCAGAATCGCAGGCTCAAGTGTGGTCGTCAACTGCTCCAAACGCACTTCGGATTCCGCGTCGTAAAACGTTGCGACTTCGTCAAGCATCTCGCGCAAGCTTCCCGATCTTTCGCCGATGCCAATCATGTCAACCGCCAGCTCCGGCATCCACTTCGCGGTCTCTAAACTTTCCGTAAACGATCGTCCTTCACGAATCAACGGCAGGATCGAAGAGCTGCGGCGGCGCAATTCGAGATTCGTAATCGACTCGGCCGCGATCTCCCACGATTCAACGATCGTGATGCCGCCGGCGAGCAATGTCGCCAGTGAACGCGCGGCTTGCGCAGTGGTCATCTGCACCAGCAGCTTGCCGGCCAGCGGCAACTTCAGCAACGTGCGATCAATCGTCAAGCGTCCGCCGGGCGTGCGCGACCAAACAAAGATACCAACTGCCGCGACGATCAATAGCGGAACAAACCAAATCGCGTTGTGCATGATCCATCCCGACAAAGCCAGCACGATCACGGTCACCGTCGGCAAGTTGTTGCCGAACCCCGAAAAAAGATCGGACATGCGCGGCACGACGAACGTCGTCAGAAAGATCACCATGCCCAGACACGCAAACAAAAGAAACGTCGGATACGCGAGCGCGCCGCGCAGCTTTCGCCGCAGGCCGACCGAGCGCCGCATGTAGTTCACGTAACGCGACAACACCTCGTCCAGCGCGCCCGATCGCTCGCCGGCCAGGATCGACGCCGTGTAGATGCGCGGAAAAGTTGCGCCCTGCGCTGCGAATGCCTGAGACAACGCCGCGCCGCCACGAATCTGTTCTTCGACTTCCTCGAGGACGGCGCGCAGACGCGGTGAAGTTGCGCGCCTTCGCAACATCGTAATCGCCTGCAGAATCGGAATACCGGCACGCAACAGCGCCGCGAGTTGCTGATTGAAGAGGAGAAAATCGTTTGCTTTGACGCGTGCGCGTCCGCCGCTGGCGCCGCCGCGCGTGAGGGCGCTAACGCCTTCGGCTTTTGGCGGCGTAACCGCGAACACTTTGAAGCCTTCGCGTTCCAGCCGCACGCGCGCTTCGTTCGCGGCCAAAGCTTCGACCGTGCGCGTCACGATTTCGCCCGCGGGCGTTCCCAATCGAACAATAAACTCAGCCATCTTGCACGTCGGAGTATATCACGCGGTCTTGAGCGGAATTGATTAGAGATGCTCGCGCAATCCTCGGTTGCCATCACGCGCGTAGCCATCGATCAGTTGCAGAAATCCGATCAATGGCTTGGCAAGACCCGCTGAAGATTCCGCTAACATGAAAAGGCAGGCCGAAGCTGCTTTAGCTTCGACCTGCCCTTCTGACTGCCTGAAAGTTTCGCTAGCCGTGCCTCAGCGGCAAACAAAGCTCCCAGACATTTCGAATCTTTAAGTTTAAAAACTCGGCGGTCCGCCCGGTCTTCCGGGACCTCCCGGCCCACCAGGTCGCGGACCTGGTCCAACGCCACCGGGACCTCCCGGCCCGCCCGGGCCACGTCCTGGTCCAGGGCCTCTGCCTGGTCCGTCGGGCCCACCCGGCCGCGGACCATCCATACGTGGTCCCATCATCGCGTTGCGAATGAGTTGAAGCTTGGTCTGCTGCTCTGGCGTCAGGTTGTTCTTAAGCCGGATGTTCATTCCCATGTGCAGCGTCTTGATTTCGCGCTCGGCATCGAGCACTTTGGCAAGTTGCGCGAGAGCTTGCTGCTCATTGATCTGTGGCGCCTTCATCGTTTCATGCAAAGCCTCCATCGCGTCCTGCAACTGCCACTGCAGCTCGTTGAAGCGCGTCGTCGTGCGCTGGATCTCGCTGCGGATGAATTGCTTTTGCGCGTCAGTCAAAGCCAGCTTGCGCTGATTTTGCATGATCAACTCGGGCGGAAACATCACGTCGCCCAACGGGTCGTCGCCGTCACGCGGCGGACGCGGCTGTTCCTGTCGCTCCTGATTTTGCGCCGGCGGTTGCTGTGGCTGCCCCGACGCGAGGACGGCACTCGCGGCGACGATCAGAGCAACAACGCCGGCGATAAGAGTGATGCGTTTCATTGATTACTTCTCCTTCTCGTTATCACGATTGGGCAAGAATGATTTCAGTTCAGTTGAGCTTTCATTGAGATGGGGCAGTGACTTGAAAAGACTGTCGCTGGATGAGCTGAGCAGCGAAGCCGTCGGCGATTGCCAGGTTTCGAGTTGCTTCGCTTCCGCTTCAACTTTCTTTTCAGCTTTGCGAGTTGCGGCTGCGAGCATCAGCGCATTGCGCTGAGCCGGAGACGAGCGTCGAACTTTGATGTGCGGCTGATCGACGGTCTTAACGGTATCTGATTCGCTTTTGATCACGGGGGGATTCAAAACCGCATTCATGTTTCCGAATGCCGTGTACATGGTCGGGCCGCTTTGATATCTCGACCATAGCGCCAACCCCGCTAACACAAAAACCAATAGCGCGGTCGCGACTGCGAACGAAAGATTGAAAGCGCGGCGTGGCTTCAACGCGCGGGCTTGGGCGCGGCTCCACGTCGCCGTAAAACTCGGCGCGGTCTGCTCGTCAACGAAACGCGTTTCGCTAAACAGCGCTCGGATTCTCTTGTCGTCCCCAATTATTTCCATAACCCACTTCCATCTTCGCGAGCGACTCGCGCAATTTCTTTTTGCCGCGCTCGTAATGCTGCCGCGCGCTGCCGATCGAAACGCCCATCACGTCGGCAGCTTCGCGCAAACTCAAATCTTCATAGAACACGAGGTGCAGCGCTTCGCGTTGTCGCCTGGGCAAGGTCTTCAGCGCGCTTTGAAAATGCGCCTGCACTTCCGAGCGTTCGAAGGTGGCGGTTGGCGTTTCGAACGAGCTGTGATGCTCGACTTCGGCCGCGTCGCTCGTCAGGCGCAAAGTTCTTAAAAGCTTGCGGCGATATTCAGTCGCGGCCGTCTTGCGGATCACCGCAAACAGCCAGGTCTTCAGACTCGATTCGCCGCGATAGATTGCCTTGCCTTCAAAGATCTTCAAATAGACCGTCTGCAGAACTTCTTCGGCATCGCTGTGGTCGCGGCGGCAACAACTTAACGCCCAGCCGAAACTGGCGCTGTGGAGCCTTTCCAGTTCCGTCTTCAGCTCCGCGATGTTCATCGGGTCCATTCTCACGGATGCGCTCCGTGTTCAGAGATTAGTCGCCGTTCGGCGGCGGATTATATGACAGCTTCTTTGGAGCGCACGCATCCTGCTACTGGAGCGCACGCATCCTGCGTGCGGGCCGCGGGCATCTTTGCCCGCTCCTTTTCTAAGAAATAACCGGCATGGATGCCGGTGACCCGCAGGCAAGGATGCCTGCGCTCCCGCCTACTTCGTCCATTCAGACGCAATTTGCGCCTCGACCTTGACCGGCACGGTTTCCAGGAATTCCTGGCCGGCGGCGACCATCCCGCTTTCCACCTTCTGCGCGATTTCCTCTGATTCGCCTTCGTCAACTTCGACAACGATCTCGTCGTGAATGATGTTCACGATCTTTGCCGAAGTCCCGCGCAACTCGTCACTCAGAAGCCGCAACGCGCGCTTCAGGATGTCTGCGCTGGTGCCCTGGATGGGCGCGTTCTTGCCGTTGCGCTGCGTCATTGAGACCTGCTGGCGATCAGAAGGATCGTAATTGAACTTCACCAGTCGCCCCGAACCTGTACGAGCTTCTTTGTCGCTGACCGCTCGGTTCGCTGATTCACGAAGGTAAACATCGAGCTTTTTGTATGTCGAGAAATACTTCCTCAAGACGTTTTCCGCTTCCGTCTGCCCGAGCCCGGTCATCAGCGAGAATCTTTGCGCGCCGATGCCGTACACCACGCCAAAGTTCAAACGCTTGGCAAAGTCGCGCTGTTCTTTGGTGACCTGGTCCACGGAGACGCCAAAGACTTGCGCGGCCGTAACCTTGTGAAGATCCGCTCCCGACTTGAACGCATTGATGAAAGCTTCGTCGCCGGAAAATTCCGCAAGGATGCGCAGCTCAATTTGCGAATAGTCGGCGATGACTAGCTGACGGCCCGCCGGATGGCCCATGAAGCAACGCCGATACTCAACCGCATGCGGGACCTGTTGAATGTTGGGATTAGTGCAGGCGAAGCGCCCCGTCGGCGCGCCGATCTGACGAAAGTCCGCATGCAGGCGTCCGGTCTTCGGATTGATGTACTCGATCATGTTCTTGCCGTAGCTGGTCAGGGCTTTCTGCATCGTGCGGTACTCAAGCAGCTTGGCCACGACCGGATACTGCATGGCCAGCGGTTGCAACTTCCAATTGCGCGTCGAATCGGGCAGCGGAATGCCGAGCCGCGTCAACGCTTCTGTCACCTGCTGCTGCGAATCGAGATTGATGTTCGCGCGTGGCGGCCCGAACAGTGAAGCTTGCGCGACGCCTTCGCCGAGCATCTCCTGCAACTCGTTAGCGACCTCACCGCGCTGCTCTTCGACGATCGCCAGTTGTTCGAGCCAACGATGCTTGTCCATGTAAAAGCCGGCCAGTTCGAGATCGACCACCGGCATCACGCACTCGAATTCAAGCTGCGCGCATTGAATCAGACCAAGCGACTTAATGCGATCGACGAGCTTCTCTCGCAGCGGAATCAACACCGCCGCATCGCGCGCCGCGTATTCGAGTTGCGCTTCGGAAAGTTCAAACTCCCAGTTGCTGAGCCGCTCGCTCTTATCAACCGCTTCGTTCAGATAGCGTCCAGCGATCGCGTCCAACCCGTGACGCTCTTCGATGTCGCCGGCAGAGACGAGCTGACTCGCCAGCAGCGTGTCGAACAATCCAACGAGATCCACACCAAGATTGTGTTTGAGAAACTTCGCGTCGAACTTTGCGTTGTGCGCAATTTTGATGGGTCGTGGCGCAGACAAGAGTCGCCGCAACGGCGCCAGCTCTTCGCTACGCGTCATGTCGCCATTCGCAAAATGATTTAGATCGATAAGAAAGACGCCGTCGGGCGAGGCGAGTTGAATCAGACGCAGGCGCGCCAGATAAGGATCGAGATCGGTCGTTTCGGTATCGAGCCCAACAACCGCCAGCTTGGAAAGGGATTCGACTGCGGACTTCAACTCTTCCGGAGTCGTGATTACTTTGTAGTTCACCGATGATTACCTGAAACAAATATCATCGGCGACGATAACAAGCGCGCTGGGCGCATCTCTAGTGACGGCTTCTCATTTTTTCGGAGACGCGTTGAGTCCGTTTTCGAGAGCTTTGATGATGGTATTGACCCGTTCCAAATCAATTGCAGCCTCCTGGCGCGTGGTATTTGTATAGCTCTCGTTCTGCGAAACGGCTTCATAGGCTGAGGCGGCCTGGCGATATGCCTCGAGAGCTTCGCGAGACTTGTTTTGCAGTGCCAGTATCGATCCTTTCTCGCTGTAGGCGTGCGCCAGGTCACCCTGATAAAACTTGCATTCCTCTCGGCAATCAACCGCGACGTCAATCGCCTGAAGCGCCACCCCAAAACCGTTGTCACCGCCGATGCCTTTGAAGAACCGTGCGATCTCCAACAGTGGTCGTGGCGATGTGAACGTCTGTGTCTTCGCAGTCTTTTTCTGTTCGTGGTCGGTCTTGTAAACGGCGAGTGCCTGGAGGTAAGAATCAAGCGCCGCATCGAGCCGGTTCTGCCGCTCGAGGATCTGAGCAATTGCGAAAGTCATTTCAGCTTGGTGCCATGTTTCCTTCTCCGTTTGATAACTTTCCTTCGCCCGCCGATAGAATTCGACTGCCGCCGCCGGCTGATCATTATCGATCAGGTTACCTGCGATCGTTTGCAGTACGCCGCTGGTGGAGATCCTACCTTCATAAGCCGATGAATAAGCGGCTAGGACTCGATTCAAATATTGGTCAGCGTTTTGTTTATCGTCTGCACGTTTCTCGTGATTGGCGAGATCGAGGTGAAGTCCGGTCAGCCATATCAGCACCTGACCTAGCGCAACATCGTCGGGCGGATAGGTGGACAACAATTCGTTGAAGTACCCGACAGCCTGGCGGCGAGCAGAGTTGACCGCCTTCTGCCGATCAACATCGTTCTTGTAAGCGCGGTTGGTGGCCTCTTCATTCGCCTGCTTCACAAATAAGTCGCCCAGCTGATAGGCGGCTTTACGCATGCCCTCGAGTGCGGCATCAGCTCGCGGGTCGCCCGGGTGGTTAAGAACTTCTCGATATTGCGACAATGCGAGCCGCAGATGCTTCAGAGTCTCGTTCTTTAATTTCGTGACTGCATCGTACTTAAAGTTTGCGAACATTGGAGGGCCCGAACTGCGAAGGCCAATGCCCAACACGGGCAGTTCACCTTCGGCGCCGTTCCAACCTGCCAGGCTTCCCCCATCGGACGATCGGGTAATTGTGCCGTTGGTGAATGGCAAGAGGTTCATCGCCAACGAGAAGTTAGTAGCAGCAGCTTTATCGAGCGCATTCACCTCCTCGTACTTCTGGGCGGCCTCGTCATAGTATTTGATACCCAAATCGAGATTGTTCATCACATCATTGAATCTAAAGTTCTTCATTACCGCGAATGTTTGGCGGCCGACGGTGAGGGCAAGATTTCCAATCTCGACCGTGGCGTCCGCGACGCCTTCCTGGTTGTTAATGAGAGGATTCTTAAACTCTGTGATCGCCTCGGTAAAATAATGGTCGGCGTTCTTAAACTTGCCTCTTTGCACATTGATCGCAGCTTCGCGAAACAAATCGTTGGCTTTCTTAGCTTGTTCGCTTTCCTTGGATTTCCTTTCAAAAGCATCGCGAGCTTTGAGTGCAGCCGTTTCCGCATCGACGGCTGACTTGCGAGCCTGCTCGGCATCGGCGGCGCGATCATCCGCGCGCCCTTTCTCCTTTTCGGCGATACCTTTTTGAGTATCGGCAATCCGTTTCTCTTCTTCCGCCTTTCTCTTTTGGTCTTGAGCTTCTGTCTTCGCGTAAGTCTCCGCGCGCAAAGATTCTTTTTCGCGTTTGGTCGCCTCCTCCGCGTCAGCGCGAGCCTTGTCAGCGGTCTGCTCGTTCCTTTTAGCTTTGACGAGAGCCACGCCCGCAACGCCGGCCCCGCCCAGCGCCATCACGGCCAGCACCACCATGGCCACCAGATAACTCCGCAATCGTTTCGCGGCTTGCGCCTGCCCCGCCGCATACATCTCAGCCTGTTCCCGTTCGCGGCGCGCGCGCTCCAGCTCAGCGTTGCGTTGCCGTTCACGTTCAAGTTGTGCCGCTTCGCGCGCGAGACGACTTTCCGCCAGGTACTTCAGAGCTTCGTCGTATTCCGGATGGTAACGCTTGCCCCATTCGGGATTTGGTTTGCTCTGCGCGAGCCAATCGAGCGCAATCTGCAACGCGGGATCCTGCAATAGCGCTTCGCTGCCTTCGCGATGCAGCACGGCGGCCTCGGCCAAACGCCGGTAGGTGCGCGCGGATTGCGCCTCTTCGTTCACCCAGGTTTGCAGCCGCTGCCAATTGCGAATCAAGCTCTCGTGCGAAATGTCGATGGCTGTGTCTGGTTCGAGACCTTTGCCGACCGGCGGCATGAGAAATGACCGGCCCTGGCGACGAAAGACTTCGATCACGGCTTTCACTTCGTCTTCAGTCGCTTCGCAGATGACGCACAATTCCGCCAGTCGCGTCGGCCGACGAATCTCGCGATTGTCGGTTCCCTTCTCAGTCAGGCGCTTGAAGAGTTTTTCGGCGATTAGCCGGCTGCGCTCGTCCGGCAATTCATTGAAGGCCTCGTCGGCGTGTCGCGACAACGCCTCAGCCATCGCACCGATCGCCAGGTAATCCTCGAGACCGATCGGATTGCCATTCAGCCGGTGAGCCGACCAGTAGTCCCACGTGCGCATCAACGCATGCTGCAGAATTGGAAGTTGATCCGGATTGTCGCCGACGTCGTTCAGCAGGCGGTTCACCAATGGATTTGTGATTTCTGCTGACTCAACCGCGATCGGTCCAACGATCGCCGATCGTCTTTCGTCGCGAGACATGCGCGGAATCAGGTATTGGCCGTCGTTGATGGCTTCGGGCAATCCGGCAAATTGCGAACAGTCGCCAAGAAAATCCGATCGCATCGTCAGCACGACATAGATCGGCAGCTCGGTTTGCGCTGCCGCTTCCAGCAACAGCTTCACCAAAGCGGTCGCATCGTCGCCGGACTGAAGTTGCTTGAAACGGAACAACTCTTCAAATTGATCGACGACGACCAGCAGATTTTCATGCGGCTCCATCCGCGCTTGCCGCGCGACATCGATCAATCCGATCGAACTCCGCCGCAAAGTTGTTTCGATCAAAGTAACTTGCATCTCGGAACCGGTTTCGTTTCCGAAGACATCTTTTTCGGCGAGCGCCTCAGCCAGGTTGCCGATCGGATCTCCGCCCGGACGTTGAATCGCGATCCGCCAACTCGATCCCGCATCGCCCATCAAACCCCCGAACAACGCCGGCAACAACCCGGCGCGAATCAGCGAAGACTTGCCGCTGCCCGACGTGCCCACGACGGCGAGAAATCGCGACCGGCGCAAACGTTCGAGTAGTTCATCGCTCTGCCCGTCGCGACCGAAGAACAAATTGTTCTCATCGATTTCGAACGGACGAAGGCCTGGAAAGGGATTCTTCACTTCATTCATGTCGGGCATGGTCTAACCCTCGTTTTTTAGAGCCTGGACAAACGGTTGCAGGGTGTTGGGCGAGAAGCTGACGAAGTTCGGCATCACAAACGGCACTTCGCGCGTGCGGAAAGATTCTTTCGAAGGAGTAACCGGAGCGCTCACGTAAACGCCTTTGGCTTTCATCGGCCGCGTCCGGCCCCAACCCGGCGCTTTCTGCAAATCCCAAAATTTCGAGCGCAGCCAAAGCTCGTTGCCGTTGCCGTAATAAATCAGCGCCGCGTCACACGTACACAAATTGTCGCGATGATATTGCGCGATTTGTGTTTGATCGCCTTCATTGATCGAGCGGATTACTTCGAAGCCTTCATTGAACAGATAATCGTCGAGCGGCCTAACTTCGTCGCCGTCGCGGTTGTCGTGAATCAGGTAAACGCGTGTGAGTTGATTATCGCCGTTCGATGAAGTCGTTTGCGCCGACGCCGCGGGTGGCGGATTCAATTTTTCGAGGATACGGGTCTTGAGATCTTCAATAGGAGTTTCGAGCAGTTCCGATCCGGCGCCAAGATTCGTGCGCAAATCTTCAAGCAGCTTGGCATGCCGCGCGCCTTTGGCTTCAAGTCCCTGAGGCATCCAAATCAGCCGGACAAATTTGGGATCAGCCTGTGTTTGTTCGACCGCGATGTCGCTCTGCCAACGAATGATCGAACGCTCTTCTTCGCCGTCCGGAATCGAGCCGTAACTCTCGCCAATCAAGTGCACCGATATGGCGCACCGTTTGATTTCCTCGCGAACGGCGGCTTCGAACTCAGTCGCCGAATCGATCGGGAGATCGCGATCCGGCAAAACGTAGAAGCCGCGCTGCAACAACTCGCGCTTGATGCGATCGCGCTCGTCGCGCATATCGACGGTCGTCTGGGCCAGGTAAACTTTTTTGGCCAGCGGGAGGTCTTCCGGCAAGACGGGTCTGTCTTCTTTCGGTCGGGCCGATTCGATCGCGCGCTTGATTCCCTGGGCCAGGTCTTCGAAGCGCGCCCAGTATTTCACATCCTTGTTCGCGCCAATCTCCTGACGAAACTCACGCGGGTTTCCGTTCTCGTCGATTTCGAAGAAATCGTAACTCAGCAGACCGTTCAGCTCTTCGGGATCGTGTTCGGCGGAAATTGGCGTCTTGATGACTTTGAAAACGCGTGGCTGATTGCCGATCACGATTCCGCCCGTTTGATCCGCGCGCTCGCAAAACTCGCGCACCTCGGCGCGACACCAATCCGAATTGACATAACGCGGCGTCACGATCGAAACCATCAACAGCGTGTTCGAGACGCGCTCACCGATCATCCCGATGAGATATTGGTTATTTTGCTCGCGCTGGTCCCACCAAATCTTCAGCTCAGAACCAAGCAACATCGCGAGCCGATCATTCAAGCGCTCATGCAGCGTCGTGACCCAACCTTTGACATCGTCCAAAGGCCGGTCATCGATGTGCGCATAGCTGATGAAAATGTCATCTGTAAAAGACATATTCGATCAAACCTCAGATAGCGGATGAGAGCTTTGGTTAGTACTACGACGGACGCGGTCGCAAAGGCTATTAATGCGCGCGTAAGAATATCCTTAGACCTTAACCGAGGCAAGAACTTCCCGTAGGTAGAAAAAATTTGCGCGGCTAGTCTTTAGCGCCGATCAAATAGACCACTGGCTGATCGCCGGGGACATAAGCCGAGTGGATTGTATTGGCCGGAAGAAAGTCCCGGTCGCCGGCGCGCAGGGTGTAAGTTTCGCCATTCACGTGAAGCTCAAGTTCGCCGCTGATGATCCAGTGCGATTGATGTTCAGCATGCGCGTGATTCGCGTATCGCGTGCCGGCTGCATCCGACCATCGAAAAACGCGGTAGCCTTCAACTATGAGATGGTGGCGGAGTTGTTCCGGGTTGGGAGGATTTCGTTCCGTCCAGCGGTCAACTGTGATGCTCATGATGTCAGCGGGAAGGTCGCCGATTCGTATTTTTTTGCTGATTAGTTTGCGAAGCCGGGCGCTGTGCACGCGATGACCACGATTGAAACCAACCGCGCCACCAACCAAACAATCCACCGCTCGCCAGCGCCACGACAATCGCGCCGACGAAAGCGAGCTTGATCGCCAAGCGCAGTAGTCTCCGCGCGACGAACAGCACAATCAGGAAGATCGCCACGATCAAAATCAATGCTGTTGCCGCGGAAATCATCTGGAAAGTCGTTTCCCTAGGAACTACTGCCTACTGCTCACTGCTTGCGATAACTCGCCTTCACCGTCGTCTTAATATTTCCGCGCACGTTGAAGTCGCCTTCGAGTTCTACGCTCAAAGGATCGCAAGCGCTCACGAAGTCTTCGAGGATCATGTTGATGACGTGCTCGTGAAAAACTTTCACCTCGCGGAACGAATTGATGTAAAGCTTCAGACTCTTCAATTCGACGCACCGTTCATTCGGCACATACTCGAGTCGAATCGTGGCGAAGTCGGGAAAGTCAGAGAACGGGCAGATGCACGTGAACTCCGGAATCTCGAAATTGATCTTGATCTCTTTGCCGGGGAATTCGTACGCGAAGGTGTCGAGCGGATAAAGATCCATCTCTGCGCGCGGCGTCGATTGAATGTCGAGACCTTGTTGATTTGGTGATGCTAGTGTCGTGCTCATTTTCAAAATTCGCGTTCGTAATATCGATCGACCGGCGGACGTCGCCGCCCAATCTCGAAAATCTTAATCAGAATCAAGCCGGCAATGAAGCCGCCAATGTGCGCCGCGTAGGCCACGCCGCCCGCTTGCGAGCCGCTGCCCAACACGCCCAGCCCGCTAATCAATTGAAAGACAAACCACAGACCAATCGCCACGAAGGCCGGCATCGGCGTGGCAAACCAAACCAGCAGCACGACGACGCGGTTCGTGGGAAACAGCAGGATATAGCCACCCAACACGCCTGAGATCGCGCCCGACGCGCCGAGGCTTGGTACCAGCAGGCTCGATGCGTCGCTGGCCATCGCGACGGTCGCGAAAACATGCGCCAAGCCCGCGAGCACTCCGCACACCAGGTAAAAGATGAGATACCGAATGTGACCGAGGCGATCTTCGATGTTGTCTCCAAAGATGAAAAGAAAAAACATGTTGCCGAAGATATGCGCGATGCCGCCGTGCATGAACATCGATGTAATCAACGTGAGCCAAACCGGAATTGGTGTCGGCTGCAACCCGGGCATCTCGATTCGCTGGCCAGTGAAATTCTGGATGGCGACCGGACGCGTCACAATGTCGCGACCACTGATGATCTCGGCCGGAACCGTCGAATAAGCGTAAGTGAATCTGTCGTTGCTGCCCAGGCCTTGCAGAAAGACAAACACGAGCACGTTGATCGCGATCAGAACATAGTTCACGACCGGCGCGGTGGTACGGCCAACGTTTTCATCTCCGATAGGAAAAAGCATTTGTGTAGCGCAAATTGTTAATTTGCGAACTAGCCCTCCGCCGCTGCTTCCGCCAGCGCCACTTCGCCGGCCGCGAGTTCGCGCCTCACTTCTTCGGGCGTGCCGAACACTGCGGCCTTCTTGTCATCGAACTCGCCTTCCCAACGCGCGACTACAACAGTAGCGAGACAATTTCCCAAAACGTTCACGGAAGTGCGCCCCATGTCCATCAATTCATCGACGCCAAAGATCACCGCCACGCCGATCGGCCCCAGTCCGCCCGGCATAAAACTGTTCAGTGTCGCCAGCAGAATTACCAGCGCGGCGCGCGGCACACCGGCCACACCTTTCGAAGTAATCATCAAGGTCAGCATCATCACGATCTGACGGCCGAAGCTCATGTGACCGATCACAGGTTCAGCGGCCTGCGCCACGAACACGGAGGCCATCGCGAGATACAACGTGGTGCCGTCGAGATTGAAGCTGTAGCCCGTGGGCATCACGAAGCCGACGATGCGACGTGGCACGCCAAGACGTTCCATGTTCTCCATCGCTTTCGGTAGAGCCGATTCGCTGCTGGTCGTGGCGAACGCGATCGTGAAAGGTTCGCGCACAGCTTTCAAAAATTGAAGAATCGGAACTCGCGCGATCAGCATCACCGCGCCCATCACGAAAAAGACGAGCAGGAACAAGGCGAGATAAAGCGATCCGATCAACTTTCCAAGATTCACCAGGACCTGAAGGCCGTTCGTCGCGATCGTGTGGGCCATCGCCGCGCCCACGCCGATCGGCGCAAACATCATCACGTAATTGGTGAACTTGAACATCACCTGCGCCAGCGCTTCACAGCCGCGCAAAATCGGCGCAGCTTTTGCGCCCATGGCCGAGACCGCCATCGCGAACAGAACCGAGAAGGCGACGATCTGTAGCACGTCTCCGCGCACCATCGAATCGATGACGCTGGCGGGGAAGATGTGCACGATCAGATCGCGGAAGCCCTGCGGCTGTGTCTTCACCAGCGTCGAGATATCGCTGCCGCCAACTAACGCAACGCCTGCGCCGGGTTTCGTCAGATTCACGATCGCCAGGCCAATGAAGAGCGCAATCGTGGTGACGATCTCAAAGTACAGCAGCGCCTTCACGCCCATCCGGCCGACTTTCTTTAGATCGCCTCCACCTGCAATCCCTACCACCAGTGTCGAGAAGATCAGCGGCGCAATGATCGACTTGATCAGGTTAAGAAAAATGTCGCGGAGGAAATAGACATTATTGCCCCACTTCGGACTGATGTAGCCGAGCACGCCGCCCAGGACAAGACCAATTAAGATCTGCGTGGTTAATGATGGGCGATACCAGGGGCGCTTCGCAGTTTCGAGTCTTGAGTTTTGAGTTTCGAGTTTCATTTTATGCAGCGGCTTCGATTCTTACTGTCCGGTCCTTTCTCGAAAATTGATAACTCAGAACTCAAAGCTGTAAACTCAAAACTGTTCTCATCTCCCCCACTTCAACTTATTCCGCAGCACGTCAAAGTAATTTCGGTTCGGCGGCTGCACCAGATTGAAGGCTGTCTTGCTTTTGCGAATCACGACGCGATCGTTCGCTTGCAAATCGAAACCCACCTGGCCGTCAAGCGTCAAAGCGACGTCTTCGTTCTCGGTCATCAGGCGCACTTCGATCGTTGAATCATCCGGCACGACAATCGGCCGATTCGAAAGCGTGAACGGACAAATGGGCGTGATCACCACCGCGCTCATCGAGGGGAAGATGATCGGTCCGTTGGCCGAAAGGTTATAAGCAGTCGAACCGGTCGGCGTCGCCACGATCAAGCCGTCGGCGCGAAACAGATTGACGAATTGCTGATTGAGGTACGCTTCGATTTCGATGATGCGCGCCAGCGCGGACTGGTTGACGACGACATCGTTCAGCACCCGATTGCGCGTCACTAATTCTTCGCCGCGCCAAAGCTCGACGCTCAGCATCAGACGCCGCTGCACTATGTATTCGCCGGCAAGAACACGAGCGAGTGCGGGAAAAAGCTCTTCGAGCGGAAACTCTGCGAGATACCCGAGGCCACCATAGTTCACGCCAATCACCGGCACTTCCGCATCGCCGACCATGCGCGCCGTTGCGATCATCGTGCCGTCACCGCCGAGCACCAGCATGAGATCGACTTGCTGCGCCAGTTCGGTCTCCGCGACTACTTCAACACTGCATCCGGTTTGATGTTCGATCCGCTCGCGTTCGATTTCAGGCGCACCGACGATTTTAATGCCACGCTCATTCAGCCAGGTCGTCAGACGACATAGCGTATCGAGCGCATCAGGTTGATGCGGCTTGACGACGACGCCGATGCGTTTGATTGCGGACATTTTTTGGCGAGGCATAATTAACCACAAAGACACCAAGAGCACAAAGTAGTTCGTGTCAGTACCCGGAGCGATAGCGACGGGATCAGGAAACTCCTATGACGTCGAGGCGCCCTAGATCCGCTCACTATCGTTCGCGGTACTGACACTCGTACAGGGCCAGAAACTCAACATTGCCATCCGCGCCCTTGATTGGGGATTCGATCACGCCGCCCACGCGAAGGCCGAGAGATTCAGCGCTAGCATTGACTTCAGCGATCACGCGCTGACGCTGCGCCGGATCTTTCACGATGCCGCCCTTGCCGACTTCACCTTTCCCAACTTCAAATTGAGGTTTGATGAGCGTGATGACGCACCCATTCGCATTCAACAGCGGCACAAGTGCCGGAAGAATTTTCGTTGCGGAGATGAACGACACATCGATCGTAATTAGATCAAATTCGTCGTCGAGATCATTGGGCGTGAGATACCTCGCGTTGACGCCTTCGCGCACGCCGACGCGTCGATCGTTGCGCAGCTTCCAATCAATTTGGTTGTGACCGACATCGACGGCGATAACTTTCAGCGCGCCGTGCTGCAGCAAGCAGTCCGTGAATCCACCGGTTGATGCGCCAACGTCAAGACAGACAAAACCGTTTACGTCGATCTGAAATTCGCGCAAAGCTGCTTCCAGCTTTACGCCGCCACGACCGACGTAACGCGATTGCGCGTCCGCTTTGATTCTGATGTTTGCTTGGGTTGGAAAAAGTTCGGACGGCTTCGCGACAAGTTGCTCATCAACCAGCACCGCGCCGGCCATGACCAGCGCTTGAGCTTTGGTGCGCGAATCCGCGAGCCCGCGATCGACCAGGAGTTTGTCAATGCGCTCGCGCTGCATGCGCGCAATTGTAGCTTAGACTTTAGTCTGAGCAGACCTACACAGGCTAAAGCCTATGCTACTCTTTCGGCCTGCAAAACCGCGCGCGGCGTATCGCTCAAGCGCAGTTCAGCCGCGCATTCACGACACAGCCACACCAGCACGCGCGGCGCGTCCGCCCAATAGAACGGGGAAACTTTGCCGGCGAAGCGCACCGCGTCGTTGCTCTGCAAACGCTGGAGCGCCTGAACGAAAAACATCCCATTGTACATATCGCCATCTGCGCCCTTGTCGCGATGGACGCACTCTCGCTCAAAAAAGAATTGCTTCATGGAGGCCTGGCCCTTCCCTCGCGCCGCACCGCGCGAGTTCGCTGAAGAGATCAATCATCAAGGGGGAATTCGATCGATTCTCTTGTCGGGTTCTGATTGTGATTGAGGAAACAGGGCAAGGCGATCAAGAAAACTATTCAGTTAGTCGTCGCCTCAACGCGCATAATGCCACGAGGCTGTGACCAGGTCAATAACCTTTTGCGACAAATTGAGTGACGAAATTTGTCAGGCAGTGACCTTCTGATGTTGCGCGCGACGATCCTCGATGACTTCGAAAGAATCTTTCACTCGCATGTAAATCCCATCAGCGTCGAGACCGTACTTAGCCAGCAGCAGTTTCGGATCTCCATGCGTCACGATTCGATCCGGAACTCCCATGCGCACGACTCGGACGCGATCCTGCAATCCGTTTTCTTCGAGCAGCTCAATCACCGCCGAGCCGAAACCGCCTGCGAGATAAGCTTCTTCGACGGTCACAATCAGGCGCTTGGTTCGCGCCAGGGCCAATAACAGAGCGCTGTCGAGCGGCTTCACAAAACGCGCGTTCACGACGGTCGTTTCAATTCCGTCTTTGGCGAGATGATCGGCTGCCTGCAAAGCCGGGTGGACCATCGAACCATAAGCAACGATCGCGACCTCGCCACCATCGCGCAGGAGTTCAGCCTTTCCGATCTCCAACTTTTCCGGCGCGCGATCGAGCGGAACGCCGATGCCATTGCCGCGCGGATAACGCATGGCCGCGGGACCTTCATGCTCGATCATCGTGAACATCATGTCGCGCATTTCGCCTTCGTCTTTTGGCGCCATCAGGATGATGTTCGGCACGCCGCGCAAGTAAGCGATGTCGAGCAGGCCGTGATGTGTCGGCCCATCGCCGCCCGCGATACCGCCGCGATCCATGCAAAATTTCACGTTGAGGTTCTGCAAACAAACGTCATGGACAATTTGATCGAAGGCGCGCTGCAGGAAGGTCGAGTAGATCGCGCACACCGGCTTCAAACCTTCCGTCGATAAACCCGCAGCAAAGGTCACGCAATGCTGTTCCGCAATGCCCACATCGAATGATCGTTCGGGAAATTTCTCGAGCGCTTCACATACGCCCGTCCCGTCAGGCATCGCCGCAGTCAAGGCGATAATCTTTTCGTCCTGCGCCATCAACTCGCAGAGAGCGTCGCCAAAAACCTTCGTGTAGGTCGGCGCCTTTGACGCAGTCTTAATAGGCACGCCCGTCTTCAGATCAAACGGCCCGGTTGCGTGCCATTTGTAGTAATCATTCTCGGCTGCCGGGTGACCTTTGCCTTTTGTCGTGAGCGCATGAACGATGACCGGCCCATCCTTGATCTGCTGCGCTTCTTTCAAAGCCGCCACCAAAGCGCGGACGTTGTGGCCATCGACATAGCCGATGTACTTGAATCCGAGTTCGTTGACCAAAGCGCCGGGCAAAACCGCCGCGGCGATCGCATCCTTCATCGCCTTCGCGGCGTGATGCAGGCGTTCACCTACTGAAGGAATCGAAAGCAAAGTCTCTTCGACTTCGTCTTTGAAACGATGATAGCCGTGCGCTTCGCGAATGCGATTGAGATAACCGGTCAGCGCCCCGACTGCCGGCGCGATCGACATTTCATTATCGTTGAGCACGACGATCAAGCGAGTCTTGAGATGTCCGGCCTGGTTCACCGCTTCCATGGCCATGCCGCCGGCCAGCGAAGCATCACCAATCAAGGCTACGACGTTGTGATTCTCATTTTTACGATCGCGGGCGATTGCCATGCCCAACGCCGCGGACAACGAAGTTGAAGCGTGGCCCGCGCCAAACGCGTCATACTCAGATTCGTCGCGACGCAAAAAGCCGCTGATGCCGCCGTACTGTTTCACCGTCGGCAGGGCATCACGCCGTCCGGTCAAAATCTTGTGGGCGTAGGCCTGATGGCCAACGTCCCAAACCAAACGATCGTGCGGCGTATCGAACGCGTAATGTAGCGCTACAGCCAACTCGATGGCGCCGAGCGACGCGCCGGTGTGACCACCCACGCGGGACATTGTTTCCAGAATGTATTGGCGAATTTCTTCGGCTACGTCTTGCAGTTGTTCCGGACGCAACCGCCGCAGGTCGGCAGGCGAGTTAATTTTTTCCAGCAGGCTCATCGTGGCGAATTGTAGCGCGGGACGGTCTAGTTATGCACCTCTCGGATTGTTCCGACGCCGCGGACCCTTAATCCCAGCTCGTGTTCTTTGCTTCACAAAGTAGTTTATAACGCCAATTACGCCCGGTCAACAGAAATATTTAACTCTTCCCTTGTTTTCAGAACCTTTCCAATCCTCTATCCTTGCCGGCGGCTAACCGATGTCCCAAGTCCTTATTACGGCGATGCTGCCTGACGATTGGCCCGCGGTGCGTTCGATCTACCTTGAAGGTATTGCCACCGGACAGGCGACGTTCGAAACCAGGGCGCCGTTGTGGGAAGAATGGGACGCAAATCATCTTCAGTTTGGGAGGCTGGTGGCTCGCGACGATGATCGAGTAATCGGCTGGGCAGCGCTTGCTCCGGTCTCGCGCCGAAAAGTTTATTCAGGAGTGGCTGAAGTTAGCGTTTACGTCGCCGGCGACAGCCGCGGCAAAGGAATTGGTCGCGCGCTGCTTGAGCGATTGATCGCGGACTCCGAACAGAACGGGATTTGGACTTTGCAGGCGTCAGTTTTCCCGGAAAACGCCGCGACGATCGCGCTCCATCGTGCTTGCTGTTTTCGAGAAGTTGGACGCCGGGAACGCATCAGCAAACTAAGCGGCGTGTGGCGCGATACCATTCTGCTTGAACGCCGCAGCCAGTTTGTGAGCGTCGATTAGTGTTCAAAAGGAAATGACCCGCGGATTCACCAATACGAATTGGTCGGAGGACGCAATGAGAATCAAGCCGGCGGTTTTGATTTTGTTCTTGGCAACTGTTCTCTGCATTTCGTTCACGGCGACGGCGATGCAAGAAGAACCGATCACCGCATCGAACTGGCAGCGCCATCCGAAGATCATGCAGGTCCGCGCGATCGTTAGTTCGATCGACGCAGGTATCAAAAAACGGTCATTCAAGGTCTCGAAGCGAGAGTTCGAATACTGCGAGCCTTACGAAGATACGATGCGGAAGATGGCTGTCGACGTGAAAGGCGTGGTTCGCAAGTATGAGAACGAAGCTGGGTCAGATGATTCAATGCTGACGTGGCGACACTATTATGACACCGCCGGCCGGCTGCGATTCGTCTTCATCACCGGCGGGGCGGTGAACGGCAGTCAACTGGAACATCGCATCTATTTTGATGAGAGCGGCAAGCGCCTGTGGGAAGAACACAAGTATGTGAAGGGGCCCGGCTATACCTGGCCGGACGTTTGGCCGGAAGAGCAAAACGACACAGCCCGGCCCATCCAAAAGTTCGAACCAGCCAAAGCCTTTGCGGCGAAGTCGCCGTGTGACGCGAAGAAGCGCAAGGGTTAATTCCGCTCGCAGAGCAAGACAATCCGAGAAGATCGCGTCTGATTGATCCCGATGGCCTTGACATTGGATGATCGCGCTTTAGAATAACTTTTCGACATCTTTGCGGAGATGTGGCCGAGTGGCTGAAGGCGGCGGTTTGCTAAACCGTTAAGGGTCAAAAGCCCTTCA
>JAJPKD010000191.1 GCA_021323895.1 Acidobacteriota bacterium | reverse complement strand
GGATCCGCCACCGACAAAATGAACAATCTCAACACGGTCGCCATCATTCAAGATTGTCTGCGACCATTTATCGCGTCGCACCACGCTTTGGTTTAATTCGATGGCGACGCGCTGCGGTGTCAGCGAGAGATCGCGCACGAGATCTTCCAGCGTGCATTGATCAGCCAAGTCGCGACTCTCTCCGTTTAGCTGTATCTGCAAATTCGCACCTAAGCAGGCAGGACGATCCTTCTGAGTTCCGCGACTTCTCCGCTGGCCGTCTCAGCTTTCACCAGGATCGCCGCGCGTCCCGCTTGAAATTCGGGTAGAGCAATGGAAAGACTCGCTACCCCTCGTTCATCTGTCGTCGCCTCGGCTGATGTTGGGACGAAACTTGTACCCAAGGTCTTAACAGTAACTTTCGCTCCCGGCACTCGTTCCAATCGCCCGTTGCTGACTTGGCCCACAACCAGACGCAGCGGCACCAATTTGCCACCGCGAAGATTGGGATCGCCCACCAACTTCACAGTGAAGCCCTCCTCATCATCTCCGATTATTGGTTCATCTGTCGGCTCGATTTCAGCCTTAGAGTTCGAAGATTGCGTGCCTGAAGCAGCCTCAGACGCAGTGCCAGCGGGCTCCCGATTTCCCATTCGTCTCAAATCATCAATGCGACCAGCGTGAACCGCAGCGCAGATCAATTTGTGCTGCCGCTCGAGGCGTTTCCTCAGCACGTCTTCATCAAACCCGCTCATCACCAAATCGTCATAAGGCGTCCGCTTGCTCGCCAGGATTGCGCCGCCGGAATATAGCAACGTCAAAATTATCGGCGTCTGCAGGCCTTTGTCTTCAGTCTGCACGTGATAGGTGACGCCGTCGTACTCAACGTCTGTGTTGTATCCAGTGATCACTTAGTGCGCTCGGTTAGAATTTGTCGGAAGATCAAATTGTCGAGTGGGCACCCGCAACTTAGCACATCGATTTTTTAATGGTCAATCCAATCGTCAAAAGTAATGTCGTTCATGATGGTGACGCGCTTGACACTCGATCATCGTTCGCCTACGATCATTGCTTGTACAATCGTTCTCAAGCAGGCTTAGGTAAGAGCAAAGCGCAAGGCGCGAAGCGGACAATCGCTGACGCTCTCTTTGCACTTTGCCCTTAGCGCACGTTATGAGCTTTAACTTAGCGGACTATTTTCCGATTCTCCTGATGTTCGTTGTCGCGGCGGGATTCGCCGTAACATTCATCGGATTGTCGCAGCTTGTGGGGCAGCGCAAACGCACGCGCACGAAGTTGATGCCGTACGAGTGCGGCAAAGACCCGGTGGGATCGGCGCGCGAGAGATTCTCGGTCAAGTTCTACCTGATCGCTATGATCTTCATCCTGTTCGACATTGAAGTAATCTTCCTCGTGCCTTGGGCGGTAGTGTTTCGACGATTGTCTGCGCCGGAATACGGGCTGGCCAACGTCGTCTTCTTCGAAATGATTATTTTCATTGCGCTGCTCGCCGCCGGCTTGATTTATGTAATCAAGAAAGGCGCCTTCGATTGGGGAGAAACCGCGCGCCGCGAAGCTGAGGCGGAAGGTCGTCTGCTAGAAAAGAAAATCGCCAGCGCCAAGGCTCAGCTTTCAAGCTCGTCCATGGCCGCATAACCTGAAATCGATTTATGGGACTCGAAAACGTTTTAGCTGAATCGCTGCCGGAAATATTGACGACGCAGCTTGACTCGCTCATCAACTGGGCACGCAAGTCTTCGCTGTGGCCGGCGACGTTCGGCTTAGCCTGCTGCGCGATCGAAATGATGAATGCGACCAGTGGACGCAACGACCTCGCGCGCTTCGGCTCGGAAGTTTTTCGCGCTTCGCCGCGCCAAGCGGACGTAATGATCGTGTCCGGTCGCGTGTCACGAAAGATGGCGCCAGTGCTGCGACGAATTTACGATCAGATGCCGGAACCGAAATGGGTAATCTCGATGGGCGCGTGCGCGACTTCGGGCGGCGTGTTCGACAACTACGCGATTGTGCAGGCGTGGACAAAATTGTTCCAGTCGATGTGTACATTCCCGGCTGCCCCCCGCGACCGGAAATGTTGATTCATGCAGTGACGATGTTGCAGGACAAAGTAATGAAGGAATCGATTCGGGATCGCCGCGACGCGCCCGACGAAGAAGCACGGGAAGCGATTACGCCGGGAACGCTGCCCGTCACTGACGGATCGACTCTGCGCGAACCGCAGACAGCAGAGCCTAAGCCGTACACAATAGCCTCGAGGCATGAGAAGCGTCGATCGTTTTAGCTCAACCACCTGAAATCCGGTGGCGAGCCGTTTCCCCAGACGGAAGGTTAGATGGAACCGCAGAACCCGCAAACGAACCAGCCGGAAAATGAATTAACTTCCAGTGAAACAGGCACGCCGTCGCCGATCGCGGCGGCGTTACAGCGTGAACATCCGGAATGGACTAGCGAAGTCATCGAAGCGCTCGGTGAGACAACCATCGTCGTTCCCCGTGAACACATTGTCGATGCCTGCGCGTTCCTGAAGACTGCGCCGGGATTGGAATTCAATTTTCTTTCTGACTTGTGCGGATTCGATCGCGGGCCGGAAGAAGAGCCTCGCTTTGAAGTTAATTATCACTTGTTCTCAACAACGAAGTTCCACCGCGTTCGGTTGAAGGTTGTGCTCAACGAAGATGACGCGCACGTGCCGAGCGTCACCGGCGTTTGGCGCACAGCGAATTGGCACGAACGCGAAACTTACGATCTATTCGGAGTGATTTTCGACAATCATCCTGATTTGCGACGCATCCTTCTGCCTGACGATTGGCAGGGACACGCGTTGAGAAAAGATTTTCCGTTGCGAGGTTATGAGCCGTATTCCTTGGAATAGTTTCGAGTTTGGAGTTTCGGGTTTCGAGTTAAGAAGAACCCGAAACTAGAAACTTGAAACCTGAAACTTGATGAGCACTTCGGTCGCAAACATTCCGCCGCAATTCGAAATCGTCGATCAGCCGCTCGACACGCAGATGACGATCTCGATGGGGCCGCAGCACCCTTCGACGCATGGCGTGCTGCGCCTCGAGCTCGTACTCGATGGCGAGTCCGTGGTCAAGGCGACGCCGGACATCGGCTATCTCCACACCGGCATGGAGAAGCTCTTTGAGTATCGCAAGTATCAGCAAGGCATCGTCATCACCGACCGAATGGACTATCTCAATCCGCTCGGCAACAACCTGGCTTACGTGATGGCTGTCGAGAAGCTCCTGCAAATTGAGATTCCCGAACGCGCGCAAATCATTCGCGTCCTCACCTGCGAATTGCAACGTATCGCTTCCCACCTCGTCTGGTTGGGAACACACGCGCTCGACATCGGCGCGATGACGGTTTTCTTTTACGCGTTTCGTGAACGCGAAAAGATTCTGAACATGATTGAGTCCGCGTCAGGCGGTCGTCTCACTCCATCGTACTTCCGCATCGGTGGGTTGATGATGGATATTCCGGCGGGCTTCGAACGACGCGTCAAACAGTTTCTCGATGACTTTCCCCACGCCGTCGAAGAGTTCCACAAGCTCATCACCGGCAATCGAATTTTTCAGAAGCGCACCCAAGGCGTCGGCTACATTTCGGCTGAAGACGCGATCGATTGGGGCTTGTCGGGTCCATGCCTGCGCGGCAGTGGCGTAAAAGTCGATGTGCGCCGCACGAATCCCTATTGCGGGTACGATAACTACGATTTCGAAATTCCAGTCGAGCAGGATTGCGACGTTTGGGCGCGCTACATGGTGCGCATGCGCGAAATGATTGAGTCGCACAAGATTGTGACGCAGGCCCTGGCGCGCTTACGCCCCGGTCCGGTAAAAGCAGATGCGCCGAAAGTCGTTTTGCCGGATCGCGAAGCGATGAAGACGCACATGGACGCGTTGATTCACCATTTCCTGATCGTCGCTGAGGGCTTCGATGTGCCGCCGGGCGAAGTCTATCACCCGATTGAGGCTTCAAAGGGCGAGCTCGGCGTTTATGTGAAATCTACCGGCGGGCCAAAGCCCGCGCGCGTGCATTTCCGCGGACCGAGCTTCGTGAATCTGTCGGCGCTGCCCCACATCGCGCAGGGCGAAATGATCGCGGACGTGGTCGCGATAATTGGATCGCTGGATATTGTTTTGGGAGAGATCGATCGATAGCGATGGGTGAGGTTCTCGTCAAGATTCAGCCGCCAGATCATCCGGTGCACATGCCGGAGGCGGCTACGTTCTCTCCGGAAGTTGAAGCGGAGATCGACAAGCACATTCGAGGTATCCGATCAAGCGCTCGGCCATCATTCCTTTGATGTTCATCGTGCAGCGCGAGCGCGGCTATCTCGATCCGCCGGGCGTGCAATATCTCGCCGACCGTTTGCAGTTACGCGTGACGGACATCTGGGAAGTCGCGACGTTCTATTCGATGCTTCATCTGAAGCCGGTCGGAAAGTATCACATCCAGATTTGCAAGACTTTGTCGTGCAAAATCATGGGTGAAGGAAAAATCACCGAGCACGTTTGCAATAAGTTGGGAATAAAACCCGGAGAGACGACGCCCGACGGAAAATTTACTGTGTCTTTGGTTGAATGTCTGGGATCGTGCGGTACAGCCCCTATGTTTCAGCTCAACTTTGATTATCACGAGAACCTGACGCCTGAGAAGGTCGATCAGATTTTGGATTCGTTACCTTGATCGTTTAGCGGCGGGCGTTGCCCGCCCTTGAATCTGTATTTGTACTCGGCGGGCAACGCCCGCCTCTAAACAAATGTTTATTGGCGCCATCGGATGTGAACCGCTTCAATTGCGGCGAATTCATTTGGAGAATTCGCGCGCGCTCGACGTGTATCGACGCAACGGCGGTTACGAAGCGATCAAGAAAGTCCTGGATTCGATGTCGCCGGACGATGTCATCAACGAGGTGAAGAAATCTGCTTTGCGCGGACGTGGCGGCGCGGGATTTCCGACGGGAATGAAGTGGAGCTTCGTTCCGAAGGACTCGCCGAAAGAAAGGTACGTCGTCTGTAATGCCGACGAATCCGAGCCG
>JAJPKD010000271.1 GCA_021323895.1 Acidobacteriota bacterium | reverse complement strand
GGCAAGGCAATAGCCACGAGACGAGTGACGGAGAACCAAGGCAAGAAGACAACCGCCGTTACATTCAGAAATAAGATCGCGAATTTCACGAAAATTTCCTATGGGGTGAAATTCGTCACGCTCATCATGGACGATGGAAGCGAGTATGAAACATATGTAGCTTAGGGGTGCCAAATACTGAAGGTTCTGGCTGAAGAACCCATGCAAATTGACCCAAATCAGATTACCGACATCCGCGAAGCCGAGGAACAAGACACCTGAGTTCCGAGCCGCAACCAGATGTAAGCTTTTTGAAAAGCGACTTAAATTGGAATCACACTCACGGTCAGTAAAGTTGCAGAGTTATACTCACACAATGCCGATAGACTTTAGCAAGATCTCCAAGCCAAAAGACTCGAAGCGGATTATCGAGCCCATTGAATTGTTTCAATCACTGCGTGTAACTGATCCGGCGATCAATGATATGTGGCTGGCGCAGGGCGACGCCCTTCGGACCTGGCACGAGAACAGAGCAGAAGCGGATATCGCAATAGTCCTTAACACTGGGGCTGGGAAAACTTTAGTGGGGCTGCTAGCAGGGCAATCCTTGGTCAATGAGACGAGGGGACATGTAGGTTACGCGTGCAGCTCAATTCAACTTGTTGAGCAGACCGCCGCAAAAGCTGATGGCTATGGATTACCCGTAACCACATACTTTCGTGGCGAGTTCAGCAACGATCTTTACCAAAGTGGTCGTGCACCGTGTATCACTACCTATCATGCGCTCTTCAATGGCAAGTCGCGATTCGGTCGCGAAGGTCTTGAGGCAATCGTTTTTGACGACGCGCATGCAGCCGAGCATTTGATCAGGGACCAATTCACTCTGCGACTGACTAGAGAATCGTTTCCGAATTCCTTTTCGCAAATCGCTGCGCTGTTTCATGGCTATTTTGCGAGCGTCGGCATGGGAACCGGTTTCGCTGAGACAATCGAACGGGGCCATGCAAACCGTTCGTGGTTTGTGCCTCCGTTTGCCCTTCGGGAACGATTAGGAGAACTCACTAGGCTACTCGCTGAGGGGAAGCTCGATGAGCGACAGGAAACAAAGTTCTGTTGGGAGCATCTCCGCGATCATATTGACCTCTGCTGCCTGTTCATCAGCGGTCAGGAAGTAACGTTCACGCCCGCCGTTGTGCCGACGCTGTCGCTTCCCTATTTTCAGAAGACCGTTCGCCGGCTCTATCTATCCGCCACGCTAACAGCTGAGGACGCGTTTGTAAGAACGTTCGCCAAAGTTCCCAATCGGATCATCGCGCCGACTACTACGGCAGGCGAGTGTGAGAGACTAATATTGGCACCTCGCTTGAACTCGTCCTGCGGTTCTGATGATTTTAGCGTCACCGAAGAGGTTATTCGCGAGCGAAAGGCCTTGATTTTAGTCCCGTCGAATAAGCACGCTGAGAAGTGGCAGGGACTTGCTGGCGACCAGGCTTCAGATAACGTCACCAAGCAGGTTGACGACTTCAAGAACGCAGCGTCGGCCAAAAAACTTGTACTTGTCGCGCGGTATGACGGTGTAGACCTGCCCGGTGAAACATGCCGCGTTATGGTTATTGATGAACTACCATCCGGCGTCGGCCCGTTGGAGCGATATCTGTGGGAAAAACTAGGATTGGACAAGCTCCTGCGCTCAACGATTGCCTCCCGAATTGTGCAAAGCTTCGGCCGCATTTCGCGCGGCATGAGCGATCACGGCGTGGTGATACTTACAGGTAAAAGCCTGGTTGATTGGCTGCTGGTTCCAATCAACCAAGCGGCTCTGCCAAAATTCTTACGACAACAGCTGGAACTTGGTGTTGCCGCGTCTAAGGCTGCGGAAGACTGTGACTCTCTAATAGCTGCGGCGAGTCAATGTCTAGACCGGGAACGGAATTGGCTGAGCAGTTATCAGAATTACATGGAAGAGAGCGACGCTGACCAGCCTCCCGAAGTGGACGCGGAAGCTCTAGCAATCTCAACGGCGGAAGCCAAATTTGGGAATGCTCTGTGGGCACGTGATTACACGAACGCTGCACAGGCGCTGAGTCTGTCCCTCGATGAAACATTTGCTGCCAGTCGCAATGCGGGTGCGTGGCACACACTGTGGCTTGGATATTCTTATGAACTGCTTGGCGAGGTTAACGCTGCGCATGACACTTATCGGCGGGCCAGGACTATAAACAAGAATATCCCGCCGATTGATTTGCGAGCACCAGCTCAAGAAGAACCGGATGTGCCACCGCAGGTAATTGAAGTAGCTAGGTATCTCTATAATGGGAACAAAGTCGACCAGATCTCATTTCGCAACTTTCATTCAGATCTCGCGGCACTTGATGGCACAGGGTCAACAGCTCAAACCGAAGAGGCTATCAGAACCTTGGGTGAGTATCTCGGTCTAAGCGCGAGTAGACCCGACCACGACTTTGGAACCGGGCCAGACGTCTTGTGGGCGACCGAAGGTGGATCGGCTTTCAATCAGGAAGTGAAAGTCGACAAACAGGCCGGATCAAGATATCGAAAGGACGATGTTGGCCAGCTTTACAATCACATTCAGTGGGTGCGCGAGCACGTCAATCCCGCTGAAATCTATTCGACATTCGTCGGCCCGCTGCGGCCAGCGACAGACACCGCGAATCCAGACAACAAGATTACAGTCATCGAACTGAGCGAATATTTGAAACTGGCAGAGCGTCTGTATGCTGCGTTGAACGATATTTGTGCGAAAGCCCTACCCATCACCCTCAGGCCGACAATTTATGAGGTATTTCGTGAACGGCGACTTCTCTGGCCTGACGTTTATGAAACCATGAAAAAGGAATTGTTGAGAGACATAGAATGACCGCGCCTGTACAAAGTCGAGAAGATCTCCGCCAAAAACGGCAAGCCGTTTGCCGCATCTATGGCTCGCATTTAGCCAAACCTTGAAGGGCAAGACTCTACATGTAAAATCGATAAGACGACGATATCCGTTTGGAGTTTTCGTCATCTAGGTATTTGAGGATCTTGCCCACCTGCTTCGCTGCTCTCAACGTGATTGGTAAGTGGCCATCGAACCGCGTGTTGTTCCAGTTCATTTTGCTTAGAACTAAGCACTCGCGCGCCAGTTCTTTGATCGGTTTCTGAGCGGCCACACTCTCGAGGTAGAGGGAACGCGGCGGATAGGTCCCGGGATACGTTTCATAAAATGGCACGCTTCCTCGCGTATAAAGGATGGCCCGATTGTCCTCCAAGTGCCACAGCATGCCTCGTAAGGGTGGATAATTCGACGGACGAAAAAGTCGAGTGAATGATTGCCGCAAGTATAGGCAGTCCACTAATTCAATGCCCTTGTCTTTCAGAAACTGCGTGAACCCTTTGTATTCGTCGGCAGTGAAAGATGAAGTTTTGTGAATCACTACCCGACCTGGGTAATGATAATGCTCGCCCCGGAATGCCTGCAGGGCCAGTTTGATTAGATTATAGGAACCGTCGTAATCAAGGTGAACCTGGCGGTCCTCTTTATCTTCGTATGCAACGCCACCGCGAACTATGACGCCTTGACCTCTTTCATTAAAGACCTGTGCGGAGCTGGCATAGATTCGTTCCTCATCGAGAGTGCGGAAGAAACTGACTCCAAGGTAGCAAGTCCTTACGTCCGACTCATCTCTGATCATACGCCATGGGATGCCACGGGCCTTGTAGTAAATCGCTGTAAATAGGTTCCAGGCTCTTGTCGCTTCATCTTGCTGATCACGATTCAACAACTGCTTTTGTGCAGCGTTCTTGGTCTTGTCATAAGTCGCGGGCAATACAACTTGTAACGGCGTGCGAAGATGCAAGCTGCGAGCTTTCAGCAAATCGTGGAAATCATAAATTGCGTGCTCGTGCTCGTCATCGGCCGAGTCCTCCGGCTTCGCTTCGGACGCAGCATCACCTTCCTCAGATTTCTGGTCTTCCTCCTCCTCAATAGCCGAATAAGTTACCAGCCGCAAATGATCTAAGGGCAATGCGCATAGGACCACGGCGGCGCCCTTTTCAATCGCTTGCTCTATTTCTTCAACGTACAGTGCCGCAACTTTCTCAAGCAGGGTATTGTAATTACCGATTTCGGTTATGTCGGCCGGAATTGTCACTCTGCGAAAATCGTTGGTGTTCCACGTCAATTTCGAATGGAAACTATGGTTCTCCGCAAACCCCGGAAAGGGCGGATAGAGGCGCGGCTGGTTGCTTCGCTTGGCTTCGATTTCTGATTGGCACAATTGAAGCCACTCGGTTAGAGCTGTCAAGGTTTCATAGGTGCCAACCAAGCCAACTTTGATTTGTCGCGGGCCATCTGGATCAGCAAAGTCGAACGCTCCGTAGTGGCCAATGCCAAAACGAATATCTGGACAGGTTCCATGATTCCCAAATTCCAGATCCGGTTCGGGGTGAAGCAATTCAACTCTCATAGGTAAGTGAAGATTGTGATTCTGAGGCTCGTTTCAAGCGCAGTGATTCCTTGCTGGCCCAGAGCTGATCCGGGACTCCAAAATCCGATTTAAATTCTGCGAGTCTCCGAAAACGCAAATACGGATAAGAGGGGCCGTGAAAGAAGCCGTGGCGACTGTCTTGAAGAACCTCCGCCCAGAACAAGACTTGGCGGAAGACCGCCTCGTTCGTTTCGATCCTCTTTATTCCTTTAACTAAGTCTTCATAGAACCAACATACGCGGTGGCCGTCGTGCGTGTAGTGGTAAGTCGGTGTAATTTCAAGGTACCACTTGCCTTCAACTCGTGTGAACTGGAACCGAAACGCATGATGGCGGTAATGGGAAAACTTCCTGGCCCTTGAATAGTAAGCCTTAAACACCACCCGAGGTCTTGATTGTACGACACTCTGCCTTACCAGAGTCCTTTGACACAGGGATCGCTTGAACACCTCATTTGGGAACGCATCTTCTAATAGCATTCGGTTTAAGTGAATCAGGTCTTCGTCGTCTATTGTCTCAGCCTCAATAAGCTGCTTCGCGTCACGTCTGACATACACATCTGTAAAACAGTCCTGTTGATAGAAACGAAGCTTCAGCACTTCATTCAGATTCTGGACAAGCGGCCGGAGCAAATCTCTGTTGGGCTGATTCTGATATGAAAACCCGGCAATCAGTTGACGCGTCGCGTCTGACAATTGAGCAAACAGATGTCGGGCGACGGGAGTTGTCCTGTCCTTCAGGTTAATAATGAAGTCATAAGGATTGATTAAATCCGTGATCTCCAGAAAGGCAGAACCTGAATATTCTGATGTCGGCGCGAAATAGAGATGTTCAAACCTCTTTCGTCGCTTTCTGACGCGGGGATGATGGCTGTAATACAAGTCATGGGTGCGGCCCAACTCTTTAAGACAACCCTTCATCAGTTCTATGAATTCAGCCCGCCGATTCACGTCGTCTGAGTCCGACCAATCTGAAGTATCGTGCTCCTCCAATGTGCTTGTCTCGCAAACCTTCTGCCAGATCGGGTCTGAGAAATCATGAAACGCGTAGAGAGTCTTGCCCTTATAGATCCAATCTGTCGCCGGGTATTCGGTTTCGTGGCGGAGCGTGGACCATATTTCTTTCCTGTCGGCGCACGAGGTCCTAACCGTGTAAAGCTTTGGTGGAAAATACGAGACTTCCAGCAGGTTGGAGAACAATCTTTCGTCTTTTTGAATGTGGGCTGCGTGTACGGGCTTATTCCGGAAGATACCAACCGGCTCACTCGGCATCATAGCGATGCCAGCGATCGGCAGAAATACGGAACGCTCCGCCTGCACTGCGAGCGGACGGATTGGCCGAGACCTAAGTAGCGCGTGCGCAAACGAGGCTGCCGTATTGCATGCGTAGTTAGTCCATTCCGCCGAGCGCTTATAGCCCACGATGTCGCTAATGCCTCGGATCGCCAACACCGGTTTTTGCGCAGTCCATGCGGCCTGATAGACGCCGGCGAGTTCCATTTCCACGCCTCTTATTTGCCGCGCTACCTTCAACCATTCGCTCGCAAGGTGAGTGCTTTTAACGAGAGTGTCGCTCGAAGCTATTGAGCCAGTGATTGCCTTCGGATGATCTCGAACGGGACTCTTTCCAAAGTATCGACCAAGACACAATCGAATATTCTTCTTCCAATCCGCATCGCCGTAAAACTTCGAAGCAGAAAAACTCACATGAGGTCGCGGAACGCCGATTGAGTCAGCCTCGTACCAGGGCTCCAGGAACGGAGTCAATGCGGGGAGGTGAGCAATTAAGTCCTGCACCTTAGGATGCATCGGCCCTCCCCCTTCCGAATATTCCTGGCGAGTCTGTTGCTGTGAATCTTCGATACTGGCGCTCACACTGAAGTTGTGAAGCCGAGCGGCAAGCAGAACGTCCCCTAATGTGTATTCATCGTTCGGTATTGATCCGGCAATCCCGATCAAAAGAAGCCACTGAGGATCTAGCTCTTCTATCAGGGTGTGAGCCACGGACTGTCCGTGAACATTTCCTTGCTCGGGACATCGTACCGAAGCGATTTGGTATTCGTCATCGTTAGTGGTCGTGAGAGTAGAGAGAGCATACGTGAGGCGACCGTGAATAAGTCGTTGGGTCGGTAATCGCTTCAATATGGCCTCAAACTCGTCCTCGCGGACCGTGATGACGCCAAAATCTACTTTACCCTTCAGATCCTGTGTATCATCGCTATCTTGCATAACTTTGCAACAAGAATGTAGCACAGGCGAAAGTTGCCTTAAATGACTTGGTAGATCATTTGCTTCACCGCACCAAGAGTTTTGGGAGTGAGAGGATTACCGATGACATACCATTTTCCTGCGCCCGAACATTATCAAACAGACGAAGAAAAAAAGCTTGAAATCCTGAAATACTTGCACGACGGATGTTGGCTGGCCGATACGTTGCACAAACAAACCGTTGACACTAACGTCGCGCACGAACACGACCATGTGGCGTTCTTTGTCGAGAACAATCCATATTTCTATTATCCCGACGCCAATCTCATCACCGAGATGGTCAGAGACGGCCTTCTATCGGTGCACATTTCGCCCTGGGGCGACGGCGGAATAGAGAACCCTCACTACAATTTGCGGCACTTTCGACTCGCAGAGCGTGGCCGTGATTACTATTCGGAGCGCGCGAAACAGAATCCCTAAATCAAGTTGCACTGCGCTTTTTCGTTGTGCCGTAAATGGCACACCGTTGGATTGGCGAAAATTACCGAAAGTGCTAAACTCCGCCCAAAATGGCGGATTGCATCGTATCTTTCGTCGATCTGGATGGCATTCGCCATTCCGTAGAGGTCGAAGCCGATGGGCTGTATGAGGCGTAGGTCTTAGGTCTCTGCGCGTTTCGTAAACAGGATCTCGATCCGGGAGGATTGACTCAACTTGAGGTGAAAGTCATCAGTTCGGTCACGCACACCTTAACTGTGACCAAAGTCCGAGAGTGGTTACAGCGCGGTGTCAGGACTCCCAAAGAAGCAGTTCTGAAAGACCGACTAAGAACGTTGATGTCAGCGTGATCGCTTCGCTTTTTTTTGGATTTTCCAGAACGGGAGGTCGGTCCTTCGCGAAACCTCTTTCGCATTCTTGTCGTCACCCAATCCTGGAGGCGATAGAGATTCATCGGTAGTCGATTCATTAAAATACCTCCGTAAGACCTGCACGTCAGGGACGGCATTAGTCGCGGCGGAATAATTACCGCGATGACGGCTTCACCTACATTCAAGCCGGGGGCTACACTCGCCGTGGAAGACGTTACATGAAGATTCATGAGTACAGTCACGAGTCAGGGCGTATCGGAATCTATTTCGCTCTGACTGCTGCGCTACTGTTTGGAGCTAGCACGCCGTTCTCAAAGATCCTGCTCGGTAATACCGATCCGATCATTCTGGCCGCTTTGCTCTATCTTGGCTCAGGCGTTGGTCTAACCTTGTGGTGGAAGCTCCGGCGCTCAAAGACAAACGAGCGCGAAGCGAGTCTGAAGCGAGCCGATTTCCCATGGCTCGCCGGAGCAATTCTTTCAGGTGGCGTCGTCGGTCCTATCTTGCTGTTGTTCGGTCTGCGCGTCACCGCCGCGTCGTCAGCTTCGTTGCTGCTTAATCTCGAGGGCGTCTTCACTGCTCTGCTGGCATGGTTCGTCTTCAAAGAGAACTTCGACCGTCGCATCGCGCTTGGGATGGCTGCCATCACGCTCGGAGGACTTCTGCTGTCGTGGTCTGGGAAACCCGAATTGAGCGCGGCATGGGGTCCATTGGGAATTGCGGGCGCGTGTTTGGCCTGGGCCATAGATAACAATCTGACAAGACGAGTCTCAGCTGGAGACCCGGTACAGATTGCGGCCTTGAAAGGCTTGATAGCCGGAACAGTGAATTTGTCGATTGCGTTTCTGGTTGGTGCGAAGCTGCCTGACGTACCCGTGATCGTAATGGCCGCTTCAATTGGCTTTCTGGGCTACGGTGTAAGTCTCACGTTATTTGTCCTGGCACTGAGGCACATCGGCACGGCAAGAACGGGCGCGTACTTCTCGCTGGCGCCATTCGCCGGCGCTGCGATCTCAATCGCCTTATTGCGTGACAGACCCACGCCTTACTTTCTGGCGGCGGCGGCGCTGATGGGGATCGGCCTTTGGTTGCATCTGACAGAACGACACGGACATGAGCATCGTCATAAGGCTATGGAACACGAGCATCGACACTCGCATGACGAGCATCATCAACATCACACTGAACCTGAGCTATCGGCTCAGACGCATAGCCACTCGCATAAGCACGAGGAGTTGATACACAGCCACCCTCATTATCCCGACGTTCATCATCGCCACAGTCACTAATGGGTAATGCGACGCCAAGACTTGACTCTGGACTCAGCTCTAGAGTCTATAGTCTCTTTGTCGAGGGCTTGGATGGACAGTGGGCTACAAATTGGGGAAGTAGCGAAGCGTGCGGGCGTAAGCATCGACACTCTGCGTTATTACGAGAAGGTGAAGCTCTTGCCGAGGCCTGCGCGGTTCTTTAGGTGGATTTCGACTGTTCGCGCCTGAGCACATTGAGCGAGTGCGATTCATCAAGCAAGCGAAAGAGTTGGGATTCTCACTCGAGGAAATAAAAGGACTGTTGGCGACAGGCGGCGCTGAGGAATGTCGAAGAGTGCGTGACCTGCTTAACCGTAAACTTTCTGAATTGGATGAACGGCTAAAGGCGATGAAAGCTTTTCGCCATCTGCTTGCGCGACAACTCGCGGCTTGTGATGAAGAACTCAAAGAACATGGCGATTCGGCTTGCTGCCCGGTGTTGCCCGTCAACGATTAGCGCTCATGCTCTTGCAAAACAGCGACATGACAAGTAACAGTTTTGCTACCAACAAAGGCGGGCGCTCCCCAAGTACGATTCTTGCGAGTTTAGGTGCGCTCGGTAGCGTAGTTTTGGCATCGAGTTGTTGCCTGCCGCTGCTTCCTTTTCTTTTCGCGGCGGGTACGGCCGGGACTTCCGCATTCTTTGTGAAGCTTCGACCGTTCTTGCTAGCAGCATCCGTGCTGCTGATCGGATTTGGCTTTTATCAACGGTGGCGGGCCAAACAATGCAACTGTAAACCGAATCTCGTGAGCGCGCTTCTCCTGTGGTTCTCGTCGATCGTTGTGCTCGTGTTTATTCTGTTTCCGCAAGCCATCGCGAATTTCCTGGCGAACCTTTTGGCCGGCTGAATGTGAGAGAGAAATGAAACGCAAGGGAATCATTATCGGAGGTGGGCTGGCGGCGATCGTCTTGGTGGCGTTCTATTACTTTTACTGGGGGAGCACTGTTCCCAACGGACAGCAACCGCTGGTTCGTCTGACTGGTTCCAATATTTCATCGCTCAAGGATGCATTCAACGGCTCTGCGAATTCCGTTCGCTTGGTAGTGATGCTGTCTCCCACTTGAACGGTATGTTTGCAGGGGGCCTCTGCAATCCAAAAGCTGCTTGATGAACAACGCGATCCAAGAGTCCGGGTGTTTGTGATCTGGGAACCGGTATTGACAACTGATTTAGGCGCGCCCTCGACTAGAACGCTGGCGCGAGTATCCGATCTGAGAGCTTCGCAATATTGGGATAAGGAGCATCTTGTTTCTCAGGCACTCGGCGAGAAGGACAGCTCATCTGTGGTTTGGGATTATGTCGCTGTCTATGCGCCGGGAAAGCAGTGGAGTCAAGCGCCGCCTGAACCAGCTTATTCAAATGTCCCTGTCATCCACGGAATTGATGGGACCAGAGAAGCGATCCAGAAGTTGTTACGCGAGCGTGCGAAATAGTTGAGGTTAGTATCAGCAAGAACTCGAACATGACCTGTTGTGCAACGGACACTTTGATTGCAGAGCGAAGTTTAGAACCAATGGTTGAAAGCTGCGCCACTTGCAAGGACGAAGGCCGGCCTGTCTCACGAAAGACGGTCCTCTTGATGTTGAACCCTCATCTACTCGAACAAGCATTGACGGGAGCGTTTTGCTTCTGCCAGGCACGCGATTGTCCGGTCGTCTATTTCGAAGAAAATAGTAACCGAGTATTCACTAAGGATGATCTGCGGACGATTGTCGGCCTCAAGGCGAAAACAGATCCAATTCCTTTGTGCTATTGCTTTGGATTCGAGGAGAGCCACGTCCGAGATGAAATCTTCCGAACCGGCAACACCACAATTCCAGAACGAATTTCGAGGCTTATCCGAGAAGGCCTATGCGCGTGTGAAACTCGCAATCCATCGGGCGCGTGCTGCCTCGGCGAAGTGAATAGAGCGGTCAAGCGGCTAAGGGAACAAATCCATGAATCCGGCAAAGTGAGATGATGCGAGTATTCGTCCTTATTTGTTTTCTGTTTTGTAGCGTGGCGGGGCAGGACCCGAAACCGCTGCCTGAGTTTTCATTGCCGAAACTCGACGGCCAGACGCTGCGCTCGCAAGACCTGAAGGACAACATTGTGGTCCTCGATTTCTGGGCGACCTGGTGTGAGAACTGTGTCGGAGAAATTCCTGCCTTCAATAAGTTGCAAGAAAAATATTCTTCGCGCGGCGTCAAAGTCATCGGGTTGGCAGTGCAATCCGGCTGGGCGAGCGACATCCAGAAATTCGCAACTCAATACAAGATGCGTTACACGATTCTGGTAGGGAATGACGATTCGGTTTCTGACTTCGGCGTAATCAGCTTTCCGGCAACCTACGTCATCGCACCCGGTTGGAAGTTCTACAAGAAATATTCCGGCTCGCCACCGAATAAGAGCGCTGACATTGAGCGCGACATCGAAACTTTACTCAAGGCGAAATCAGGAACTTAAGAGAGGATGTAAGATCTATGCGATCCTTTATGATCAAACGCGGATTACTGTTGGTATCGTGCGTGCTGTTATTTAGTAGCGCCGCAAACGCTGCCATTGATCAAGGACAGCTCAACCCTCAAGAACAAAAGGTCATCGATTATTTGGTGAACGATTGGGGTCAGGATTTCAGCGTCACCAGCGTCGATATCGCGATGGCCGCGCTCAAAGTTGAGCCGTCAGACGAAACGCGCTTTCGCATCGGCAACTACATCAAGTCTCATCCCGAACTTCATGAGATCGTTCGGCGCTGGGGATGGGTGACGCTGGTGTTGACTCCGGACGAGAAATTGATTGCGCGCGCGCTGATTAATGCTGAACGTGATGCCAAGCCGACGCCGAGCACGTCTGAGTTAGCGAAAGCTGTCGGTGTGAGTGAAGCAGACGTGAAGCGTGGGCTGAACATGCTTGAACGATACGATATCTTGAAGAAAGACAGTAGCGCCGCTAAAGCCAGCTATCGTGTCGTGCCGCACTACATTAAATGGGAACCGCGCCTGGACTTTGTCTTTCATAAGATAAGTCTCGACAGTGGGCGACAGTTCAATGTGAATTGAGCGCTCGACTCGCTGTCGCTGGTCAGCGACAAACTCGCAAGTGAAAAGGTCACGATAGATGATTCCTCGCCGGAAAGTACCGCACGTATTCACCTCATCTTTGATAAGGCCAAGTTGATCACTGCCCAGCCCGCGTCGACGATTTTCTTCGCGGGCGGTGGTTGAGGCGTCATTAACTTCTTCAGGTCTGAAGAAGCTCTAAATGAGTGGTTGAATGGATACCCGGAACTCAAAGACAAACCGCACGGCACGGTGGAAGAAGCATTGGTGGAGATCAAGAAACGGCAGAAGTCATAATATTCCATAAGGAGTCTGCTTTCGCTTGCGAACAATTGATGATTGAATCAGGAAAGCTCGGAAGCTTGGCTTTGCGCGCTCCAGGTGAAGGCTTAACTTTGGATCGCCTCATCGCCGTCTGCGAAACAAGGATTTGCTTCTGATGCCTTTGTATTTCACATTGCCGGGTAGCTTCTCTGGTAGGTCCAATTCATCATCGACGATGTCTTCCAAATGAACGCCCGCGATTCGCGCGTATCGCAAGAGCGTTGTAAGCGGTGGTTCGTTTCGGCCTAGCTCGTACTTCGAGATATTCGTGTACTCCACTTCGTCCTCAAGTCCTAACTGCCGATGCATTTCAGGTTGAGACAACCCAAGTGCCAGGCGAATATCCCGGAGCTTCTCCGCTAGTCTCTCCGGCTTGGGTCGTGAGCCTTTTCCCATCAGGAGTTACCTCCTGAAGGGATTTGGCGCACTACCCTGACTCTATGTATAAATATACATAGACTTGCTTCGCGTAACCGATTCGCCGTGAGTTGAAACCTTCTTCCATGCTCAACGGCGATGCTCATCACTCGAAGAGACGGGATGGTGAGCTACGCATTGGCCGTTGTCGGGTTTTCAACGACTAGAACGGCTCTGAGGATAACAGAACAGGAGTAGTTGATCACCCGTTTTCAGACCTGCCTCACGTCCACACAAACGGGCATAGTGGCGCAAACAGTCAGATTAGGCTGCTGTATGTTGGCGATGACTTAGGTCTGATCCAGTTTCTCAGAGCGGCTTTTCCCAAACCCGAATATCATGTCGTATCGTGCCCTGACCGCGACTCCGCTGAGAGGTTCATAAAAAGCGACATTCGTTATGATCTCTTTATTTTCGATCACGAGATGCGCCACAGGGCAGCGTTTGATCTCGCGCAGCTAGTTAGTTCTCTGAAGCATCGAGAGGGCTTGCCAGCTATGGTAGTTGGTGGTGAACTCGAAAGCAGCCTGAACGAATTCAGGCGCGCATCCAGTGGCGATGAATATGTCCAAAAGGGCGAGAGTTTTTCAGCGATTCATAAAATCATTTCGCGGTTGTTAGTTGATTCAAAACTGGAATCGGCGATGAACGAGTCTGGCACGGCCTCCCGCCCAGACACAGGGAGTTGACCAGTGCCGCCAGGCCGTCGCGAAGCGGGGTGGGACGTGGCGGCCTGATTTTCTGTTGTTCATTTTGAAGCTCAGGCTCGGCTTGTATAGCCGAGATGAGGAGCGAGGCAAAGGTCCTTGGAGACTTGCCGTCAGGCATTTCCCCGACCGCGTCTCGCTCTTAGTTCGTTGGAAGCCATAATATTCTGCGCTTGCAGATAGTTCGCTCGCATCCGCCTTCCGCAACTCTTTTCTCGCGACTCATTCCCCTTTGACAGCCATCATCTATTCCGCTACGATGCTTCACAATGAAACTGACATTCACTTTCAAATCGAGCCCTCTAACCTCGAATAGAAGATCTTCAAGATTTCAGAAGAAATGCCTAGTTAGGGAGGACTAAGTGGTGAGGAATCAGATGGGTCTATCGGCCCTATTGCCTATTCTGTTGTTATCGGTAGGCGCCTTTGCGCAGGGTGTCAGCTCTTCAGGAACGGTTCGGGGAACGGTCACAATCGAACCCGCACAGCAGGCGGCGCGAAACGTCGTAATTACGATCGTCGAATTGAGGAAATCGGTATTGACCGATGAGAACGGCGCTTTTGAGTTCAAAGATGTTCCCGTTGGGACATATCAAGTCATCGCTCATCTCGATCGCGTGCCTGACGTCATTAGGAAAGTTAGAGTCACACCTGGTACTCAAGAGGTCCGCTTTGAATTGACTCTGGCACCTGTTAGTGAGCAGGTGACGGTAACCGCCAGCGGCTCAGCCGAAGCAGTCAGCGCTGCTTATCAGTCAGTTAATTCAGTTGGCGCTATAGAACTGGCGCAGAAGAATCCTGTTTCAATTGGCCAAACACTGGAGAATCAACTCGGCGTCGCCAAGCGCAGTTTCGGTCCTGGTTCTGGTCGGCCGGTCATTCGCGGCTTCGATGGAGATCGCGTTCTCGTTCTGCAAGATGGGTTGCGTCTGGGCGGGATCGCTTCGCAATCGGCTGATGAAGTTGAACCAATCGATGTGCTGTCGCTGGAGAGAGTAGAAATCGTGAAAGGTCCCGCGACTTTGCTCTACGGTAGCAACGCGATTGGCGGTGTAGTAAACGGCATTTCCTCGAACGATGTATATCAGCAAGGACTGTCAGGTTACGTAACGACGTTCGGTGGCACAAACAACTGGCAAGCAGGCGGCAGCGCGGGGTTCAAATATGGCGTGAAGAACTTTTTGTTTTTCGGTAACGGCGGAGCGCTCAACGCAAACGACTATCGCACGCCACTCGGCACGGTTCTGAATTCCTACGCGAGAGGCGGTAACGTCAGCGGCGGCGCGGGCTGGTTCCCCCGCCGTGGTTGGCTGGCATTTAGTTATTCATTTGATCGCCGGCGGCACGGCATTCCCGTCGAACCAGACGAAGTTGACTTTGAATATTTGAAAGAACGTCGCCACAGCTTTGAGGCGAAGGGCGGATTGCGCGGCCTGAATGGTTTCATTGAAGGAACCGATTTCGCGGTGCGCTATAACGACTACAAGGTTCGCGAATTCGAGTTCGAATCAGATGAAAATGTAACCGAGCTTGACTCGGTCGCTACCAACAAGAATTTCAACTATCGCGCGAACTTCAATCACCGCCGGCGGGGGAAACTCTCTGGCACTTTCGGCTTCTCTGGTTTTACTCGTGACTTCTTATCGGTGGGCGCGGAAGCGCCGGCCCCACACACCAAGCAGCATTCGTTTGCTGTTTACGATCTGGAGCGCCTGGATTTTGAACGCATCGGCTTTCAGTTCGGCGGGCGGATCGAGCAGAACGGCTACAACCCGGAAGGCAATTTCCGCGACCGCAATTTCCTTGGTTTTTCAGGCAGCGCTGGAGCGCGCGTGCCGTTGTGGAAGGGCGGATCGCTTGTGGCCAACTATCAACATTCCTTTCGCGCGCCAGCGCTCGAGGAGCTTTATAACAATGGGCCGCATCCGGGCATTATGACTTTTGATATTGGTAACCAAGACCTGAATTCAGAACAAGGCGATGGCGTGGACCTTTCGCTGCGCCACAACAGCTCGCGAGTCCACTACGAAGGCAGCGTTTATTACTACAACATTCGCAACTTCGTTTTTACCGACTTCACTGGACAAGTTGATTCGAGATCAAATCTTCCCGTCATCAGATACGCTCAGGGAACGAGCCGCTTTGTGGGCACTGAAGCGAGTGTCGAAGCACGTGTATTGCCTACCTTATGGCTCAACACTAAGTTGGATTACGTCCGCGCGGACATTGTCTCACTAAACAAACCGCTCCCGCGCATTCCGCCGTTGCGCACGACTCTCGGCCTTGACTGGCGAGATAAAGCATTCAATCTCAAACCGGAAGTTGTTCTGGTGAATCGTCAGGTTCGCGTCTTTGATAATGAAACACCGACGGCGGGTTACGGCGTCATCAATCTTAATGCGTCGTATACTTTTGTCACCAAGCGAGTGGCACACATTCTGTCATTGAGCGGGCAGAATCTGACCGATAAGTTGTATCGCAATCACTTGTCCTTTATTAAAGCGATTGCGCCAGAGATAGGACGCAACCTCCATCTCAACTATGGTCTCAGATTCTGAGTAGGACAATCATCTTTCAGGCGCAAGACCGGCGACCGTTATCGATAATGACGCTCGATACAGCAACTGAACGCAGCTTGACTGCCTCTGATTCAGTGTGTTAGAAAATTTCACTTCGGGTTCGTGTAATATGCCTTCGTTCGGGATAAGTAACACAGGAGTGCGACGCTGCGTTATGCGCGGCGTGGTGTTCCTGTTTCTGTTTTACACGGCTGCCGATATCACTTATCCGCAAATTTGCGGTGAAGAATTCGGCGGGGCTGCGACCGCCACCAAACGCGCGGGCGCGGACAACGAGGTTAACGCTTCAAGCCAGTCAAGACTCACGGCGCGCGACGAATCGCAACCTGATCAACCACAGAATCAAGAGCCTCGCGATGAGGATTGTTTCTGTTGTTGCGCCCACGTTATCGCCGGCGTGGTTTTCGTGCCGCCTGGTATGCCGCAGATCAAATTGGGGCCACTCCAGAACGAACAGCTAGCCATTCCGCAAAACCATTTTGAAAATCCCAATCCTCCTCCACGACTCGTCTAATTCCTAAGCCTTCGTAGACGCCATTCCGCGTCGCTTTGGGTTCAATGGTGCTTCGCAACCATTAACCCATCCCAGGAACAATCATGCAGCCCGTCTCTCTTCGCGACAGCGTTGCAGCGAGGGTTCGAAAAAAGGAACGTGACTATGTCGTTTTACCGCCGAGGGTCGGCTCGCTTTGTTCAAGGCTGGGCGCTGATTCTCTCTGTCTTGATGTTTAGCAGTTCGGCTTTATCCCAACAACCGGTCGTGACTAGCGAACTTAAGATCGCCGATACACCCGCAGCAGATCTCAATACGGGTAAGTCACTCGCCAACAGTTTCCCGAGCACGATCGTGAGTCGCTATTTCGACCCACTGCAAGGCACATCATCCATCGACCTGGTACGCCGGGCACTGACGACCAATGGTGAGTTAACGGCCGCGCGGCTCGACATTGAACGAGCACGCGCTCGTTTGCGGCAAGCGGGGCTGAGACCAAACCCGACGATTGACTTTGAGCAGACAACTGGACGCTTCACGGGTTCGGCAGGCGAAGTCGAGACGAGTATCGGCGTGGCAGTACCGCTGGAAATGGGTGGCAAGCGACGACGTCGCAGCGAACTCGCGCAGGCCGAATTCGAGGCTGCCGAAGCTGAGATAGCCGATCGCGAACGTCGGCTGGCAAATGACGTTCGGGCGACGTACGCGGAAGCCTTGGCCTCACTACGAGAACTGGAAATCACCCAAAACCTTAACGAGATCGATGTGCAGACGACCCGCTTTGTGCAGGCGCGCGTCAACGAGGGCGAGTCGGCACCACTCGAGTTGAATCTCTTGCGCGTGGAGGTGGACCGCTTGCGTTCCCGTCGCGCGCTGGTCGAAGGGAAATTACAGGCAGCAATTCTGCGGCTTAAGAGTCTGACAGGAACGCCAGTCGATGAGTTACTGCGTTTGAACGAAGATTTGAATGCGCCGCCGCTGCCGTCGCCGCCGTCTTCAGTAGAGTCCGCAGTTGAGATTGCCCTGCGCACCCGCCCGGACCTTCGTCTGGCGCGATTGACCGAAGAAGTTGCTCAGGCGGGACTGCGCTTGGCGCGCGCCGAAGGCGTCCCCGATATAACGCCTTTCAGTAAATACACAGTCAGTCGGTCCGCCTTTGACGATACGCCGGTTGGAGTCCTCACTGATCGGGACAAATTACTTTCGTTTGGTGTCTCAGTGGGCATTCCGGTTTTCAATCGAAATCAGGGAACGAAAACCGAAGCCGCGTTAGCGATCGATCAAGCGAAACGGCGACGCGAATTTCTTGAACACGTGGTGCGCACAGAAGTGCAGAGCGCCTTTGCACGATATGAAGCCGCGCGCGCCGCAATCGCCACCTACGACCAGGGTGTCATCACCCGGTCAAACGAGAACATTCGAGCTATCCGCGCAGCCTATCAGATTGGCGAGTTCAAAATTACCGACTTGCTTACAGAGCAACGGCGGCTCGTGGACTCGCAGCGCGAGTTTACCGAGGCCTTGAGTGAACAGTACCGCGCGTTGGCCGATCTAGCAGCAGCCATGGGGACGCCCATTAAATGAGAGTGAGGAACCAGACAAATGAGTGATCAATTAACCCAGGAACATATTGATAGTGACAGCGACTCCACCGACGGTGAAGCGGCGGGCCCAAAGTTTACGACGGTAAGTCGCTCGCGTTTCTCATCTCGGCAAACGATCGTCATCGTCGCGGTGGTGGCGCTCGTAGCCATAGTCGCCGTCGTCGCGGTGCTTTACATGCGCCGGGGGCGGGCCGAGCCGAAGAAGGAAGGAGCTACAGTCGAAACCAAGGGCGAAAGCGCTGCTCCCAGCGAGGTGAAACTTTCTCCAGAGGCGGTTTCGGCGGCTGGGATCGAGATTCAGGGGATAACCCAACGCCCCGCGGTCTCGCTTTTGAAAGTGACAGGAACAGTTGAAGCCAACCAGCAGCAGACCCAGCAGGTCACGCCATTGGTCTCTGGCCGCATCGAGCGCGTCAATGTATCACTTGGCGACCGGGTCGGCGCCGGTTCGGTGCTCGCAATAATCGCCAGTCCCGAGGTGGCGGAGATGCACGGCAAACTGCGCGAAGCAATGACCCGCGAGCAAGCAGCACGCCGGAATCTGCAACGGGTGCAGCGGGCTGAGAATCGCGCCGGCGTGCTCTCGGCAAAAGCTAAATTGGATGAAGCCGAAGCCACTTTGAAGCGCACTCGCCGACTAATCGAGTTGGGCGTCGGCGCTGGCAAAGATCTGGTAACGGCCGAGACGGCTTATACGACGGCGAAGGCTGAATACGAGTTTCAAAGCAACATCTCTCTCAATCGCGAAGTGCAGGAAGCACAGACTGAGGTGGAAACCAGCAGCACCGAAGTCGAGCATTTACGAACGAGTTTATCCGCGCTCGGTGTGACCGTGAACGAAGCGGCGAAGGATTACCACAAAGAGAACATTTCATTTATTCCGGTGCGTTCACCCGTGTCAGGTACGGTCATGGAACGAAACGTCAACGCGGGCGCGGGTGTCGAGGCTGGAAAGACGCTCTTCACTATCGGGAACCTCTCCACCGTTTGGGTGATTGCGAACGTGCCCGAATCTCAGGTGGGAAGCATTCACAACGGCACGCCGGCAGAAATCCGTTCGGCAGCCCTGGGGCCAAACGGTATTGCCGGACGGGTTAACTACATCGACCCTCGCCTAAGCGAAGAAACTCGAACCGCGCGCGTGCGGGTCGAGCTAAGCAACCCCGGCGAACGGCTCAAAGCGGGGATGTTCGTTGAGGTGGGATTCGAGACCGCAAGCGGCAGCGGCGCTGGTGAGGACCTAGTGGTTCCGTCGGAAGCAGTGCAACGCATCGGCGATCGCAGCGTCGTATTCGTTCCGAAGGAAAACGAGCCGGGTGTGTTTGAGGCCCGCAATGTCGAGCTTGGCGGCGAGCAGGACAACTACCACCGGGTGATCAGCGGCCTGAAGCTGGGTGACAAAGTAGTTACCAAAGGCAGCTTCGCACTGAAGACGCAATTGATGAAGGGCAGTTTGGGTGAGGGCGACTAACGTTTTGTCTAGCTCAGTGAAGGGATACCTCTAACGTGATTGATGGAATCATTGGGTTTGCTGTCTCGCAGCGGGTTTTGATCCTTTTGATGGTCGCGATTCTGATTGGCGCGGGACTCTACAGTCTGCAACAACTTCCAATCGATGCCGTACCCGACGTTACCAACGTTCAAGTTCAGGTATTGACTGCTGCTCCGAGTCTCGCACCACTCGAGATTGAGCGGCAGATTACGTTTCCAGTGGAAGTGGCGATGTCGGGATTGCCGGGACTAACCGAGATTCGTTCAATCTCTCGCTTTGGTCTTTCGGCGGTTACCGTTGTCTTCGATGATTCGACGGACATTTATTTCGCGCGCCAACTGGTGCTGGAACGTCTCGGTGAAGCGCGCGATCAGATTCCTGAAAACATCGGCGCGCCGGAGATGGGACCGATCTCTACCGGCCTCGGCGAGATCTACCAGTACCAGCTCGTTGGCGCTGCTGGAAGCGGTTATGACGCGACGGCCCTGCGTACGATTCAGGATTGGAGCGTGCGGCGACAGTTGCTGGGTGTTCCCGGCGTGGTCGAAGTTAACAGTTTTGGCGGACTGGAAAAGCAATACCAGGTGCGCCTCGATCCCGCCAAGCTGCAATCGTTCGGTCTGACGCTTCGAGATGTCCTCGAAGCGGTTGGGCGCAACAACGCGAATGTCGGCGGCGCTTATATCGAACATGGCCCCGAGCAGTATCTGCTGAGAGGCATCGGTCTCGCCGAGAAAGCCGACGACATCGCCAACATCATCGTTAAGGCAGGCAAGGAAGGTGTGCCGATCTTCGTCCGCGATCTCGGCGAAGTGGTGACTGGAGCGACCGTCCGGCAAGGTGCGGTAACGGCCGATGGCAAAGGTGAGATTGTGGCGGGCATCGCCATGATGCTCAAAGGCGAGAACTCTCGCGCAGTCGTCGACCGAGTAAAAGAACGAGTCGAAGCGGTGCGCAAGACTCTACCTAAGGGCGTGCAGTTGGTTCCTTTCTATGACCGCACCGAACTTGTGAATCGCACTATTCACACCGTCGCCAAAAATCTCATCGAAGGCGCGGTGCTGGTAATAATCGTGCTCATCATCCTGCTAGGGAATTGGCGCGGTGCCTTACTGGTGGCCACCGTCATTCCGCTCTCGATGCTGTTCGCGGCAATTCTGATGCGCATCTTCAATGTGTCCGGCAACCTGATGAGCCTCGGTTCACTGGACTTCGGCTTGATCGTTGACGGCGCGGTGATCGTGGTGGAAAACGCCGTGCGCCGACGGGCGGAAGCTCAACACGCCGGTTCACACGAACCGCCCGAACGCACCATCCTCGAAGCCTGTTTGGAAGTTGGCCGTCCCGTCGTATTTGCCGTGGCAATCATCACCATCGTTTATCTGCCGATCCTCAGCCTCAGTGGCATTGAAGGCAAGATGTTCAAGCCGATGGCCTTAACCGTCGTGTTCGCGCTCATCGGTGCCTTGATTCTTTCGCTTACCTACGTCCCGGCAGCGATGACTTTCATTCTGAAGGGAAAAGTCGCCGAAACGGAGAGCATTTTTATTCGTTACTCGAAGCGCTGGTACAAGCCGGCGTTGGAATTTGTTCTCACCCATCGCACCAAAACGCTCGCGGCGACTACGGCGCTTGTGCTCGTCAGCTTTGCGCTGTTCCCGTTCCTGGGTGCGGAGTTTATTCCCCGCCTGGAAGAAGGCTCGCTGGCAATTCAGATTCAACGGCTGCCAAGCGTATCTCTCAGTCGCTCGATAGAAACAGCGACAGCCGTAGAAGCAATACTCAGAAAGTTTCCCGAAGTCACGAAGGTCATCTCTAAGACCGGGCGCGCGGAAGTAGCGACTGATCCGATGGGCGTCGATCTGAGCGACGTGTACGTCGAGTTGAAGCCCCATGAGCAATGGACGAGCGCGCGTACCCGCGAAGAACTGGTCGAAAAGATGTCGCAGGCGTTGGAGAACGGGATGCCGGAAGCAAACTTCAGTTTCTCGCAGCCTATTGAACTGCGCGTCTCGGAACTTATCTCCGGGGTGCGTTCAGATGTGGCGATCAAGTTGTTTGGAGATGATCTTGATCAACTTAAGAAGACTGCCGATCAGATCGCTGGTGTAGTTTCAAGGGTTCGAGGCGCGGAAGACGTCAAGGTCGAACAGGTGACGGGCTTACCGCAACTTCAGATCAAACCGGACCGCGCGGCGATCGCGCGTTACGGCATTAATGTCTCGGATGTCAACGATGTGGTTGAATCAATCGTGGCGGGCAAATCAGCGGGCCTGGTTTACGAGGGAGAGCAGAGATTCAACCTGGTGGTTCGACTAGCCGAGGCAACCAGCAAAGACGTCGAGACGATTAAGAACTTGCTGGTTCCGGCCCCGAGCGGCGCCCGCGTGCCCCTGTCGCAACTCGCGGACATAAAGATCGTTGAAGGCCCTGCACAAATTTCACGAGAGGATACCCGCCGCCGTATCGGAGTGGAACTCAACGTGCGCGGCCGGGACACCAAGAGCTTCGTGGAAGAAGCAAAGAAAGCGATCGATAAGCAAGTGCAGACTCCTTCCGGTTATTACCTGACCTGGGGTGGCCAATTCGAGAACCTGCAGCGCGCCACGGCGCGACTCATGATCGTGGTGCCGCTGGCGCTCTTCCTCATCTTTATGCTGCTGTTCACGACATTTAATTCAATCAAGCAGGCGATACTGATCTACACAAGCATTCCCATGGCAATAGTTGGTGGCGTCTTCGCCTTATTTGTGCGCGGCTTACCGTTTTCCATTTCCGCGGGTGTCGGCTTCATTGCCTTATTCGGCGTCGCGGTGCTCGACGGTATCGTCATGGTCAGCTACGTCAACAAGCTGCGCGACGAAGGGAAATCGCTGGATGAAGCTGTTAGAGAAGGAGCCGACGCCCGGCTGCGTCCGATCCTTATGACCGCGCTGGTCGCAAGTCTCGGATTTGTGCCCATGGCCATCGCAACGTCAGCCGGCGCGGAAGTGCAACGTCCATTGGCGACGGTGGTGATTGGCGGTTTACTTGTTTCAACCGTCCTGAAGCTGCTCGTGCTGCCCATGCTTTATCGCTGGTTTGAGCGAGAGCGGGTCGAATATTAAGGAGCTAATTCAATGAAGATCATTATCGCGATGGTGCAGCCTTTCATGGTGAACAAGGTTGTCAGCGCGCTGGAAACAATCGACGGGTTTCCGGGGATGACCTTGAGTGACGTGCGTGGGTTCGGAAGACGCCAAAGCGCGCACGAAGAGCACAGCATGCACCTGAACGAATTTCATGAAAAAGTGCGCCTGGAAATTGTTACTGCTGATGAAATGGTGGAAGCAATCGTGCGCACCATCGCCGCGACGGCCCACACCGGCAATCACGGCGACGGGAAGGTTTTTGTTTCCGCCATCGAGGAGGCAGTTCGCATTCAAACCGGAGAAACGCAGGAGGAGGCGCTGTAACCGAGCGTGAATACTGGATTGATCGATAAAGCCTTTTCTATTCGTACGTTCATCGTCGGTGTGCTTAGCGTTTGTTTCAGCCTGCTAGCGGCGCCCAGTAGTGCAGGCCAAGCCGCTTCGCGCGAAAGCAACACAGTGGTCGTTGACTATATGGTCGCTACGGTGAACGAGCAGCTGATCACCTATTCGGACGTGGTTTGGCAGATGGCTTTACAACCTAACACGCCAATCGAGCCGATTAAGGTGGACGATCTAAAACGCGCGCTATCCCTCCTTATAGATCAGCGGCTGATCCTGCAAGAAGCCGACAAACTTCCCCACCTTCATGGGGACGACAAAGAGGTAGAGGCAGAGCTAAGCGAATTAGTGCGCCATTTTTCTTCGCAGGATGAGTTCAGGCAACGAATGATCCGCGTCGGGCTTAATTCCGAGCGCCTGCGAGAAATCGTCCACGAACGAGTCGATATCGACAAGTACCTGGACTTTCGCTTTCGCTCTTTTGTTGTTGTCACCCCGAAAGAGATTGAAAATTATTATAACGAAACCTACTTGCGACACTTTCGGGCGCGTGCGCCCGGTGCCATTGTGCCGCGGCTGGAACAGGCCCGCGCGGAAATAGAAAAGACTCTGACGGAAGAGAAGATCGAAGCTTCGATGGCGGGCTTTTTGGACGAGGTGCGCCAGCGGGCTGAGATCGTAATCCTCAGACAGTTCAAATAGGCAAACCGCAATACCACGATGAACCAGAAAGTGACGCTATTCGGAGATACGAAGTTCAGATGGCTGATATTCAGCATCGCGGTCGTCAGCGTCTTCGAAGTTCTTTCGCTGGCGGGCTGGGAGATGACACCCAGGGTCGCCGTCCCCTTCTTCACGGTGATCATTTTGGCGATTGGCTACCGAACTATCTGGCATGGACTCGTCGCGCTCGCGCGGTTGAACTTCCGCAGTATCAATCTGCTGATGATCGTAGCCGTGATTGGCGCTTTCTACACGCGCCAGTACCCAGAGGCGGCGGTTGTAATCGTCTTATTCACCCTGGCGGAAAGATTGGAAGAGTACGGTATCGCGGCCAGCAAGTCGGCGTTACAAGCGCTGGTCGATCGTACCCCAAAGGTCGCGACGATTAAGAACGCAGCCGATGAAACGCAGGAAGTCCCGCTCACCCAAATCCGAGTAGGCGATGCGCTCGTCATTAAGCCTGCGGAAATGATCGCCATGGATTCCGAAGGTGTCTTTGGATCGTCTTCGGTTGACGAATCAACCATCACGGGTGAGCCGCTCCCTAAAGACAAGCATGAGGGAGACATGCTCTTTGCCGGTACGCTTAACATGCAGGGCTATCTGGAAGCCCGCGTCACCAAAGAGGCTCAGGACTCCACCCTGGCCAAGATCATTGACATCACTTTTGCCGCGACGAAGTCCAAAGCTGAAACGCAGAAGTTCATCGAAAACTTCTCTTCATATTACACGCCGACGGTATTGTTTTTGGCTTTGCACCTGGTGGCGATTCCTGTGCTCTTCTTTGGCCGACCTTTTGACACCTGGTTTCGTGAGGCGCTGACCCTATTGGTGATCGCCTGCCCGTGCGCGCTGGTGATTTCCACGCCGATATCGATCTACGCGGCCATCGGTAACGCCTCGGCACGCGGCGCGCTCATCAAGGGCGGAAAATATGTCGAAGCTATCGGACGAGTGGCCGCCGTGGCTTTGGATAAGACCCGCACTTTGACGCACGGCAAGCTCAAAGTCACCGACGTGTTGCCAATCGGCGGAGCAACGCGTGAGCATCTGCTAGCTTGCGCCGCCGGAATCGAAAGTTATTCGGAGCATCCCTTAGCGCAAGCAATCGTCGCCGCGGCTCGCGGCGAAAAACTCGATCTGCACGCCGCCAAGAACTTTCAAGCGATTCTCGGTAAAGGCGCGAAAGCAGATTGCATTGTGTGTTACGACGCGCATCACTGCATTGGGAAGCTTCCCTTCATAACTGAAGAGCACGACGTCCAAACCGAAGTCGTCGCGAGAGTCGAGGCACTGCAGGGCGAAGGAAAGACTTCGATCATCGTCAGCAACAATGACGGCGTCGAAGGAATCGTCGCGCTCACTGACGAACTCAAAACAGAAAGCAAAGAAGTAATCAGCGAGCTTAGTCGTCTGAAGATCGAGACAGTGATGTTGACGGGCGACAGCCAAGCGTCCGCCGAGGAAGTTGCCCGGGCTGTTGGGATTCGCGAAGTCCGCGCGGAGATGTTACCTGAGGACAAGGCTGAAGCTATCCGCGATCTCACCCAAAGATATTCAACGGTGGCTATGGTTGGCGACGGAGTTAACGACGCGCCTGCGTTGGCGCTCGCCTCCGTTGGCATTGCCATGGGCGCGGCGGGAAGCGATACCGCGATTGAGTCCGCTTCGATCGCGCTCCTCAATGACCGGCTCGGCCTGGTGCCTTATCTTGTGCGACTGGGGCGCAAGACCATCTCAACCATCAAGATCAATACCGCGATCGCGATTCTGACAAAGCTTGTTTTCATCGGCCTGGCTGTGGGTGGCTGGAGCAGTCTGGCGCTGGCGATCTTTGCCGACGTGGGAGTAACCGTTATCGTCATCGTAAACAGCTTGCGGCTTCTGAAATTCGAGCCGGCAGGCGCCATAAGAGATACCAAAGCGAGCGTCGCGTTGGCCGCCGGAATTCTTTTAGTAAGTGGTCTAATGTTGGCATTCACGAATTCGGTTCAGGCTCAGACATCCAAGCCTTCTGCCAAGCCTGTTCGTCCAATCGAGCGACCGTCGACTGGTCGCGAAGGGTCTTACGAGACTAGCCGTTGATGAAGTTCGAACGTTTTTAAATGAAAGGAGAGAGTTTCAAATGCGAGTCTTAGTGTTGATGGTGATGGCGGCTTTAGTCCTCTTAAGTGGCTGCATCTCACAGAACACCAGCAGTCCCAGCAATGTATCGCGGACACAAACGCCGCCAACTGCGCCCATTGGCGAGGATGACCATGCGGCGCAAAGGACAGTCGAGCGCGTATCTATTCCAGAAGCAAGGGCGGCGGTCGAAAAAGGCGAGGCCGTATTCGTTGACGTGCGCCAAGCCAGCGCGTTCCAGGCAGGCCACATAGCCAGAGCACTTTCGCTGCCCGAAGCCGAGATTGCGGTGCGCGGATCTTCACTGCCGAAGGGAAAGAAAATCATTACCTACTGTTCTTGACCGGCCGAAGAGACAAGTGCCCGTGCGGTACTTCAGTTGAAACGGCAAGGAGTCACGAATGCAGCGGCGCTGCTGGGTGGCTATCGAGCCTGGGAAGCGGCTGCCCTGCCGATTGAGCGATAGAACCCTCTCGGAAATTGAAGTAACAGACTTGCGCAGAATGAGATATTCGCGATGTGTCGGTCTTTCTCGTGGATTCTATTCGCCGTTTGGCCGTTCGACTTTCGGCGGTCTGCGCATTGGCATCGGAGGCCGCAATCCAAAACCGTTCATCATCCGGCCACGGCGTAGGCCACGGTCATCGCGGTCGTCACTGACTCTTACCCAATGGGACACGCACACACACAGAGTGCAGCCGGTCGTAACAAACGCCGTCTGGCCCTCGTCTTCGGATTGACGATCACCTATCTGGTAGTGGAAGTGATCGGCGGTCTAATCACCGGCAGCCTGGCGCTGCTCGCTGATGCCGGTCATATGCTAACCGACGTTGGTGGCGTCGGTTTGGCGCTGATGGCGATCTGGTTTGCGGAACGTCCGGCCTCACCCGAAAGGACCTACGGCTACTACCGCGTCGAAATTCTGGCTGCGCTTACGAATGCCATCGTCCTGATCGGCATCTCGCTCTACATCCTTTACGAAGCATATCGGCGATTCATGAAACCGCCCGAAGTGGAAAGCGGTTTGATGTTGGGTGTGGCTGTCGTCGGTCTCGTCGTCAATATCATCGGCATGTACATTCTGCGCACCGGTTCGCGCGAGAGTCTGAACATGGAGGGTGCCTACTTCGAGGTGCTTTCGGACATGTTGACTTCGATTGGTGTGATCTTCGCCAGCGTCATCATGCTCACAACGGGCTGGTACTACGCCGACCCGTTGATCTCGGCAGGCATTGGACTCTTCATTTTGCCACGAACCTGGCTGCTGCTTAGAGAGGCCCTGGGTGTCTTGCTGGAGGGTACGCCTTCGGATGTGAATCTGACGGCGTTGCGCGAATCGATCCGCCAACTACCGGGAGTGGTAGACGTTCACGACTTGCATGTCTGGACGCTGACGTCCGGGATCAATGCGATGAGCACACATGCGGTTTTGGTCGACGATAAGCAGCACGACCAAGTTTTGCAGGCAGTGCGCACACTGGTCTTTTCGAAGTTCAAGATTAATCACATTACGGTGCAACTCGAAAATCAAATGTGCGCGACGAACGAAGTACATTTGTGATTGAGCCGAGGATGAATTCAGTCGCCAGAAGAGTCGAAGGTAGTGCCGGGTCGGCGCCCAAAGTTCGCGCGCGTCTCAAGCGAATTCTCTTGATCCTCGGTTTGGGTTTGCTCATTGTGGGTCCGCTGCTATTCGTGGCTCGCTGCGGCAAATCTCGGGACGCCGCCCGCAGGGAGCTGGAGCAAAAAGGAACGCCCTTTACTGAAGCTGCTTTTCTTGAGAGCGCCAAGCACGGTGAGGTCAACACGGTCAAATTATTTCTCGCCGCTGGCATGAGTCCCAATACCAGGAGTGAAAGCGGAGACACGGTGTTGATGAATTCGATTCGCGCGAATGCTGACGGGGTTGCGGAAGCCTTGCTCAAGGGAGGGGCCGATCCGAACACGCGGACCAGTAACGGTTCGTCTGCTTTACATTTGACGGCATTAACGGGCAATACGTCGGCCACTCAATTGCTGATTGCCTACAAAGCGGATGTAAATCTCAAATCCAATATCGGAGAGACGCCGCTAATGATTGCCGCGCTACGTGGATTTCCGGACGTGGTGGGACTTCTGCTGGGGGCGGGCGCTGACGTTAACGCAAAAGACGAACGCGGAGAAACGCCACTGATGCACGCCGTGGAGCGCAATCATACAGACGTGATCGAAATGCTCAAGAAAGCAGGCGCTAAAGAATAAAGAGATGTGGCGCGCAGACTGAGACGCTATGGCCCAATTGATCATGACTATCGTGGCCGCTTTTATCACACTTGCATATGCACTCGTTGCCTTGGTGTGGCCGCACAGAATCCAAAAGTGGTGGATCAGTGAACGGCTGCGCAAACGAGTGGCGCTGAAGATTTATGGCCTGTTCGTGGAGTCGCCTCGGTACATCATTTATTTGCGAATGACCGGAGTCGTGTCTCTCATCATCTCACTATTTCTCTTTTATTCAGCACGACGCCTCGCGATTCCGTAACCTAGGAAAAGAAATGTTTCAGCATTCATCCAATGTCCTGCACAACCTTCTCTTTCACAAGGGACTGAAATTGCTGCTGGTCGCAGTCCTGATGGCTGCAATTTATTTGATCGCAAAGCTATGGTCCGATAGAGGCAGACGCGGGAAGCGCAAGGTCGCCAAAGTGGCTGGCATTAACCGTCAACGACGACGCCAACTGTCGTCGATGAACCGACGCGGGCGAGGACGCTAAGATTAAGTAATACGAGGTAAGTCATTTTGATTCGCACAAATATTCTGCTGGGAGCTATCGCCGGCATCACGATTTTTCTGGGACTGCCGGTGGCCCGTTGGCGTCGCGCATCCGAACGGCTGCGCGGACTGTTGACGATGACGGCGGCAGGAGTTCTGCTCTTTCTCATTATCGAAGTCGGCTATCAAGCCATGGAGTCGGTCGAAGTGACCGCTAAAGGCGGCTCATTTAGCGGCGCGCTGTATCAGAGTCTGATCTTCGTTGCCGGCATTCTGGCGGGCTTAGTCGGATTGGCTTGGCTTGAAGCTCATCGGGCGCGGCGGCTTGCGACCGGAGCCGAGGCTCTAGAAATCGCCACGATGATCGCGATAGGCATCGGCCTTCACAACTTTGCTGAAGGTCTAGCAATTGGACAATCGTTTGCGGGCGGGGCAGTCAGTCTCGGAACGGTTCTCGTGATTGGCTTTGCGTTGCACAATGCGACTGAAGGATTCGGGATCGCGGGGCCATTAGCGGGTCATGAGGTGAGTTGGGGAAGGCTGCTCTGGTTGGGACTCATTGGCGGCGGACCAACCGCGCTGGGCGCATTCATCGGCGGCGTGTGGGTCAATCGTTCAATCGAGTTGCTGTTTCTGTCTCTGGCTGTTGGTTCTCTCATCTACGTTGCGCGTGAGCTGTTCCGGATTCGCTTCCAGACCTTGGGTGTCGTCGGTGCCATGACGGCGGTCGCTATTGGACTGTTCATCGGATTTGGCACTGAGTTAGTAGCGGAAGTGGCGCAGTCGCGCGCGACCATGAATGCGGCTACTTCGAAACCGAGCGCGGTCCTGCGGTTCGCAAATAGGCAAGTTGAGCCTTCCTCAATCGCGATCGCGCGCGGAGCATCGTTCAGCATTGAGAACGGTGGCAGCTTCCCGCTGGTTTTCGAAGGGAATGGACTTTACACCGGCGAAGTGGTGGTTTCGGCGGGCGGCAAAGTAGTAGTGGTAGTCACCGGCGCTGAAGGGCAATACCGTCTGATTGATGAGCGCGGACAGAGCGGAACAGCGACCATTAACGTTCAGCCCGGCGGCATGCGTGAGCCGTTGACCGATGAAGTGAATGCCGTGGGCGCGCTCACTGTCTTGGAAGGCCACGTTCGCGCGTCAAAAGAACTTCACGATCGCGGCGCGAGTGGCAAAGGTCCTGACCCGGCACTCGACCTCAAGCGCGCGGGCAAACATGCCGGGCATCCACAGCACGAACTCTTAATGGGCAGTGATCCCGAGGCTCTGGCTCTGCAAAAACTACTGCGAGCCCGCGGTGTATTTGATCAGCTGAACAACGCTTTGACTGCTTATGTGAGCATCGCGCCTGACAGCAAAGCAGATCCCAAAGCAGTCGATCAGAAATACCAAGCCGCACTGACGGTGACGGAACAAGCGCGTCGGGCAGTTGCCGGCGCTGCTTACGACACGCCAGCATTTCGGGCGCGGGTAATCCGATTTGTTCTGGATACTGCCAACGGCGAGTATGCTACAGCGACGGAAGGTGGGCACATCACGATCATAGAGCCGGGCGTGCCGGGGAAAGACAACTTCATTGAATATCAGGACGCGCGCGGTTTTCTACAGGCGGCGAACGATCTGATGGCTCCGTTGGCTGCCAAAGCAACTGGCGACGCCCGCGGAGCATACGATGAATTACTGCTTAGGGTTTTCGCGACGCTCGATCCGCGCGATGTAAACAATCCCATTCCGGCAACGGAAGTCGAGAGGCTAATCACGCATGTCAAACAAGGCTTGGGCGCGTAGCTCACGCTAAACGGAGATTCCAATATGAAAACAAAAATACTTGTCATTCTCGGTCTCGCTATGATTGCTGTGGGCGCGGTCTTCTGGTTGAAGCCGGGACAATCGTCAAACATTAACTCGACGCAATCAATCAGCAAGGCTTCGTCGGCAGCGAGTCCGAATTCGGACGTTCACTCGCCTCAAGCCTCGGCGAAGCGCGTGCCGGCCTTCAATGAAACGCCGCCTTCAGCTCTGCCGCCTACTCTGGCGCCCGACAAGTTTACCGGCAAGACATTTGCGGCTTACAAAGCTGTCCGCGAAATTCCCAACACCATCGCGCAACTTCCGTGTTACTGCTATTGCGACGAAGCCCACGGCCACAAGAGTCTCCATAGCTGTTACGAGAACGAGCATGCGAGCGGATGCGCCGTCTGCGTTGACGAAGTGCTGATGGCCTATCAACTCGAAAAACAGAAAGGCCTTAAGCCCAGCGAGATTCGCAAGCTGATCATCGAGAAATATGCCGCAGACTGAGTGAGCTGCACGTACCACGTTTCGTTAGGACGGGATCTTCAGAATGAAAATGCGAATATTTAAGTGCGGCATCATCACCGTTCTTATGTTGACACTCGGGACAATGGCGGTCGACGCTCAACAGCAAGACGACACCGACATCTGTGTATTGGAACACTTAACTGCGAGGTCGTTAAGGGGCAAGGTTGTTAGTGCAAACCTAAACACGGAGATCGAAAAGCCACTAGCGGGATCAACGGTTGAGCTGAGACGCATTGGAGAAGATGAAGTTATTGCGACCACTCGCACGGACGCCCATGGTCAATTCGCCTTCAGCGATATAGCGCCGGGCGCCTACGCTTTGGCTGCAAAGCCGCCCGCGTCATATCGTGTGGCTTTGTTTGCTACTGCCGTTGAAGTGCGTCTCGGCAAAACCAAACCTGACAAGCAGCATAAAGAGATTGTTCTGGCACTGGGATGGTTATTCAACGGATGCCACGGCGGATACGCCGCAGTTCGCAAAAAATAACCGGCAACACATCGCAAAGGCATCGAGTTAGTTAGAAGGAGCTTACGGAAATGGGTCACGGCCACGATCACGGGAGTTCACTGACCGGGCGGCTTTTGCTGCTATCGGTAGCCATAACGGTCGCATTCGTGGCAGGCGAAGCAGTGACCGGCTACTTTTCGAATTCTCTGGCTCTGCTGTCCGACGCGGGCCACAACTTCGCGGACGCGCTCGCACTCGTCCTGTCTTGGTATGGTTTGTGGATTGGGCAACGGCCATCTTCGGCCAAGCGAACCTACGGTCATCATCGTGTGGGGATACTTATTGCTCTGATTAACGCACTCTCGCTCGTATTGATTGCGTTTTTGATTTTCTGGGAGGCAATCTCGCGCTTTCGTCACCCGGAGCCGGTGCAAAGCACACCGATGATTGTCGTTGCGTTCATCGCGATTCTGCTCAACACGGTAATCAGTCTCTGGCTGCGAAAGGCCGCCAAGAAGGATCTCAATGTCCGGAGCGCTTACATGCACATGTTGGGTGATGCGATCTCAGCAGCCGGTGTCGTGGTAGCGGGTTTCATCGTTGCATTCACGCATACATCAATCGCCGACCCAATCGTTTCCGTGCTCATCGGCCTGTTGATTCTGTGGAGTTCCTGGGATGTGCTCAAGGAATCAGTCAACGTTCTATTGGAAGCCACACCGAAAGGCTTGGACATTTCGATCGTGGAGACGACAATCAACGACATTGAAGGGGTGTTGGCCGTGCACGATTTGCACGTCTGGACTGTGGGTTCGGGGATGATTGCCTGTAGCTGTCACATCGCGGTGGAAGAGCAAAGTGTCAGGAGTGGCGAAAACGTGCTGCGCTAAGTCGCCAGGCAGCTCAATGAGCGTTATGAAATAACGCACACGACAATCCAAATTGAAGTCGAAGGCTGTGAGCCGAATGATATGTATTGCATCATGAAAATTGCTAAGCAGCACGAGTCGCACGAACACACGCACTGAAGAATTGAAATGAGTCAGGCAGCAATCACAGCTAATCGAGCCGCGTTGGTGAGGCGAGGTCGTTACATCGAATACTTCACGATTGGCTACAACAGTCTTGAAGGGCTGATTGCCATCGGTGCCGGGCTCATTGCTGGCAGCATCGCGCTGGTTGGATTCGGATTCGATAGTCTGATCGAAGTCACCTCTGGCGCAATTCTCGTTTGGCGGCTGCATGCAGATGTTGACGAAGCTCGGCGCGAACGAGTCGAGGCCATCAGTGTCCGGTTAGTCGGAGTGTGTTTCCTGCTGCTGGCTGTGTATGTCAGTTACGATTC
>JAJPKD010000252.1 GCA_021323895.1 Acidobacteriota bacterium | reverse complement strand
GCTGCAAACGCGCGGCGGCTTTGGCGATCGCGTCAGCCTCAGCACGGAGCAGCTCAACAACCTGGGAATGCGACGTGTCGTTCGTCATGCACGTTCTTGATATACGACGCTCCGGTCGATTGCAAGGCGCGAAATGATCTTTTGGGTGGTTGCATGGACACGCTTGCGCGGTTCGGCTAATATCAACCCTCCGCGAAATCAGTCACGCTTTTTCAGTCCACTAAGAAACCGCTGGAGTAAACGATGCCCTTTGGAAAACTCTTGCCGCGCGAAGAACAGTATTTCGCCCTGTTCGCCCAGATGACTTCATACATCAACGACGCCGCCAGAACCTTGGTCGAAATGCTCTCGCATCGCGACGGTGATTATCAGGAATACGTGCAGCGCATCAAGAGCATCGAACACGCTTGCGATGACTTGACGCACAACGTCTCAACGCGCCTGAACCAGTCGTTCATTACGCCGTTCGATCGCGAAGACATCTATATGATGTCGAAGGCGCTGGACGATGTGGTCGATCTCATCGATGGCGCGGCGCGGGCGGTGGTCATGTACGACATTCACGAGACGACCGAGCCGGCCAAACAGTTGGCGGGCGTGATTCAACGCATGGCCGTGCAGTTGAACGAAGTGGTCGTGATCCTGCAAAAGCCAAAAGGCGTGACGGAGCGTCTGGTCGATATTCATCGTTTAGAAAATGAGGGCGACGACATTTACCAGCGCGCCGTTGGTGGATTGTTTCACGACAACCGCGATCCCCTTGAAGTCATCAAGTGGAAAGACGTTTACGAGAAGCTCGAAGCCGCAATCGATCGCTGCGAAAACGTCGCGAACATTATCGAGGGCGTGATTATCAAGCATAGCTAGGGTGTAGGGGTTTGGGGATAGAGTTTGGCGCCCGCTGAAATCAAGAGGTTGCGCCGGATCTGTTTAATTTTGCGAAAATGCAAACGCCCGACACTCTTCACCCAAACCCATACACCCTACCCCCTGACCACATCACTATGTTATTTTGGAATTGCCCCGACTTGCCCGCGTAGCTCAGTGGATTAGAGCGTTCGCCTCCGGAGCGAAAGGTCGCAGGTTCGACCCCTGCCGCGGGTACCATCTCTTGCCCAATCCTCCAAACATTGATGGGAAACTATATGAACCTGCCAAGGCAAGAGCCCGCGTCCACCATTCTTCTGGCTGAAGATTTCGACGACACGCGTCTGATGATGAAGATGTGGCTAACCAAACGAGGCTATCGAGTGATCGAGGCCGAAACCGGCGAAGAAGCCATCGCTGCGGCGCAACGCGAACATCCCGACTTGATCATCATGGACATGATGATGCCGGGCATGAACGGGCTTGACGCTACTCATCAGATCAGACAGTATCAGTCACTTCGCACGACTCCGATTGTCGCCGTTTCCGCCTACGGAGCGGACGAGTATCGCAGCGTCGCGATCGAAGCCGGCTGTGACGAGTACGTTTCGACTCCGTTTGAGCCGCGCGAATTGGCAGAATTGATCGATTCTCTATTGGCAAGCAGAAGTTCCTCTGATGCTCAACCGCGTCATCTCGAACGTTAAGACGATCTCTCTCATCTTCCTGATCGTGCTAGGAGCGTACACATACGCCGCCGCGCAGACGAGCTGCTCTCTCAAAGTCGATCAACTCAAAGACACTCCGGAATTATTTGGCTTTCGCGTCGGCATGACGCTCGCGCAAGTGACGGCACGTGAGCCTCTCGTTCGGTTTGGCCGTGCGGATCAATTCGGCGTCATTAAGACTTCGATTAACCCACACTTCGATACGCGATTTGATCAAGCAAAGTATGCTGACGTGCGCACCATCTCGTTCGATTTTTTGGATGGCAAGCTGGTAACGCTGTGGATTGGCTATGAAGAGACCTTTAAGTGGCCAACGCTCGATGAGTTCACCACGAACTTCGGCAAGGCACTTGACCTCAAAAGTCCCTGGTTGCCAAAACGATCCGGCCGCGAAATCGCCTGCGATGGATTCACGATCTTCGCGTCGATGATTGCGAACGGGCCGAGTATTCGCGTCCAGGATGAAGCCGCGCAAGCCACGATTGCGACGCGACGTGAAGAAGCGGCGGAAGCCGCCGAAGCTGAGGTGTTTGCCGACACTCGCACAAAGAACTATTATCCATCCGACTGTTCCGCCCGCGATGATATTCCCGCCGGCGCGAAGCTGCGTTTCAAGAACAAGGAAGAAGCCGAAAAGGCTGGGTACAAGTTGGCAAAGGATTGCCAGTGAAGTTACTGGCTCGCCGCCCGTAATTCACGCTGATTTCGTTTCCACGGATCGTAGATCCGCGTCACGAAGGAGGACAAACTCATGCTGAAAGAATTCAAAGAATTTCTGGCTCGCGGGAACGTTCTGGATTTGGCAGTTGCGGTGATCATCGGCGCGGCATTCGGGAAAATCGTCACGTCATTGGTCGAAGGCATCATCATGCCGCCTGTCGGTTTACTGCTCGGCAAAGTTGATTTCGCCAATTTGTTCCTGGTTCTGGATCATTCAAAAGGCGCACCCGCATCGCTGGCCGACGCGAAAGCGAAGGGGATCCCGGTCATCGCTTACGGAGCTTTTATCAACGACATCGTGAACTTTGTAATCATCGCATTTGTGATTTTCCTGGTTGTGAAAATCGCGAATTCTCTGCGCAAGAAACAGGAAGCGGCCACCAAGGATTGTCCGCACTGCCTGACCGCGATTCCGCTGGCAGCTACTCGTTGCTCGGGCTGCTGCGCTGAACTGGGTGCGGCATGAGAACGTCAAATCCGGTTGCTTGACCGCTCATCGGAGTGCTTCTTAGAATGAACTTCTAACCCCGCGCCCTCGTACAGAGGATTACTGAGTTAAGGAGCATATTCGATGAGCACACCTTTTGAATCGCAGAATAACGGTTCTGACACTAAAGACGAGTTGTTGGTTCATAATGATGTCGCTGAGCGCGAGGGCGAGCGTTCGCACGCTGGTTCGTCTGTACGCGACATGGCGGCGCGTATTCCGGAACAACTTTCCGCGATTGGCCGCGATATTAGTCGTACTATCGAACGCGCGATTTCCGCTAAAGATGACTACATGCTGGCGGTAAAAGTTTCGCCGGACGCCCAGGTCAAACTCGGCCAGTTGGTCCAGGCCGGAGTATTCGGGACGCGCGCAGAGGCTGCCGCATTTCTGATCGATGAAGGCATCAGAGTCCAGGGAGCGCTTTTTGAACGCGTGGAACAGAAGCTCGCCGAGATCGAACGCTTGCGCGCTGAGTTACGCGGAATGGTTGGCGAAAATCGATCAACCTAGGTTTCGCTGCGAGAAAGAATCGTTTTCAAATATCACGTGACGCTCCAATGCTGCGCCAAGCGTAGAGTGGAGCGTCTTTGTTAATGAGCGCTTCACGCGTTACAATCTTTCTTTCGATTCCCCCAAAAAGATCGTCAAGCTTCCGCAACGCGCGGTTCACATCGAGCGACTTGTGCAGAAAACTTTTCACGTTCCACACACACCGATCGAACAATACACTCTAAGTAACGGCTTGCGGGTCATTCTGAACGAGGATCACTCCGTACCCGTCGTGTCCGTGGCGGTTTATTACGATGTTGGTTCGCGCAACGAGCGCGAAGGCCGCACCGGTTTCGCGCATCTGTTCGAACACATGATGTTCCAGGGATCGGAAAATGTTCCGAAGGCGGCGCATTTTCAGTACATCTCGAACGCCGGCGGCACGATGAACGGCACCACTTCGAGCGAGCGCACCAACTATTTCGAGACGCTGCCCGCTAATCAATTGCCGCTGGCGCTGTGGCTGGAGAGCGATCGCATGCGTTCGCTCGCGGTCACGCAGGAGAATCTCGACAATCAACGCGAAGCGGTCAAGGAAGAAAAGCGCCTGCGCTATGACAATCAGCCTTACGTCAATGGCTTTCTGCGGTTGTTCGAGATGAGTTTCAAGAACCCGGCGAACGCCCATTCGACGATTGGCTCGATGGAAGATCTCGACGCGGCGACGGTCGATGACATTCGCGAATTCTTCAGGATCTACTACGCGCCAAATAACGCCGTGCTGGCGATCGCCGGTGATTTTGATCAGGGTGAAACTCGATCGCTTATCGAAAAATATTTCGCCGGCATACCTGCGCAACCCGAACCGCCGCCCGTCGATGTCAGCGAGCCCGAAGAAGTTGCGGATAACGTGGATGTTTTCCATGACAAATTAGCGCCAGTACCAGCGTTCGCGCTCGGCTGGAAGATTCCGCCGCGACGTTCGCCTGAGTTTTACGCGTTATCGCTCGCCAGCCATTTGCTGTTTGAGGGCGAGAGCGCGCGGCTTTATCAAAAGCTGGTCAAGGGCGAAGAGTCCGTAGTTCAAATCCAGGGTGGTATCGATGAGCGGCGTGGGCCGTCCGGTCTTTTCATCGTAGTAATTCCGAAACCGGATCGGGATGGCAACGAAATTCGGCAAGTAATTTTCGATGAGATTCGGCAGCTCTCGACCGCCGGCCCCAGCGTGGAAGAAATGGAAAAGCTGCGCAACAATCTTTTCAATGCTTCCGTGCGCAGCCGGCAGTCTTCACTGTTTCGAGCGCAACAGCTCGCTGAGTTTGCGCTCTACGATAACGATCCCGAACTCTTTAATACTGATCTTCAGAACTATTTGGATGTGACTCCCGCGCAGATTCGCGATGCGGTGGCGAAGTATCTCGACACTGATAACCGCGTACTGCTCGACATCGTTCCGTCGCCAGAAGAAGTTGCGGCGGCGGCACCACATGAGCCCGGCGAGCCGAAACAACCGACGGCGCCGCTGCCCCAAATTCCTGCGCCACCAGATGAAACGCCGGCCGGGACGCCCATGCCGACCGCGCCGCCGGCCGCAGTCGAATCAAACTAAGTTCTACGACAATTTCATGATGCAGACTGAAACCTTTCGCCGCGAGATGCCGCCGCCTTTGGCGCCGCGTCCGCTTAATTTGCCTGAGCCATTCGAAGCTACGCTTGCGAATGGACTGCAATTAACCTTCATCGAAGACCGGCGCTTGCCGCTGATTAGTTTTCGTCTGGCGTTTCGCTCTGGAGATGCCAACGATCCCGTTGAGCTTCCGGGCCTGAGCGACATGCTCTCGCATCTTTTGACGGAAGGGACCGAATCGCGCACCAGCCGGCAACTCGCGGAAGAGACCGAGCGTCTGGGCGCAACCCTATCGGTCGGATCCTCTTCCGATTTCACAACGGTTGCCGCATCGGGTCTATCCGGTTTCGCCGAAGAGATCCTCGAATTGGTTGCGGACGTAACCCTGCGCGCATCTTTCCCTCAAAATGAAGTTGATCTGGCGCGCGAAAACACGAAGCAGATGTTGATTCAGCAACGCGCGCAGCCAAACTTTCTGGCGTCAGAACGAATGGCTCAGGTGATGTTTGGCTCGCATCCATATTCGCGCGTGTCCCCCACCGAAGAGATGCTCGACAGGCTGAGACGCGACGACTTGGTTGCGTTCCGCCAGACGACATTCATTCCGAACAACGCATCATTGGTTGTGATCGGAGACTTTGATCAGGAAGCTTTGATCTCCCAAATCGAACAGCTATTCGGAGAATGGCAGCCTGCCAAAGCCGCCACGCCGGTGTTCCCCGCGCCACCGGCTCGGACCAGGCGCACAATCTACCTGGTCGATCGGCCCGGATCGGCCCAATCAAATATCATCATCGCCAACGAAGGGCTCGTTCGCACCAGTGAAGATTATTTCCCGATACTATTGATGCACACGATTCTCGGCGCCAACGCGTCGTCGCGCTTGTTCATGAATCTGCGCGAGCACAAGGGTTATACGTACGGCGCGTATTCGAATCTCGACGCGCGCCGCCTCGCCGGAACCTTTCGAGCCAGCGCCGAAGTGCGGACGGCGGTTACTGGTGATTCGTTGCACGAGTTTTTCTATGAACTCAATCGCATTCGCGATGAAGCGGTGTCTGAGGAAGAGATTAGTAACGCGAAATCCTATCTCACCGGTGTATTTCCGATCCGCATCGAAACACAAGATGGGCTGATCGATCAGATCGTGAACATCAAGATGTTCGGCCTGTCCGACGATTACTTGAAAACCTATCGGGACAATGTATCCGCTGTCACGATCGAAGGTATTCAGCGCGTGGCGCAGAAATACGTAAAGCCTGACGTGGCAGCAATCGTCATTGTCGGCGACGGCGCGGACGTGGCCAAGCAAGTTCGTTCGTACTCAGAAGAGATTGAGGTTTACGATACGGAAGGCAACAAAAAGCAGTAGGCAGTGGGAGAAAACGCAGATCTAGTTTGCTGCCAACTGCTTACTGCCTTCTGCTTTCTCACGCAGCTCCCTGCAACCGCTCAACATCCAGCACACCCGACACGTTCTTGATCGAACTCATCACCTTATCGAGGTGCTTAACGTCGAAAACTTCGACGGTGACTTCGATCCGGCCTTTTTGATCGGGGCCAATCGAAGCACGCGCATCGCGAATGCCGGTCTTCATGTCTGATATTGCGCCGGTGATTCCGGCGATCATGCCTGTGCGATTCTCGGTACGGGCCAGAAGCTTCACCGCATAAGCAGTCTTCTCGGGTTTCGAGGCCCATTCGACCGCAACAATTCGTTCGGGATTCACCATCAACTGCTTCACGTTCTTACAGCGTGCCGTGTGCACGGCCACGCCTTTGCCGCGCGTAATGTAGCCGATAATCTGCTCACCATGCAGAGGGTTGCAGCAACGCGCGCGGTTGACCATTAAATCCTCAACGCCGCGCACTACGATAGTATCGTCACCGGTGATTAAACGCTTGACGGCGCGCACGCCGGTGCGCAGACGTGATTCTTTCTGCTTGTCGAGCGCTTCAAATTTTTCCGGCCCGAGGTATTTGGCGATTACATTTCGCGGCACAATCTTGCCGTAGCCCATCGCCGCCAGAAGATCCTCAGTCCGGCCATAACCATATTCGTTGGCAATTCGCTTCAGGTCACCGTTGCTGTCGCCCAGCATCTTCTTCAGCGAAAGCTGAAAGCGCCCAGCCTCTTTTTCGAATAGCTTGCGGCCGATTTCGATCGACTCCGTACGTTGCTGATCGGCAACCCAATGACGCACGCGATTGCGCGCGCGCGAAGTCGCGACAAAGTTGAGCCAGTCACGCGACGGATGTGCGTTGGGACTGCGAATGATCTCGACTACGTCGCCGTTTTGAATCAGCGTCCGCAGAGGCACCATGCGCCCGTTCACTCGCGCGCCGGTGCAAGTATTACCGACCTCCGAGTGAATCATGTAAGCGAAGTCGACGGTCGTCGCGCCGCGCGGCAACTGAATCACTTTGCCCATGGGCGTGAACGCGTAAACATCTTTGGGATAAAGATCGAGCTTGAGCGCGTCGATAAATTCGCGCGAGTCTTTCACTTCCTGCGTCCACTCAACGAGCGACCGCAAGACCTTCAGCGCCTCATCGTCGTCGTGCGCTCCGCGTTTCCCTTCTTTGTATTTCCAGTGCGCTGCCACGCCCTCTTCGGCTATGACGTGCATCTCTTCGGTGCGAATTTGAACTTCAAAAGGCTGGCCCTTGGGGCCAATTACGGAAGGGTGGAGGGATTGATAAAGATTATCGCGCGGCGTCGCGATCCAATCCTTGAAGCGGCCCGGCACTGGTTTCCAGCTGGTGTGAATTACGCCCAACGCGGCGTAGCAGTGCCGAATTTCGTCTGGCGTGATCACTCGCGCCGCCACCAGATCGTAAACCTGATTGAGATCGATCTCCTGAGCTTTCAGCTTTTTCCAGATCGAATAGATACGCTTAACGCGGCCTTCCACGCGAAGAATTGGTACTTCTGCCTCGCGCATCTTCTGTTCGATGTCCGCGGTGATTTCATTGAGAAAGGCCTCGTTTGCGGCTCGCCGCTTTTCGAGTTGGGCGGTGATTTCGCGATAGTCTTCCGCGTGGAGGTTCTTGAACGCCAGGTCTTCCAGCTCGCCGCGCAGTTTTCCCATTCCAAGCCGGTGCGCAATCGGCGCATAAATGTCCATCGTCTCCTGCGCGATGCGTCGCCGCTTCTCGGGGCTGAGGTATTCGAGCGTGCGCATGTTATGCAGGCGGTCGGCCAGCTTGACGAGCACGACCCGTACGTCGTCAATCATCGCCAGCAACATCTTGCGGACGTTTTCGGCCTGTTGCTCTTCACGCGAGACGCTGCTGATGTGCGCGATTTTCGTGAGGCCTTCGACGAGGTGTGCAACCTCGTCGCCAAAATAATCGCGGATCGTATCAGTATCGGCGAGTGTGTCTTCGACCACGTCGTGCAGCAACCCGGTCGAAACCGAAACCGCGTCAATGCGCATGTCGGCCAGGATGTTTGCGACCTCAAGCGGATGAACCAAATATGATTCGCCTGACGCGCGTTTCTGGCCGCGATGTTCGCGCGCGGAAAAAAGATAAGCGCGTCGCAGCAGATTCAAGTCCGCCTCAGGATGGTTACGGCGAACTTTTTCGACGATTTCTTCGATGCGAACCATAAGAAAGCAGAGGTTAGAGGCTAGAGACTAGAGGCAAGACAACAACTGACCTCTAATCTCTGACCTCTAACCTCTTCCATTATAGCAATAGGTGACGCTCGACCTGAAAAAAGTCTGGCGTCACCTATTCGATGCTCGCTGAAAGGCGAGAGATTGTCTTGATGGTTTATGGAGTCGGACTTCCCGCGGCAGCTTCGGCGGCTTCCTCTTTTTTGCGTCGCTCGTCAGCCAAAGCGGTAGCGCGTTTGTTTGCCACCTCAGATTGTTTTTCGTACTGGGCCTTTTGGTCAGCCTTGCCGTCCATCTCAGCTTGCTTGGCGGCTTCGAGCAACAGATTCGTTTTGTAGGACCAGGCCGACTCGTTGTTTGGATCCATCTTAATGGCGGTTTCGGCCTCTTCCAGTCCGCGCACCACACATTTCTGAATCATGTCAAAGTCCTTCTGCTCTTTCGGCTTCTTGTAAGTGACCTTAGCGCCGCCACCTTCGGTTGATGTGGTCTTGATGTCCGGCTGTTCAGTCACTTTGTACGAGCAGTCCCAATCCTTGCCAGCGAGAATCGCATAAGCCTCGGCCCGTTTTTCACTGGGCTCATTCTAATCAGTCGCGCGTTTCGTAATCCACGCGCGCAGGTTCTGCTCGTCCTTAATCGCAGAATAAAGAACCGAAATAGCTTTGTAAGCTTCGTCTGCCTGCTGTGCGTTTGGCGGATTTTCGAGAACCTTCTGATAAGCGGCAATAGCGTCACGCGCTTTCTGAATGTTGTCGGGTTGGTCAACTCCCGGTTTATATTGCTGGTGGATAACGCGAGCGATGAAAATCGGGGCCGTTTGATTGGACGGGTCGAGCGCCAGTGCACGTCTCGCATGCGTTTCCGCATCTTCGAAGTGGCCTTCTTTATAGGCTTTGGCCGTTTCGTTCAGCTCGTTTTTGGCCCTGATTTTATTGACAAGGGTGCAGCCGGAAGCACCGGCCACAAATAAAGCCAGGATCGCTGTTAAGCCGATCCTGGACCGAGATAATCTCATTTCACTTAGCTCCGTTTAGATGAAGATGCCGCCGCGCCCTTAACGAACATTCCAGCGGCGGGCGGAACTGCGGGCGAAAATTTTTGCCGCTCATACTACGGCAGATCGTCAACTTGCAGACCGACCGGATTGGCGCCGGCTCCCTTAATCGCGTCGATTACCTTGACGACATCGCCGTACTTCAACGCCCGCGGCGCCTTAACAAAGACCGTCTTTTCGATTCGCTGATCTTCCGGAATGTTGGTTGCAGTTTCCATTCCGACCTTGTACGCGTGCTGTTCTTTACGCTGTTGAAATGTCTGTTGCAGTTTGGCGGCCAGTGCGCTGGGGTCGTTAACCGAACCGATCGTTTCCTGGTTCAGTTTCAATTGGAGGTCAGTTGATATCGACACGACCAGCGTCAGCGGATTAGGCTTCAACTTGCTGAGATCTTCATTTGGATCGCGCTGTGTCGGAATGTCAGCTTTGAACCGGCTCGGCTTGAGCGGTGTGGCGACCATGAAAATGATCAGCAGCACCAGCAGCACGTCGATGAGGGGGGTTACGTTGATATAAGGAACGGCGCGATTGCCGCTACCACCCATTGCCATAAGGTTACCTCTTTTATGTTTACGCCGCCCGCATCAGGCGGAATTTCAATTTCAGCTTAGGTGCCCGGCGCGGGCGCCGCAGCAGCGCCTTTGCCCTTCTTTTTATCGGCAACCAAACCAATCTTGTCCACACCTTTTTCGCGGACTGCGTTGATTACTTTCACAACTTCGCCGTAGCTGACGTCAACGCCGCTTTTGATGTAAACGATCTTGTCTTCTTCTTTCTTGTTGGCCAGCGCCTTTTCCACCGTCGATTTCAAATCGTCGAGGTTCACCTTTTTCTTACCAAGGTAATATTGGTTATCCGCAGGCACCGAAATGATCACCGAAGTCTCTTTGTTGATTGCCTGGTCCTCGTCCGGATTACGCATCTCGCGCGGAATGGCAACCGTAATTCCCTGTTGTAGGAACGGCGTGACTACCATGAAGATGATCAGCAGCACCAGCATGATATCCACCATCGGAGTCACGTTGATCTCCGATTGGAGGCCGCCGCCACCGCCAGCTTGCATTCCCATACTTACTTCTCCTTCTAAGCCGCAGGCGAGCAGCCCGTCGAACGAGCGACGCGGCTGCTACGCCATCACGGAGTTACCGTCCGCTGTTATGGATTCAACTGCTTCGTGCGGTTCTTGATGAAGTAGTCAACCAGCTCTGAAGCTGAGTTGTCCATTTCCACCACGAAACCATCAACCTTGCCGGTGAAGTAGTTGAATAACCAAACGGCCGGCACCGCCACTACGAGGCCGAGCGCCGTCGTAAAGAGCGCTTCCGAAATACCGCCGGCAACCGCCGCGATACCAGCCGACTCAGCGTTCTTCATGCCGCGGAACGCGTTAATGATGCCGAACACCGTGCCGAACAATCCGACGAACGGGGCCGTCGATCCGATGGTCGCCAGACCGGAAAGGCCGCGCCGGAACTCGGCTGTCTTGATCGCGATTGCGCGCTGCAAGGCTCGCTTCGACGCCTCGATTTCGTTCCCGGAAATATCGGTGGATTGCTCGTGTGCGCGAAACTCCTGCAAACCGCTATTGACCACCATCGCCAGGTGCGACTTGCGATGCTTGTCGCTGATATTGATCGCCTCTTCGATGCGATTGTTCTTTAACGCTTGGGCGACGCGCGGCGCAAACTCACGGGATTGCTTCTTGGCCGCCGTGTAGGTCAGATAGCGCTCGACCATGATCGCGATCGAGTACACAGACATGATCAGTAGAATGATCACGACCGTGATAGCGACGGCGCCCATGTTCTTGACCATCTCCGTGATGGTGAATTCGTTGCCCGTCGTTGATCCCGCGGCGGGACTCGGCGAAGCTTGCAAGAGAAACAGAAGAAAGCCCATCGCTTTCGTTCCGAGGATGGTTGTCAAAATAGTCACGGTAACTCCTCCAAAAGTTTTTAATTACGATTTCTTACCGGCAGTGAAACGCGAAGCGCTGGCCAGCGTTAGCATGACCAGCGCCTGAACTTTACTGCGCAACAAAGTTGTAGATGATTACGCCGTTGACCTTCACGGGCTGTCCGGAAAGTTTCGTCGGCGTGAATTTCGATGCCCGCGCTGCGGCGACGGCCGCGGCTTGCAACAGCGGATGACCAGACACGGCATGCGCTGAGATCACGTTGCCATTCTCGTCAATCAGCACCTGCACCTGCACAGAACCCGCCGCGTGCGCGCTACGCGCAATCGCCGGATACGGCGGCGTCACCAGATGGACTGCCTTGCCATTGAGAACGCCTCCTGAAATCGGAGCATGCGGTGTCGGCTTCGGTGTCGGAGCCGGCGGCGGCGGTTCGTCATTAGTCTCAACTCGAGTCGGAGCGGAAATGAACTGACCGGTTCCAGTTCCGGGCGCAACCGGCGCCACCGCATTTGAGTTAGCGCTGCCGACCATCGTCACAACACCCTTGCGAACGGGTGGAATGTCGCTGGCCTTCGCCGAAATCTCTTTCGGTACAAGGTCGGCGCGCGAGACATCCGCGATCAACTCTTTGCGAACGTCAACGTTCTTGCTGAGTTCAACCTTCTCAGGCTTAGCTTCCTGCTTTTGTTGCTGTTGTTGCTGCGGAACCGGCACTGGCGCAATCAGCGCAGTCAACTCAAGAGTCTGCTGATCGATATTGGCCGTGGCTAACATGATGCCCGCGATGGCGCCTGCCACAATCAGAACCAGGTAAACGATAGTGAATCCAAGCAGGAAACCGCCCTTCCGTTTGATATCGGCACTGTGCGATCCCGACTCGACTAAGTTTTCGAACATTATTTCTGTCCTCCCAAATTCGGCGCCAATTGGGTCGAAGGGGCTTCGATCAGACCATTGATCCGAAACCCGTTAATGCAACGTGAAGAGGAAGCCAGCGGATGGTTTTTTCGTGTTGATGTCGTGCCCAACCGCTTTGCGAGACACAAAGAAACTGGCCACCACACGTTACAAGCCGCCGCGCCTCCCATTCCGAGCAAGGGCACCGTAACGAACGTATTTAATTGGCCAGCAACGGACGCAGTCTATGCCGCAATTACTTGCAAAGTCAAGAACAATCCCTGAGAAAAGTTGCCTTCTCGCAGGTTCGGTCACGCGTGTTATCAACCAACAAAATACGACTGATTAGATTCCGATAAGTGCGGTTTTGTTCCAAGCTTACGCAGCCTTGGAAGGTTTGCCGACGCCACTTGGACGACGATCTGTACGCGCTGAATTTCTGCTCGGCGACGTGTCCCGCTGCTTGGCGACGGCGGCGCGGTTCGCAGCTTCAACGCGTTTTTCCCACCAAACCATCAGCGGACCAGCGACCGCGATCGTGTCGTAAGTGCCGAAAGTAATGCCCATCATGAGGGCCAAAGAAAATGGCCGCAGAGTTTCGCCGCCCAGCAATACGAGCGAAACTACCGACAAGAACACCAGTCCGGAAGTGATTACCGTACGTGACAAGGTTTGATTAATTGAGAGGTTAGTCACGTCATACAGATTCATCCGGCGATACAACTTTCGATTCTCTCGAATTCGGTCGAAAATGACGATCGAGTCATTCACGTCGACACCAACCAGGGTCAGCAGCGCCGCGATCACAGTCAAATTGATCTCGATTTGAAAGATAGAAAAAATACCGAGGGTGACCAGGACCGTGTGAAAGACGGCCACGACTGCCGCTGCTCCGTAAGTCCATTCGAATCGAAATGCAATGAAGAGAAGCATTCCGATCAGGGCGGCGATGGTGACGGCTATGGCTTGCGTCCGAAGTTGCGAGCTGGCGATAGCGCTAACCGCATCCGTCCCCAAAATTTCCGCATTCCCTTCGCCGAAGGTTTTTAGCGCCTGCCCGAGCCGCGCGCGCGCCGGATCGACTCCTACCTGTGTCTGATTAGCATCGGATGGCAGTACGCCCTGCTGCGGAACTTTAATTAAGAACTCGCCCTGTCTGTCGAGCACAGGTTGAATCACCGCATCGCGGACGCCGGCAGTCTGAATAGCGACGCGCAATGCTTCAACCTGCGGTGGTTGCTTGAAGCGCGCCGTTACCACGGTGCCGCCTTTGAAATCCACACCAAGATTGAACGCATCGGTTCCGTTTGGGTGAACCCTGTGTCGATAAAGAGCAGTGCCCATTCCGGCCAACATCAACACAATCGAGATCCCGATGAAGAATCGGCGCTTGCCGAGCCAGTCAATCTTTACGTCATGAAATAATCTAAACATGCAGAAACTCTCAGATGCTCAACGATTCCGCGCGGCGTCCCTTGCGACTCAGCAGCCAAATGAAAATTGTGCGCGAGACATATACTGCCGAAAACAGGTTCACCACCAAACCGAGGGCGAGCGTTACCGCGAACCCGCGGATCATCGGGGCTCCAGTTGCAAAGAAATAAAGGAACACGGCCGACACGATCGTGGTTACGTGCGTGTCAATGATGGTGATGAACGCGTGAGCGAAACCTTGTTCGACGGCTGACGGAATCGTTTTTCCAGAACGCATCTCTTCGCGGATGCGCTCAAAGATCAGCACATTCGAATCGACCGCCATACCAATTGTCAGGATGATGCCCGCAATGCCCGGCAACGTCAGGGTCGCTCCGAACATGATTAGTCCTGCCAGCATCAGAATCATGTTCAGCAGCAATGCCACGATGGCATTCACCCCAGAGCCGCGGTAGTAAATCAGCATGAACAACACCACCAGCCCCAAACCAAGCAGCGAAGCGCGCACACCGGCGCGAATCGAATCAGCGCCGAGACTCGGACCGACAGTTCGCTCTTCGGAATACTCAATTGGCGCGGGCAGTGCGCCGGAACGCAGAGTCAGGGCCAGGTCTTCACCTTGCTCTTTGGTAAAGTTGCCGGTGATTTCACCCGTGTCGAAAATCTGCGACTTGATGAAGGCGATGGACTTAACTTCGTCATTCAGCACCACGCCCATGTACTCATTTATGTTCGCACCCGTCCAAGCACCAAACTTGTCGGCGCCGCTTTTCTTGAGCGAGAAAGTAATCAGGTACTTGTCGCTGCCGGCGCGATCAGGCAACGCGCTGGCTGTTCGCAAGTCGATACCATCGATGATCGCGGGCGATTCAATCACGACCCACTTCTGTTGCTT
>JAJPKD010000069.1 GCA_021323895.1 Acidobacteriota bacterium | reverse complement strand
CCGAAGATGCCGCGTTGAAACGTCCGCAGACTCCGGTGAAGCCTTACCCCTACGCGGAACAGGAGGTCAGCTATCACAACACTCAGGACAAGATCACGCTGGCCGGGACGTTGACCATCCCGAGCGGCGCTGGTCCTTTTCCCGCGGTGCTTTTGATCACGGGTTCGGGTCCGCAGGATCGCGACGAAATGCTTCTTGGCCACCGGCCGTTTCTGGTGCTGGCCGATTACCTGACGCGTCGCGGCGTCGCCGTCTTGCGCGTGGACGATCGCGGGGTCGGCGGCACTTCGAAGGGCACGCCGAATGACACCAGCGAGAATTACGTGAACGACGTGCTGGCCGGCGTCGACTTTCTCAAGACACGGAAAGAGATCAACGCGAAACAGATTGGACTGATTGGACACAGCGAAGGCGGCATGATTGCGCCGATGGCGGCTGCACGCTCGAATGATGTCGCGTTCATCGTGCTGATGGCCGGGCCGGGAATCGTTGGCGACAAGCTACTGGCAATGCAGAACCGCTTAATCTCTTCCGCCGAGTGCGAGCGTCAAGTCAATGAATCGGCGGCGCAGTCAGCTCGCCTATTCGCCATTGCCCGCGATGAAAAGGACCCGGCAGTTGCCAAACAAAAACTTGATGCTGAGCGTGCGAAGATCGAAGAGCGATCGAGGAAAAATCTCGAAGCGCAGTTGGCAGGTACGGCGAGCCAGCTCAATCAAATATTGACACCATGGTTCCGCTTTTTCCTCGGTTACGATCCACGGCCGACGCTGCTCAAGATAAGGGTGCCAGTGCTGGCGATTAACGGCGAGTTGGACACGCAGGTACCGGCCAAAGAAGATTTGGCGGCAATCGAACAGGCGCTGAAGGACGGCGGCAATGGTGACTACAAGATCGTGCTGCTGCCGAAACTAAACCATCTATTCCAGACGGCGACTACGGGCTCTCCCTCTGAATACGCCAATATCGAGGAAACGATCGCACCGGTGGCGCTTCAGACGATGGGCGATTGGATTGTGGCACACACGTCAGTCGGGAAGACTGCCCGCGCTAACTGAGTATTCAGTGTGCACCCGGGCGAACCGATCAATGAGCACCTGCCCCCGACTCCGCGGGTTTCCACGCCGGTAGCATCTTGCGCGCTGGCTTCTCTTTCTTCAATCCCAACGCCCAGTCAGCCTGCATCAGTGTGTGAATGTCGCGCGTGCCTTCATAGATGACTGCGGCTTTGCAGTTCCGAAGATACCGTTCGACCGGATAATCGTTCGAGTAGCCATTCGCGCCGTGGACTTCGATCGCCATTGATGCGGCCTTCTCGCTGCGCACCGTTGCTTGCCACTTTGCGAGTGATGTCGCGCGACCGCTTGGTCTGCCTTCATTCTTCAGCCAACCCGCGCGCGCCCAAAGCAAGTGCGACATCCAGTAATCCGCTTCCATCTCGGCGATCTTCTGCTTCACTAGTTGGTGATTCGCGATTTTCGTTCCGAACGTCTCGCGTTCGAGCGCGTAAGCGACCGACGCATCGCGCGATGCGCGAATGACTCCGGTCGCACCGGCAGCGACCGTGTACCTTCCCTGCTCCAGCGCGAACATTGCGATCTTGAATCCTTCGCCTTCTTCGCCGACCAGGTTTTCTTTCGGCACGCGCACATCCTGCAATGAAAAGTATCCGGTGTTGCCCGCGCGAATACCCATCTTTCCGTTAATCGTTCCCGACGTGAATCCTTTCATCGTGCGCTCGACAATGAAGCAAGACATGCCGGTGTGATCGCGTTTGCGCCGCTTCTCTTCATCCGTCCAGGCATAGAAAAGAAAGTTGTCGGCATAATCGGCGAGGCTGATCCACATCTTCTCGCCGTTCAGAATGTATTCGTCGCCATCGCGACGCGCGGTCGATCGCGCCCCCACTACGTCCGAACCGGCACCGGGCTCAGTCAGTCCGTACGTTGCGAGCTTCTCGCCCTTGGCCTGCGGCACGAGATATTTCTGCTTCTGCTCTTCGGTGCCCCACGTGTAGAGCGTCATCGAGTTCAAGCCCACGTGCACAGACATTGCGACGCGCAGAAAAGTATCGACCGCTTCCAGTTCTTCACACACCAGGCCGAGCGAGATGTAATCGAATCCTGCGCCGCCGTATTGTTCGGGAATGCACACGCCGAGCAGACCCAGCTCGGCCATCTTTTTGAAAATGTCGGGGCTGGAGTATTGCTTCTCGTCCCACTCTTTGATGTAGGGTGCGACTTCTTTCTGCGCAAACTCGCGCACGGTTTGCACCAGGGCTTCGTGATCGTCGGTAAGTTGAAGTTCAATCATGGCGGTTACTCTATCATGTCGTCAGATTAAGATTGGAATCCGCAGATTTCGCAGATTACATAGATTAGAACAAAGAATAAAGCCGGTCAGTGCGATAGATCACGCGGGCTCGGTTTCTCTTTCAGTTTTGCCTGCGGACTCTGGGTAATCTGCGGATAACATCTTCTTTGCCGCTGCACTCGCCTCATCGAGCGAAGTCACTCGTCCATCCAACTGCATCTCGTAAATGGCTTTCGTAATATCGCCCATGCGGGGACCGGGTTGCATGCCCATTTCCAACAAGTGTCTGCCAAGCAGCATCGGCGCAGGCGCCTGTGATCCGACATCCAACTCGCGCACGCGTTCGATGAACCATTCCTGCGCGGCTGCGTCATACCAATTTTCGCGCGGCACCCAATCCGCGTTCCGTCCCAGGGAGTCCGCTTTCGCTACGCGATACAAAAGATCGAGTTCGCATTTGCGCGCGAGCCGGCGAAACGCGCCGTCACCAACTTCGTCGCGCTTCTTGTAGAACTCTCCCGGCTTCAGATGATCGCGCACCAGGGCGATCACCTGCCCTCGCACGTCATAACCATCGAGTGTGTGAATGTTCAGCCGACCGAGAAAGCTCTCCGTCGGCGGCACGCCTTCCTCTTCATGTTCCCGCGAACGGATGCGGCCATCGACGAACTCAGTCGTCGCAGGTTTTCCGAAGTCGTGACACAACGCGGCAAGCATCACTGTAACCTGCTTCGGATAGGGCAGATCATCAATCAGCTCGCGCGCGCGATCGACAGTCAGCAGAGTATGAATCCAGACGTCGCCTTCCGGATGCCACTCAGGTTCCTGCGGCACATCGATCAGCGCCTTTAGTTCTGGAAACAGTTGATCGACCGCGCTGAGTTCACGCAGCCACTTCAACCCAATTGAAGGCCGCTGAGCGCGCAGCAGGAGCTTCACCATTTCGCCCCAGATGCGTTCGGCGGGCAAATCGGTCACGTCGATCGAGCGGCAAAGCGCCACTGTTTCCGGATCGATTTCAAATTCAAATCGCGCCGCGAACTGAGCAGCACGCAGCACGCGCAGGCTGTCTTCCGGAAACGTCTTTGGCGAAACCGCACGCAGGCTCTTTGCGTCGAGATCTTTGCGACCGCCGAAAGGATCGATGATTTCGAGCGTCAGCGCGTCTTGCAGAATCGCATTGATTGTGAAGTCGCGGCGCTTCGTCGCTTCTTCGATCGACATAGAAGGATCGCCTTCGATGAAGAACGCGCGGTGGCCGCGCCCCGTCTTGAGCTCGCGTCGCGGTAGCGAGACATCAAAATCGGCACCCAGCTTATAAACCGTGAATGCCTCGCCTACGACGTTGACCGATCCAAATCGATCGAGAATTTCACGAAGACGCGCAGGCGCGATTCCATAAATTTCCAAGTCCCAATCCTTCGGCTGCTGGCCCATCAGGTCATCGCGCACACACCCGCCCACCAGCAGCGCGCGGCCGGCTTCGTCCCGCACGGCACGAGCAATGGCCAGAACTTGAT
>JAJPKD010000167.1 GCA_021323895.1 Acidobacteriota bacterium | reverse complement strand
CGCCTGTCGATAAGCGGCTTCCGAATCGCGATAATTTTTCAAATAGTAATTCGCCAGCCCGATGTTGAAAAAAGATTCCGCCGAAGGACGAATTGCGACAGCTTTCTTCGAGGCTTCGACTGCTTCGGCATGACGGCCGAGCTTTTCGTTGCAGAAGCCGGCCTGCGCCCACGCCTCGCCGTAAGCGCCGTCTGAGTCGGTTGCCTTTTGAAAGTAAGGCAGCGCGCTCTGGCAGTCGTCTTTCGAAAGAAAACTAAGGCCATCGCGAAAATACTCGACGGCCTTCGCGCGTTTGTTTCTGCTGGTTGCGGCCACCAATTCGCCGAGCGAAGTTTGCTGTGAACTGTCTGATTGCGCGTTGCGATCGAGTTGCGCGATGCGCTCAGACGGAATTGCGAAGTTGACACTCTGGCCGCCGGTGATTTGCAAAGTCGCTACGCCGATCACCTGGCCCTGCATGTTGACGACCGGACTGCCGCTGGAACCCGGCGAGATGGGCGCGGTGATTTGAATGATGCGGCCAAAGCCGGGAATGTCGCGCACCGCGGAAACAATTCCGTTCGTCACGCTACCCTCCAAACCAAACGGATTACCGATGACCACGATACTTTCGCCTTCCTGCGGCGAAGTGCGATCGAGCGACAGAGCCCGCACGAGATTCGGTGGCGGCTCGACTTTCAATAAGGCGACGTCGCCTTCCGCATCCACGGCGATCACACTTTTGACCGGATAGTTGTTGCCGGAATTCAGGTGGACTTCAGCACGATACGCTCCATCGATCACGTGACGGTTAGTAACGACTCGATCTTTGTCGATGAAGAAGCCGCTGCCGCGCGAAAGCTTTTCGCCGCGCGCATCGAACGTTTCGATGGCGACCGCCGAGGGCTTGATGCGACGAACAAGGTCGGGGAGTTCGTCCTGGGAGTGGATCTTGCCAACTGCAAAGAAACACAAGCACAACAGGTAAAAAATCGAAGTTGCGCGGATGGGCGAAGGACCAGTAGGCATTTCCCGACTAGTATAACCCCGATCATGTTTAGAGGCGGGTTGGTGCCCGCCTCTTTGGTTCGTCGAGGATCTGGCGGGCCGTAGCCCGCCTCTAAACGTTTACTTTCTACGGTTGTGACAACGCCAAAGTCTGAACGCGCTTCACAATATCGACCAGCTTCACGTCTTCGCTCTGCTTTGCGCGGCGGTCGAACAATTCGACCGTTTCGTCGGCAATCTTCTTGCCGACTGTGATGCGATAGGGAATGCCGATCAGATCGGCGTCTTTGAATTTCACGCCGGCACGCTCATCGCGATCGTCCAGCAAAACTTCCAATCCCGCGCGTTGCAAATCCTGATAGAGCTTTTCACCAGCTTCGCGCAGCTTCTCGTCTTTGATATTGGTGATGGTGACGATCACATCGAACGGCGTGATCGACTTCGGCCAAATGATTCCATCGGCGTCGTGGTTCTGCTCGATCGCGGCCGTGATGATTCGCTCAACGCCGATGCCGTAACTGCCCATCACGATCGGCACGGACTTGCCGTCGGCCGTCAGCACGTGCGCGCCCATCGAATCAGAATACTTCGTGCCTAGTTTGAAGATGTGGCCAATCTCCATGGCTTTGAAAACTTCGAGTGTGCCCGAGTCGCAACGTGGACAAGCTTCGCCCGATTCGACAGTGCGCAGATCAGCCCATTGATCGACTTCGATGTCGCGTTCGAGGTTAACGCCGCGAATGTGATGGTCATCTTTATTCGCGCCGGTGGTCATGTTGCGACGGTCTTTCAGACCTTGATCGGCGACGATTATGAGTTGCTGCTTAGTCGCGCGCGCATTTTCTTTCGCATTAACCGCACCGAGGCTGCCGGCGCTCGCGCCAAGCAAATCGCGAATCTCTTCGGGATGCGCAGGTCGCACCGCGGTAGCGCCTATTGCATCAGCAAACTTCACTTCATGGAGCGGATGATCGCCTCTTAGCAACGCCAGCACCGGACGCGACTCGCCTTCGATCGTTGCGACGTAAACCAGCGTCTTGATCTGCTGATTGGCGGCGACGAGATACGGCGCGCGCGCCAAATCTTCAATCGTCCTCACTCCCGGAGTGGGAAATTCTTCCGGCGCGTCAGGTCCGGTCTCGTCTTCGATCTTCGGCAGGCGCGAGGTCGCCTTTTCCAGATTCGCAGCGTAATCGCACGACGTGCACGTCGCGATGAAATCTTCGCCGGCATCAGTCCGCGCGACGAATTCATTCGATTCCGATCCACCCATCGATCCGGACGACGCTTCGACTATCGAAAACTGAACTCCGCAACGCGCGAAAATCTTCTTATAAGCTTCGCGCTGGTCGATGAAGGACTTGTCTAGGCCTTCCCAATCAACATCGAATGTGTACGCATCTTTCATGATGAAAGTGCGCAGCCGCATGAGGCCCGATTTAGGACGCGGCTCGTCGCGGAACTTAATCTGAATCTGATACCAAACCTGTGGCAGCTGTTTGTATGAACGCAGTTCGTTGCGCGCAATCGCAGTGAACACTTCTTCGTGCGTCATGCCAAGGCACATGTCCATGCCCTTGCGATCTTTTAACCGAAACATCTCGTCGCCGATTGCGCTCCAGCGCCCCGACTCCTGCCAAATTTCGGCCGGATGCAACGCCGGCAGATAGAATTCCTGGCCGCCAACGGCATTCATCTCTTCGCGCAGAATCTGCATCACTTTAAGAGCGATGCGTTGGCCCAGCGGCAAGTATGAATAAATTCCGGCTGAAAGTTGGCGCACGACGCCCGCGCGCAGCAGCAGCTTGTGCGAAATGACCTCGGCGTCAGCCGGGTCTTCGCGCAGAGTAGGTATGAAATATTGTGACCAGCGCATAGAAAGGCATTCTCGCTTAGCGATAGAGACAAACGCAACTGGCGTTACTCGGTGAAGGTTTAGAGTCGGGACTTGTCCCGACCATGCCGGGCAAGTCCGGCATCTAAACGACAATCCAAAGCGCCTTCGAAGCCGGCCCACCACAGAAATTGTGCGGCTTTGCGGCGTCACCAGGCGTGATGTACCATCGAACCAAATCCAATAAAGTGAGTTGTCGAAAATGAAGATAGCGATCGCGGCTGATCATGCCGGATACGAAGAGAAGGAACGTCTGAAGCCAGTGCTCGATCAGCTCGGAATTCAGTACGAAGACCTGGGCACGCAATCGACTGAGTCGGTGGATTATCCCGACTTCGCGCAAAAGGTTGCCGAGGAAGTTGCCTTAGGAAGAGTCGATCAAGGCGTGCTCGTCTGCGGTTCGGGGACGGGCATGGCGATCGCCGCGAACAAAGTTCCGGGGGTGCGCGCAGCTGCCGCGTGGACCGAAGAGATCGCGCGACTCGCGCGCGAACACAACGACGCGAACATACTTTCGCTGGCAGCGCGCTACACATCACCCGATGAGAACGAAAAGATCCTGCGCGCGTGGTTTGCCGCAAGTTTCGACGGTGGCCGCCATGCGCGGCGCGTGGAAAAGATTCGCGAAATTGAGCAGGAAGAATTGGCGCATCACGCGACGAAATAGTCTTTTGGACTGCGCCGGCTTGACGGCGCCTTGTAATTCGCGGGGGAAGCTCAACCAAAGCTAAATTAAAGCGGCGTCAAGCCGCCGCACTCCACACCGGAGACGCCGATGAACAACCTTCTAAATCTACCTCTCGCCGCAACCGATCCCGTCATCGCCAACGCCATCGATAACGAAGTCGCGCGCCAGGCGAACGGCCTTGAACTGATCGCGTCCGAGAATTTTGTGAGCGAAGCCTTGCTCGAAGCCGCCGGTTCGGTATTCACGAACAAGTACGCCGAAGGTTATCCCGGCAAGCGCTACTATGGCGGTTGCGAATGGACCGATGTCGTCGAGCAGACGGCTATCGATCGCGCGAAAGAGTTGTTCGGCGCTGACCATGCGAATGTGCAGCCGCACAGCGGCGCGCAAGCGAACATGTCCGTTTATCTCGCGGCGATTCAATATGGCGATCAGATTCTTGGAATGAATCTCTCGCACGGAGGGCATTTGACGCACGGGCATCCGCTGAACTTTTCCGGTTTGAGTTACAAGGTCGCCGATTATGGCGTGTCGCGCGAGACCGAGACCATCGATTATGACGAATTGCAACGCCTCGCCGAAGAACACAAGCCAAAGTTAGTCGTCTGTGGCGCGTCAGCTTACCCGCGCATCATCGATTTCAAACGCATCAGTGAGATTGCTCAAAGCGTCGGCGCGCGCATGTTCGCCGACATCGCGCACATCGCCGGGCCGATCGTCGCGGGACTGCATCCTTCGCCGGTCCCGCACGCTGATTATGTGACGACGACGACGCACAAGACTCTGCGCGGCCCGCGCGGCGGATTGATCCTTTGCAAAGAAGAGCACGCGAAGGAAATCGATCGACGCTTGTTTCCCGGCGTGCAGGGCGGCCCGCTCGTGCACATCATCGCGGCGAAAGCGGTGGCGTTCGGCGAAGCATTGCGCGATGACTTCAAAGAATATCAGCGGCAAATTCTCGCAAACGCGAAAGCGCTCTGCACTGAATTACAGGAGCAGGGACTACGCATCGTTTCGGGCGGCACCGACAATCACCTCATGCTGGTCGATGTGTGGATGGACGGGAAGGGAATCACCGGCAAGGATGCCGAGAAAGCTCTCGAAGCCGCGCACATCACGGTCAACAAGAACACGATTCCTTTCGATCAAAACAAACCTTTCGTCGCGTCGGGCCTGCGCATCGGCACACCCGCGGTGACCACGCGCGGCATGAAGGAACCCGAGATGCGCGAAATCGGTCAGATGATCGCAGCGATCGTTCGCGAACCGCAGTCAGAAGAAGTGCGTGAGAAGGTGACACGTAGCGTAGCAGAATTGACCGCCAAGTTTCCGTTGTACGCGAAGCGGTTGAAGCGCAGCGCAATCGCGTAAGAATTCATTCGCAGATTTCGCAGATTACGCAGAACGGAATTCCGCGCACATTTTTTGTCTTACCAATCTGTGTAATCCGTGTAATCTGCGGATATACTCCCAATGATGCAATCGATCTTCGGCCCTGACGGCCTCATCGCCAAAGCTCATCCTGAGTACGAACATCGGCCCGGCCAGATTGATATGGCTGAAGCGGTGCTGCGCGCGTTCGAGCAGAAGCAACATCTGATCGTCGAGGCCGGTACCGGCACCGGTAAGACGCTCGCTTATCTGGTGCCGGCGATTGCCGCCGCGTGTGGCAGCGGCGCGCGCGTCGTCATCTCCACCGGCACCAAGAATCTGCAAGAACAGTTAATGGACAAAGACATTCCATTCCTTCAGGAGATCTTGCCCGCCAAGTTTCGTGCCGCGGTGATGAAGGGCCGGAACAACTACGCATGCCTGCATCGAATCAAGCGCGCGGAGACGACGCCGGTGCTCGAAGGCCTCGATCAAATCGATCAGTTTGATGAAGTCTTTCACTGGGTGACGAAAACGGAAACCGGGGATCGTGCGGAGCTTTCGAATCTTCCGGAGAATTTGCCGTTCTGGCGACACATCGATGCGCGGTCCGATACCTGCCTCGGCCAGAAATGTCCTGACTACGATCCATGCTTCCTCACGCGCATGCGTCAGCGCGCGATCGACGCGGACATTATCGTCGTGAATCATCATCTGTTCTTTGCCGACTTGGCGTTGCGCAATGGCGCGTATGGCGCTGTGTTGCCGGATTACGCGGCGGTGATCCTCGATGAAGCGCACCAGATCGAAGACGTTGCGTCTGAATATTTTGGCATGGGAGTTTCCAATTATCAGATCGACGATCTGCTCCGCGATGTCAGCTACTTGAAGATCGAAGATCGCGAAGCGGATCGTGAGCTGAGGCAAATCTGCGCGCGCATTCAGCGCTTTGCCGAGCAGTTTTGGATTTCGTTTCGCGAAGGGCGTGGCTTGGAAGGAAGGTTCACGCTGGCGAAGCAAGTAGCGCAAGTTGGCAACTTGCGGTCCGCTGACGATGCAGATGAAGACTCGCAAATTGACAATTTGCGCTACAAGAATGCGGGCGCTCCGCTCGACAGTGCGCTGAATCGTCTCGAGACGACGCTGGCGATTTTGAAAGACGCGCCGGCGGATGCAGACAATATTCTACGGCGGGTGCGCCAGCTTCGCTTCGAACTGAATTTCATCGTCAAAGCGGAAGACAAACAATTCGTTTATTGGTTGGAGCGGCGCGGTCGCGGAACACTTCTGCGCGCTTCGCCGATCGATGTTTCTGGTCTGCTGCAGGACAAGCTGTTTGAGAAAGTGCCGACGGTGGTTCTCACGTCAGCGACGCTTTCCAGCGCCGGCAACTTCCGCTTCATTCGCGAACGATTAGGCGTGGACCAGGGCGAAGAGATGATTGCGGAATCGATCTTCGACTTTCATGAGCAGGCCGTGCTGTATCTGCCGCCGAAGATGCCCGATCCGCGTTCGCCGGAGTGGGGGTGCGCCGCCGCTGACGAAGTCATCAAGATCATCAACGCGACCGCCGGCCGGGCGTTTGTGCTCTCAACCAGCAACGCGGGCATGAACGAGATGTTTGAGCGCGTCGCTTCACAGATCGACTATCCATGTTTCGTGCAAGGTTCGGCGTCAAAGGGCGAGCTGCTGAAGAAGTTTCGATCGACGCCGAACGCGGTGCTGTTTGCCACCTCGAGTTTCTGGCAAGGCGTCGATGTGCGCGGCGAACAATTGTCGTGCGTAATTATCGACAAGCTGCCATTCGCTGTCCCCAGCGATCCAATCATCGCGGCGCGGCAACGCCACATCGAGGAGCAGGGAGGATCGAGTTTCTACGAATACAGCGTGCCGCAAGCGATTATTAGTTTGAAGCAAGGGCTAGGCCGATTGATTCGCAGCACGACGGATCGTGGAGTGCTCGCTGTCTTGGATCCGCGTCTGCGCACAAAGATGTACGGCAAGACGTTCGTGCAGAGTTTGCCACCGTGCCGGATTACTTCGGATGTTGAGGATCTTCATCGTTTCTTCTTGGCGGAATCAGCGGCAACCGCCTCAACTTGAAACTTCGAACCTGAAACCTGAAACTATCTGCATGCCCGGACAATTTGAAGTCATGATTGAGCGCAACTTTTCCAGCGCGCATCAGCTGCGCGGTTACCGGGGAAAGTGCGAGAACCTGCACGGCCACAACTACAAAATCGAAATTTATGCGCGCGGGAGTGAGCTAAATAACATTGGTTTGCTGGTTGATTTTGTGGAGTTGAAGGACGCGGCGGATGAATTGGTCACATATCTAGACCACAAGAACCTTAACGAGTTGGAACCCTTTGTCGAAGAGCAGAATCCTTCGGCCGAGAATGTCGCGCGATATTGTCTCGAGCAGTTAGCGGCGAAGATTAATGACGACCGCGTGCAGATCTACAAGGTGAGATGTTTCGAGACGCCGACGAGCGTGGCGACCTACCAGGTTGACTGACACAGCTACTCCCCAATCTCGCGCAGATACTCTTCGTACAACTCGCGATCGCGATCTTTCATGCGACTGATGCGCGCGCCGATGAGGTAGCCTTCGGCTAGTTTCTCATACCGCACGGGCGTCGCCTGAATTTCGATGGCCAGACCGTTCGGCAAATCGAGTTCGATGGCCATCGAGCCTTCACCGCCCATCAAATACTCTTCGTCGATGTTCGTTGCGTGGAGCATCACCGCCAAGCCGCTGTCGCTGAGATTGAGCGTGTGACCCGCAACGGCGCGCAAATGCTGCACGCCGCTATCGCTCGTGTCGGCTTCGCGCAAAAGGACGCTGAACTCCAGGCGGGCCTGGAGCTTCGCATCTAGTCGTGGAGACTGGCGGCGGTCTTCGGGATATGACGACACGATTTAATCCTTCGCGTGCTGAGTTGTGATTGAAGCTGATCAGTTCGGGCTGACGCTCTCCAAGCCAATCTTATACTTCTTGATTTTGCTGTAGAGCCGCGGCCGGTAAATTCCGAGCATGTTCGCGGCCTTTTGTTTGTTGCCGCCCGTGCGTTGCAGCGTGCGCTCGATGACGAATTTCTCAATGTCTTCCAGCGTCATGTTCGGCGGCACATCCCATGACAAAGTTGGCGCCGACGCGCTCGCAGTTCCATTGTCGAAAGGCAGATCGATCGGTTCGATGCGCTCGCCCTTGGCCAGCAATACCGCGCGTTCGATTACATTCTGAAGTTCGCGCACGTTACCGGGCCAGGGATGAGCAAACAATCTTTGATACGCCGACTGTGAGACGCCGACGATCGGCCGATCGTATTTTTCAGCGTATTGACTGAGGAAGTGGTCGGTGAGTAACTGAATGTCTTCCATGCGCTCGCGCAGCGGCGGCACATGAATGGTAATTGTCGAGATGCGATAAAACAGATCGTCGCGCAACAGCCCGTCGCGAATAGCATCGGCAGGCATGCGATTAGTCGATGTGATCAGCCGAAAATCAACCGGGTAACTTTTCTCTGAGCCGATCTTCCGACAGGTACGTTCCTGCAAGACACGCAACAGTTTTGGCTGCAACTCGATCGCCATTTCGGCGATTTCATCAAGCATCAAAGAACCACCGGCCGCGTGTTGCACCAACCCTTCTTTGTCTGCGTGCGCGCCGGTGAACGCGCCTTTCGTATGCCCGAACAATTCAGATTCGATCAGTTCTTTCGGCAACGCGGCGCAATTCACTTTGATAAAAGGTTTCTTCGCGCGCAGCGAGTTGTAATGGATCGCGTTCGCGATCAGTTCCTTGCCGGTGCCCGACTCGCCGACGATCAAAACGTTCGCATCGGATTTCGCTACCGATTCAATCGTTTCATAGATCGTCTGCATCTCTTTCGACGAGCCGATGATGTTGAAATATTCAGAGCGCGTCGAAAGTTGGCGGAGCATGTTGGCCGTTTCGGCCACTAACTCGCGACGTTCGAGAGCTTTCTCGACCAGCGGCAGTAACTCCTCAAAATCGAAAGGCTTCTCGACAAAATAAAACGCGCCGGCCTTCGTTGCTTCAACCGCAGTCTGGACTGAGCCATAACCGGTGACGACGATTACTTCGGTATTGGGCTTGGCGTCTTTCATGTGACGCAGCAAGGTCAGCCCGTCCATATCCGGCAGTTGCAGATCGCAAATCGCCAGGTGATGAGCGCCGCCGTCGAACAGATCGATAGCTTCGGCGCCGCTGGCCGCGGTATCAACCGCATAGCCTTCCTCAACCAGATGTTGACGCAACGAGCCGCTCATCATCGGCTCGTCATCGATAACCAAAATTCTTATGTCCTGAGACTTCGATTTTCCCATCGTTTAGATTTGTTCCCTGGTCGATAGCGGCAACCATGCCCGAATGACATCTGCTTCACACTCCAGACGGCCTTGATGCGCTTCGATGATCCTGGCCGCGAGCGCCGTATGCACGGTGCCGCAGCCTGAGTCTTTGAAAGGATTGTTTCGGTGCTTGAATCGAACGCCGCTCCATTGAATCATGACCGTCGGCGTGGCCGCCTTTGGATCTCGGCGCGCCGTCAATGAAATGGTGTTCGCGCCTTTCTGCGGCACGGCGGCACGGACATCGTCCGTGACAGCTTTGAGCGCCTCGATCAAAGCGGTGGGATCGAATTCACCTAACATGGGTGTGTCTTCAATCTCTGCATTGATCTGTGTGCGCGGTAACCCGCCCGTCTCGCGCGTCGCCGCTTCGGCAACGACATCAGAAAGAATTTTTCGCAAATCAAGGCCCTCTTGCGTATGCAAGTCCGAAGGTCGCGCGTAGCGTACGAGAGCAGTCATATCCTTGGCCGCACGATCCAATCCGGCAATCAGTTTCGCTAAAGTTTCGCGCTCTTCGATCGATTGATCTGTGGCCTCAAGCCGCTTCCGCAGAAATGTGGCGTACAATTTGAGTCCATTAAGTTGATTCTTGAGATCGTGAACGATTTGCAGCGTCGCGCGCCCCAGTTCTTCCAGGGCTGCGGACTCCGTACTCTTGGCTGGTGCCGGCGTCATCGTTAGCGCGAAATCATAGGGAGAGAGATGTACGAAATAAACGCGATTGTTTCACCTTTCTGTGTCGCGTTTCGATGCGTTATCGTAGCAGACGACCCGAGCCGTACGCTAGCCATGCGATCTGAAGTTGAATTTAGGCGGATGCAAAGCGGTCAGACATGAAGCGAGACAAGAAAAAATTCCTGGTGGTGGAAGATTTTGAGGACAGCCGTTTCATGATGAGACGGTTGCTTGAGATGGCGGGATACTCCGTTGTCGAAGCGACGGACGGAGAACAAGCAGTAAAGTTGGCGGTGGAGACTCGACCGGCCCTAATCCTGATGGATCTAAGCCTGCCGAAGATGGATGGTCTCGCCGCGACCCGAAGCATCCGCCAAAAAAGAGGGATGAAGCGAGTCCCAATCGTTGCGGTCTCAGCGCACGACTCGACCGAATCGCGTGCTGAGGCGCTGGATGCAGGCTGCAACGAATACGTCACTAAACCGATCGACTTCGATCGGCTCAACGAGCTGATTGCCGAATTCTTGCCCGACAAGTAGGTTCTTACCTCTCTGTCCGAGAATCGCCCGGAGATCGCTCCATAACGGGGCATAACTTGGACCATAAACTGCTGTCCGTCAAAATCTCACTGCGATAAGATCAACGTATCTTCGCGATCACGTGAGGGCACATGAATTGACTATCAATCATGACGGAGGGTCCAGAAACTCGAACCTGATGGGTTGAGTTCGTGTGACAGCGAAAAAGGTGAAGTCCTCAATCAATATCCCACGGAACGGTTCGTTTCTTGATGACGATGTGATCAATCAAAATCGGGGCACAACGGATTTTACCAAAGCCATGAGCCATGAATTGCGGACTCCACTCAATGTAATCATTGGTATCTGCCAATTCCTCGAACGAGATCGCAAGACGCCGCTTGCACCCATGCATCGCGACGCGGTTGATCGCATGGAGCGCAATGCCCGCGCGCTGCTCGAGTCGGTAAATCATCTGCTCGAATCTCTGCGTAAGGGCGAATTGAAGCAATAAAGGCCGTTTTTAATTTTGTGGCAGCTTATTCACCCGTCCATCGCTGAAGAAGTAAACATCTGCCATGGAGTCACATGGTTTCAGTTGTAGTTGGAGAGTGTTCGGTTCGCTGCTGACGACCTCAACACATGCGGTGCTCATGATTCGGTCGAATCGATCGAAATTGTCGGCTGAGCGAAGAGTAATCAGACCACTGCTGGAATTAACTTCTTTGTGATCGGATGTTTTTCGCAGGTTTTGAAACGAGACAATGTCAACGCGCGGAACTGGCTTCCCGCTCGGCACGAAATTCAACGCCTCAGGTAATCCATTGTGAAAGAGCGGCACTCCTCGCAAATTGTCCGGCGCGTTGAGAATCGTAAGGTGATTACTCTGTCCCGATGTGAGCAGCTCGTTCTGAATACGCTGTGTGAGTTGGGCAGCTTCTCGCCAAACGCGCGTCGTGCGATACACGTTAATTGAATAGAAACAGGCGACGGCAGTTAAGAGCAGGACACGAACTGTGCGATTGCGGATCAGAATCACAATCAAGTAACCGAGCAGCAAGCATGAAAAGATCGTGGGTAGATAAAGAAAACGCTCGCCAAGAGTTTCATAGAGACTCAATCGCAAACTAATAACCGGCAAGAGCGCGAACAGAAATGACAACACCAGCATTAACAGCAAACGGTTCTGTGTTGCGCGGCTGGTAGCGTCATGTTGCTTTCGTCTCGCGATCACCGCCGCGGCAACGCTGCCCAGACAAAGCAAAACGATCAGATAGAACATTCCGGACTGCAGCGGCTTGAAAAGAACGGTGGACCAGCTTTCGGGCAACGCTGGGAGAACTGATCTGATCGCCGCTTCAAGCAGTCGATCGCGGATCCAACCGGGCGCAAAATTCAAATGCTGCGAAGTGCCGTACCCGCCAACGATGGCGCCGATGAAATAGGCGCGCATTCCAATGAAAGCCGCAAGCAATACCACGAAGTAACTGAACGACTTGAGCAAGACGCCGGTTTTCAAGGGTGTCTCGCTTTTCCGCCTACAAGCCAGGACAATAGCGACTAAAGGCAGGCAAATCGCTGATTCCTTCGCCAGCAGCGCCATCAGAAAGGCTATCAGCGCGACCCACATTTGCGCGTTGCGGCGCTCTCGCAAGTAAATCAAAAACGATGTCAGCGCAAATAGCACGAAGCACGTCGCGATCAGGTCCGCTCGTCCCGAAATCCAGCTAACTGCTTCCGTGTGCGAAGGGTGCAGGAGGAACAGGATGGCGGCCGCGATCGCGGCATCTTTCGCAGCCTCAGAAAATAGTTCGCGGCCTAAGCGAAAAATCAGAAACGAATTCAACCCATGAAGCAGAACGTTCGTGAGGTGATAACCAAACGGGCGGGCTCCCCATATCAAACTGTCGCTGACGTAACTCCAAATAAAGAGCGGACGAAAGAAGCCGCCAGTCTCGCGACCCCACACCACAGAATAGTCGCCGTTCAGAACTTTTCCGATCTGAACGAAGTCGTCCGAGAGAAAATAGTTGGTGAGGTTAAGCGAATACGCGACGAGCGCGCCGAAGATTAATAAGATGAGCAGAGAAAGTTGAGTCGACCGCCGCGTCGATTGTGATCGCACGGCGGTACTCTCGACTCAATCCATTGTTCTGTCAATTCCAGTTGTGTTTGGATGACGATTGGTTTTCCTGGCTCCAGTCTTGCTTGACGGGCCGTCTTGGTCGCCATTCGTTGGCGTCACCGTCGTCTTGCCGCGTTTGTTTCCTGGCGACGGGGCGATTCCAACCCGCGCTCGGTTGATCCTCGGCAGAAAGCGCCTCTGCGTTTCCCGCGGCTGCGGTCAGTCCGCTGACGGAACGAATCTGTCGGGAAGAAACCCATTCGTCATCACTGTCTTCAAAGCCGAAGTAGTGCACGTGATAGCTGCCGCCGTTCACATCGACGATGCGCGCTTTGTACCAGTCACCTTCAGACCGGACGTCGACGCGACGACTGACCTGCGGATTAATCTTGCGTTGCGCCGGACCAATCAGCATCGTCGCGGGAAAATTTCCGGTAGTTACAAAAACCGACCGCTGCCCTTCGGCAAACGACATGTCGTCTCGGATGTCTGCCGCCAACTCTGACAGAGTGATTTCGCCATCGCCGTTGATATCGGCGAAGGACTGGCCCTGGAAACCGGCCAGCAGCATTTCCGTGAACGTCCAGTTTTCGGTGGATTCGCGATTGGCCGAAGACGAAGTAAGCGTTGCGTACGAGACTCGCCGGCCCAGCCGTTCTGTCTCCGCAGCCAGGCTTCCCGAATAGCAGGTGTCAGCGACCAGCATCGCGCGCGAACCGCGGAAGTTTTGCTCGATGTCTCGCACAATCGAGTCGGTGGCCCAGCCATCGACATCGTCACCGGCATCGTATGTCGCGAAGTACGTGGTGCGCTCGTCGTCGGACTTGTAACCGTGACCGGTGTAATAGAAGAACAGCATATCGTCGGGCCGAGCCTTGGACAAAAACTCAGGAAACGTGTTGTTGACGCGGCGGGTTGTGGCCTGTGTATCTTTCAGAAAAATTATCTGCTCGTCCGGTACTCCCTGTTGCCGGAAGAATTCCACCAGTTGCGCGTCGCGCCGGTTTGTTTGCGGAAACGAATTGAACATGTCGCGATGTTGCCACTTCAATACACCGACGACGTAAACCCAGGTGCGTTGCGGCTGCCAATCGCTCCCTGCGACTGCCGTCGCGTGAGCCGCGATGCTGCTGAAGACAATGAGGAGCGCCACCCAAAACGCTTTGAGTGCGCGAGTCGAGTTCATTTTCATCTGAAATTCCTCAGGAACTGAGATGGTAAAGCGGAGAGAGCGAACTTCCAGGAGAGTAAGACCGGGACAGTATACGATATCTGTCAATATTTTGTTGCGTCTATCTCGGCGGCTCTTGCCTCCCGCGCCACGCATTTTGTTAGCTGATTCGCAGGTGCGGTAGCGATGGCCTCCCTCGAGTGCGCTTGCAACTAATTGAGTGCGCGCTCGCTTAGACTGTCTTGCGCCCATCGATCAGTTCAGGCGTGATGCAATACAGCGCGATATCGACGGCGCGGCCCAGGGAATCGAGTTGAGTCGCGCTGATCGCCGGCGTGAGCGAAGGATTATTTTCAGTGATAAGTTTCATTGCGCGCTGCATTTCGTCGGGCTGGGTTATTTCGGTCGCTTTGCCGACAACCATGACGCTACGCCAATGCGTGGTGTCCTGAATTTCTTCGACTTGAAGACAGACCTGCGGATTCGCATCAATGAACTGCGTCTTCATGCCCTGCGTCGTGAAGAAATAGAATTCCTTGCCGTCATAGGCATAGTGCATGGGCACGACGTAAGGCCGGCCGTCGCGCGAGCAACCAAGGTGACCAAATTTCTCCCGCTGGAGCAGCGCGTGCATCTCAGCCGGTGACATGTCTTCAACTTTTAGCATTTGTATTCAATCATTTCCCGAGTGACGCCAGTATAACCTCTCCTTTGCGAGATGGAAAAAATAGTGATTAAATCGCGCCAAATGATTTCAAAATTTACGTTCGGAAGTTCGCTCCGCGTTCTGGTCGCCGTTCTCGTTTCCTGCTCCAGCGGCCTTGTCAGATCCCAAACCGCAAAGCCCGCGATGCCGCCCAAGGAGAAGGCGATTGCAGACCAGATCAAAACATTGCGCAGTCTGCCGGACGACGTTCGCGCAAAGACAACTAAGCAGCTTGCATTGGATATTCGCAAGTTGCCGTCGTCCGCAAACAAGCTGAATCTGGCCAGCGGCCTCGCGAATTATTCAACTGAAGGAGACTTTGGCCGGGACACTTTGCAGGAGGTCACTACGACCCTGGCACAAGCCCTCCGCGAACAACCGCAAAAAATGAATGGCACTGACCCGGCGTATCCGTATGTACAGCTCGCGATGCTCGTGCGTTATGAAAAGATGCGCGGTGCCAGCGACGATCCGCAATTCGCCGCAGCCATGAAGAAGCTTGAGGAAGATGATTCGGCGCGTGCGCAGGCAGACTTTACGTTGAATGATTTGCAGGGAAAGAGTTGGACGTTGCGAGAGTTGAAGGGCAAAGTGGTCCTTGTAAATTTTTGGGCCACCTGGTGTCAACCGTGTCGCCGTGAAATGCCTGACCTTGATGCGCTCTACAAACGATTCCAGAGCCAGGGATTTGTGATCCTCGGAATCTCTGATGAAGAAGCCCCTAAGGTTAACCAATTACTGGCTGAGAATCATGTGACCTATCCAATTCTCCTCGACCCGGGCCGCAAGGTTAACGAGACTTTTCGCATCGACGGCATCCCCAAAACTTTTGTTTACGATCGCGACGGAAAGCTGGTCGCGCAATCAATCGACATGCGCACGCAGAAGCAATTTCTGGACTTGCTGGCGCAGGCAGGCCTCCACTAATTCGTTCCATCGAGCGCAGTACCGTAAATGCTCACTGCGTTTAGAAATCAATTCGGAGTCGCTATGACAATCGATCGCTTTCTGAAGTATTTCTTCGCCCTTTCTCTGATAGTCATTTTCTCACTTAACGCATTCGCTCAACCCAACGGCCAGTTAACCAGAGAGCAGCGCGAACTCGCCGACTACATCAAGAGTCACTACACGAAGAGCGAAGTCATGATCCCAATGCGCGATGGCGTGAAGCTCTTCGTCTGCATCTATGAACCAAAAGATAAGAAGCAGAAGTATCCGATCATGTTCGATCGCACGCCGTACAGCGTCGGTCCTTACGGCCCGGACAATTACAAGACTTCGCTCGGGCCCGATGAGTTGTTTGCGCGCGAAGGCTACATCTTTGTTTACGGCGACGTGCGCGGCCGCTACATGAGTGAAGGTGAGTATGAAGACGTGCGGCCGTACATTCCCAACAAGAAGCCGAATCAGATCGACGAAACGACCGACACGTACGACACAGTCGATTGGCTGATCAAGAACGTCCCGAACAACAACGGTCGCGTGGGTGTCTATGGCATCTCGTATCCCGGCTTCTATACTTCAATGGCCGGCATCGACGGACATCCGGCGATCAAAGCGATCTCGCCCCAGGCGCCCGTGTCCGACTGGTTTCACGGCGACGACAATCATCACAACGGCGCGCTCTTCCTGGCGCAGAACTTTTCGTTCTTCACCGGATTTGGCCAGCCGCGGCCTACACCGACCTCAAACAATAACTATGTGAAGCCGTTCAATTACGGCACGCAGGATGGCTACAAGTTTTATCTCGACATGGGCGGGATGAAGAACGCCGGCGACATTTATCAGAAGCAGTTCGGCTTTCGCATCAAGTTCTGGGACGAGATGATGGAGCACCCGAACTACGATCAGTTCTGGAAAGAGCGAAACATATTTCCGAATCTGAAGAACATTCACGCGGCGGTGATGACCGTTGGTGGCTGGTACGACAATGAAGATCTGTTCGGCGCGCTCGGAACTTATGAGGCGATCGAGAAGCAGAATCCCGGAATCTACAACGTCCTGGTGATGGGCCCTTGGTGTCATGGATGTTGGGCGCGCACTGACGGCGATTGGCTGGGCATGGCTTACTTCGGCAGCAAGACCGGCATTTATTATCGCGAACATTTCGAACTGCCTTTCTTCAATTATTTTCTGAAAGACAAAGGCGAAATCTCGCAAATCAAAGAAGTGAACGTCTTCGACACCGGCGCTAATGAATGGCGCGAGTTGCCGAATTGGTCGCCGAGTGTTTCGACTGACACAGCCTTTTATCTGAACCGAGAAACCGGCGAAGTGCATTTTGGAGATGGAACACTTGGTCGAGTGCCGCCGACTGGAGGCTCGCGACCGAAGGCTGGCGGAGGCGCGGCAGGAAATGTCGCCTACGATGAATACATCAGCGATCCGTGGAATCCTGTGCCAAACACGGAAAAGCGAAACGCCGAGACGATTCGCTATCCGCGCGACTTCATGACTGAGGATCAGCGATTCGCCGCGACGCGACCGGACGTGCTCACATATCAAACCGAACCGCTGGCAGAAGACGTTACGGTCGCCGGCAGCATCAAGCCGGAACTCTTCATTTCATCGAGCGGCACTGATTCAGATTTCATTGTGAAGCTGATTGATGTTTTCCCCGATGATTACAAATATCCCGAAGGCGCGAAGCCGCCCGACAATTCGCCCGCCAACATCCTGAGCACGAACGGATATGAAATGCTTCTGCGCGGCGAGCCGATGCCCGCGCGCTTCCGCAACAGCTTCGAAAGACCAGAGGGGTTGCGCCCGAACGTGCCGACGAAACTTTCGTTCGTCATGCCAGGCATCACGCACACGTTCAAGAAAGGCCATCGCATCATGGTGCAGATTCAGAGCACCTGGTTTCCGCTGGTCGCGCGCAATCCGCAAAAGTTCATGGCAAATTACAAACTCGGCACCGACGCAGATTTTCAGAAAGCGACCGACCGTGTGTACCACTCAGCGCAGTATCCATCGCGGATTGTGTTGCCGATTTTGAAGCGGTAGGAGAAATCTATCCACAGATTACGCAGATTCGACAGATTGGAAAAACAAACGAGTCCGCGTCCTCAATAAGCCGTTTCTGCGTAATCTGTGTAATCTGCGGATTAACTAAAAGTCATCGTCCGAATCTCGAATTACTCAACGTCACATCCGCCTTCGCCCAGGCTTTCTTGAAACGCGCCTCAACCATGGCGGCGTCATCGTTTTTGCCTTGCGCCTTCAGCGCCTGCGTCAAACCGTACAGCGACCAGCCGTTCTCACGATTGCGTCTCAAGTCTTCCCAGTAAACTGTTTCGGCTTCAGCCGGCCGTCCGGCTTCCAACAAGATTGCACCGAGCGCTTGGCGCGGTGGAAAGTGAAACTCCGCCGGCTCGGTGTAAACCAACGCGTCTTCCAAACGGACCGCCCGTTCAAGGTGCGCGATCGCCGCATCGTAATTCTTTTTCGCTGACGCGATTTCGCCGCTCAGCACTTCCTGACCGATCGTTAAGATTGCCCGCGCCGTGTTCGGCGAAAACAGCGGGCCGTCGAGTGACTTGTCGGGCATCAACGCGTTCAGCTTCGCAAGCTCAGCTTCGGCGTCGCTCGTCTGATTCTTGCCGAGGAACGCGGTGCCGCGCGCGTAGTGCCACATGCCCTGCATGTAAACGCTGGTCGCCGGTGGCTCAGGCTCGCGCAGCATCTCGTCCCATTTTCCAAAACGCGTCAGCGCGTAGTAAGGCACGACGCGAAATCCGGCGAGCAAGGGAACTGCTTTCAAAACATCATCGCTGACTTGTGAAGCCGCTTTGCGCGCTGCCTCGATAGCGACTTTGCTGTTTCCTTCCGCGGTCGCTGCGAACCAAAGGAAGTGCAGGTTATGCGGATAGTAGGCCATCGGATAGAGGCCCTGCGCGCGGCACTGCGAGATGTAATCCTCATCGGCGGCGATCGCCATCACGTTGCTCTTCTCAGCATCCGCGTAGCGGCCGACTCGCTGATAGATGTGCGCGGGCATGTGGACCATGTGGCCGGCGGCAGGCATCAATGTCAGCAGCCGATCGGCAGCAGCCTCAGCCTTATCTGCCTGGAAGGCTTCCATCAGGTGAATGTAGAGATGCAGCGCGCCCGGATGATTCGGATTCTTGGCGATGACTTTTTCGGTGAGCGCGACAATCTCCGCCGTCCGGTCATACGGATTGCCGTCACGCGTCCAATAACCCCACGGCCGCAAGTCCATCACCGATTCGACGTAGAGCATCGAGATATCATCGTCATCCGGAAATTGCAGATGGACTTTGCGCATCGCGTCAGCATAAGCAACATCATTCGCGCGCCGCTCTTCGGCCTTGCCTGTGTAGCGAAACTTCAAAGCATCGATCAGAGCTTGCTCGCGCGGCAGAGCCTTCGCCTTCAAAGCAATCGCTTTGTTGATTGCTGCGAGTGCGGGCGCCTCGCTGTCTGGCGACATCGGGGCATTAATGTTTGGCCCAAGCGCCAGCGCTTCACCCCAGTAAGCAATCGCCAGATTCGGATCGAGACGCTCCGCTTCGCGATACGCGCGGCCTGCTTCCGCGTGATTGAATGCATACGAGAGGTTCAGTCCTTGATTCATAAAGAGCTGCGCCTGCGCGTTCTTCGTTGAGACCGGAAACTTGTGATCACCGAGCTTCTGCAAACGCGGCGCGATGGCGCCCGTCGGTGAAACAGTCTGCTGTGCCGGTTCTTTGTAGTGAACGTGGCCCATCGGTGACTTCTGCTCTTGAGCAAGAGTCATTTCCTGAAAACCGATGATGGTCGAGCAAACGATAAGCGCGCCAAAGACGAATCGGGCAATTCTCATGGACGTATCCTTTCGTGGAACTTTAGTTTTGGGGGAGGGCGATTCTACCGCAACCCTGCGCTATAATCACGCATTGTTTTTCGAAGAAGAATTCCAAGGAGATTCCTGTGCATCGCTCAAAAATTGCCGCCAGTTTCGCAGCTTTCATTTTCTTTACGTTCACCTCCTCGTTGGCGCTCGCGCAAAACCAACTGCCCCCCGATCTGGCGGAAAAGATCGACAAGGTCGCTACCGATACTCTGGCGCGCACGGGCGTCCCGAGCGCTTCAGTCGCGATCGTCAAGGATGGGCAAATTGTTTACTTGAAAGCGTATGGCGACGCGACGCTCGAGCCAAAAACGCCGGCGACGCCGCAGATGCGTTACAGCATCGGCTCGATCAGCAAGCAGTTTACGGCGGCGGCGATCCTGCTTTTGCAGGAGCAGGGCAAGCTCTCGCTCGATGACAAAGTCTCGAAGTACATCCCGGAACTGACGCGCGCTAACGAGGTGACGATTCGGCAACTGCTGTCGCACACGTCGGGTTATCAGGATTACTGGCCGCAGGATTACGTAATGCCGGGCATGCTGCAGGCGACGACCGCGCAGAAGATCACGGAGACGTGGGCCAAGAAGCCGCTCGATTTCTAACCGGGCACCAAGTGGCAGTACAGCAACACCAACTACGTGATCGCGGGCATGATTATTGAGAAGGTCGCCCACATGCCTTTGCTTCAGTTTCTCCAGCAGAAAGTTTTCACGCCGCTCGGCATGACGAGTGTCATGGATACGGATCAAAGCAAACTGGGCGACACCGATCCGATTGGTTACTTGCGCTACGGACTCGGGCCTTTGCGGCCGGCGCCGAAGGAAGGGAAAGGTTGGCTGTTCGCGGCGGGTGAACTCGCAATGCCGGCTTCTGATCTCGCCAAGTGGGACATCTCCATCATCGATCAGAAGTTGCTTAAGCCCGCGTCCTATCGGGAGTTGGGAAGCGATGTTGGACTCAAAAACGGATTAGCGACGAACTATGGTTTGGGTGTCAGCATCAACAACCAGGGCGGCCATCGCGCGCTCTCGCACGGCGGAGAAGTTTCAGGCTTCACCGCGCAAAACATCATCTTTCCTGATGACCGCGCGGCAATCGTGGTGCTGACGAATCAGGACGCATCGAGCGCCGCGGGTCCGAGCGCGAGCGGCATCGCGCCTTTGTTGTTCGCAACCAGCGACTCGGCCACGCCAGCGAAACTCGACCAAGCCAAGAGGATCTTCGCTGATCTTCAGCAGGGCAAGATTGATCGCTCACTTTTCACTGACAACGCGAACTTCTACTTTAGCGATCAGGCGTTGAAGGATTTTGCGAGCACCCTCGGACCTTTGGGAGAGCCGCAAGCATTCACTCAAGTCAGCCAGGGACTCCGGGGCGGCATGACTCTGCGCGTTTACATCGTGCGCTTTCCGCAGCGAGTTCTCCGCGCTTGGACCTACGAGATGCCGGACGGAAAACTCGAGCAGTATCAGGTCGCGCCGCAGAATTAGGGCAGCAGCAGTGCGCCGCATTGTTGGAGCGCGGACATTCTTGTCGGCAGAGCTTGCAAAGCAGCTTGTTTCTTTGGCGAGCCACGTTGCGAGGAACTGCGGGCAGGATGCCCGCGCTCCAGTGTGATCCCCGTCACATTTCTGCGGGATTTTCCTCGATCTCATGACAAACCGATGACAATCGAAATCACCGGATTTCTAGAATATCCGCGTGATTGACCAACTGGTCATAGTTAACCTTCGACACGAGGCGCGCGAGAAGATGCCCGCCGTGCTCAACGGCATCGAATGGCAAACCTGCCTCCGCCGGATTTTGTTTCTCAATGCAAATGAAAGCGCGGCGACGATTGCCGAAATTGAAAACGGCAAGCTGCCGCTGGCAACTGTCGAAGTTTTCAAAGGTCAGAACGCCTATCGCTTCCTCCTCGAAACGATCTGCGGATTGCACTCACCGATTGTTGGCGAGACCGCGGTGATGGGACAGTTCAAGGAATTCCTGCTCAAAGCTAAGTTTCCGAAGAATCATTGGGGGTCGTTTTTGCGCCGGCTCGCGACCAGCTTGATGATTGATGCGAAGCAGATCCGTCACGAGCACTTGCAAGGCATCGGCAGCCAGTCTTACGGCAGTCTTGTTCGGCAACATGTGAAGGGAATGCCGGCGGTGGCGGTACTCGGCGCCGGCAAGCTCGCGCGCGAGATTTTGCCGTGGCTGATCGGCAAAACCAAAGTTCGCGTCTTCTATCGCAACTTCGATCGTGCAAAGGACTTGCTCGAAAGTTATCCGGAAATTGATCTGGTGAAGTACTCGGGCGATGCACAATGGCAGGAAAGTGAAGCCGCGTTGGTGATTGCGGCTCCTTTGAGCGCCGACGAAGTTTCCCGTTGGTCTGATTCGCAAAGCACTACGTTCGGCAAATGCCTGGACCTTCGTGGCGATGCGCAGAGTGATCCGGTATCATCTGCGGGCGACGTGATTAAGCTTAACGAACTTTTCGAGGCACTGCGGTCGGAGCGTGAACGTCTGGAAGTTCACGTCGAAGCCGCGCGTAGCGAAATCAAGCAACTAGTGCAGCGCCAATCCCAGCAGGCGCAATTCCGTCCGTTCGGGTGGGAAGATTTATGCGCGTGACCATTGCGTCGCGTCGCAGTGACTTGGCACGGATTCAGGCGTATCAAGTTGGCGAGGCTCTCCGCGCCACCCATCCTCAAATCGAAATCAACTATTCCTTTCACGAATCTCTCGGCGACAAGAATCTGACCGACCCGCTGTGGAAGATGCCCGAGAAGGGCGTCTTTACACAGGATTTTCGCGAAGGACTGTTGCGCGGAGATTTCGATCTGGTGGTGCACTCGTGGAAAGACCTGGCGATTGAAGTCGATCCGGAAACTGAGATTGTCGCAACTCTGCCGCGTGCCGACGCGCGCGATCTTTTGCTGGTAAGGCGCGATCGCTGGGAGGAAGTTGAGCGCACCGGCTTGATGTCGATTCTGACTTCATCGCCGCGCCGAGCTTACAACCTTGAGTCGTTTCTGCGTGATGCACTTCCGTCGAAGATCCACGAACTGAGATTTGAGAACGTGCGCGGCAACGTTCAGACGCGCGTGCGGAAAATGCTCGAGCAGGATGTCGATGGATTGATCGTCGCGAAGGCGGCGATGGATCGTCTGCTGTCAGCACGTGTGTCAGAACCGCCTGCGGTAGCGGTCGGGCCCGCTTGCGCTGCGTTTGACGAGTTCGCAAAAACGCGCGACTTTCTGCGCGAGGCTCTATCGCAATGTCGTTGGATGGTGCTACCGCTGTCCGCGAATCCATCCGCTCCAGCGCAAGGCGCGCTGGCAATTGAGATTTCGCGTAAGCGCGGCGACATCCGACAGTTGATCGCGCCTCTCAACTGTATCGACACATTCACGGCGGTCGAGCACGAGCGCGCGATTCTGCGTAGTTATGGCGGCGGCTGTCATCAAAAGATCGGAGTCAGCGTCGTACGCCGCCCATTCGGCGAAGTGACTTTCCTACGTGGCTTAACCGATGACGGGGTTGTGTTGGATTCGCGTTCGATTGAAACGCCGAGAGCAGGAATAAATAAAATTCCAAGAGAGCAGTTGTGGCCGCTCGATGCGTCGGAAGCACGTCTCTTCTGGTCAGAAAGAATAGAGATCCGGCAGCCGGCCGACGCGCTATCATTTTGGATTGCGAAGGCGGATGCTCTCCCCGACGACTGGAAGATGGGCGATCGGCAGATTATTTGGACAAGCGGCTTGCAGACTTGGAAACGTCTGGCCAAACGCGGCGTGTGGGTTAACGGCTCCGCGGAAAGTCTGGGCGAACAAGAATCTGCGCGCATCGAAACACTCGCAAGTTCCGAAATAAAATGGCTGAAGCTGACCCACGACCGCGGCTACGATGGTGACATCCCAACGCTGGCAACGTATCGTTTAGTGCCGCGTGATGGCGGACTCGATTTGACCGGGCGCAAGCACTTCTTTTGGAAGAGTGGATCGAGTTTCGAATACGCTCTATCGCAGAATCCATGGCTGCAGGAAATGATGCATTATTGCGGCCCCGGAAACACGCAGCGAATATTGCGCAAGCATGGAGTTGAGCCGACAGTGTTCCTCGATCATGAACAGTGGCTGGAGGAGATGTCTCAATGAAGCGTTTGATGCGCTTACGCGCCTCGCAACATCTGCGCGACTTGTGCGCTGAAACTGAATTCAACCGCGCGCAACTAATTCAACCATTCTTTGTGGTTGAAGGCCTCGCGCACGAAGAGCCAATTCCCGGACTGCGCGGAAACGTGCGCCACAACATCCCGTCGGCCCTGAAGATGATCGAGCAGGATTTGTCCGCGGGCGTTACTCAATTTCTTTTGTTTCCAGTTCCGGCGGAGAAGAAAGAAAGCGGTTTCTCGCACGACGCGACGCAGAAAACGGTCTCTGAAATTAAGAAGCAGTTCGGCGGCAGCTTGTGCCTTTGGATTGATACCTGTCTCTGCTCGTACACGACGCACGGGCACTGCGCGGTGTTGGATGGAAAGGGAATTAAGCTCGACGAGACTTTGAAAGAACTTGCGAATTCAGCCGTTGCGTTTGCGGAAGCCGGCGCTGACGGTATCAGTCCCAGCGACATGATGGACGGTCGCGTCGCGCGCATTCGCGCGGCGCTCGATGAGCACGCCTTCAATCTGACGCCGGTGATGAGCTACAGCACGAAGTTCGCGAGTAACTTCTATGGCCCGTTTCGCAATGCCGCCGATTCGGCGCCGCAGTTTGGCGATCGTCGCGGTTATCAACTCGACGTACGGGATCGAAGCGGCGCGATCGCAGCCAGCGTGCGCTGCGCGGAAGAGGGCGCGGATATTTTGATGGTGAAACCGGGACTGACTTCGCTCGATCTAATTAGACCGATTTCTGAAGCGACTGGGTTGCAGTGCGGAGCATACCAAGTTAGCGGCGAATACGGTGGTATCTCGGTTTTGGCTGAGCAGGGATTAATCAAATTTGAAGAAGCATTGATGGAAACCTGGCACGTTTTCAAACGCGCCGGCGCGCAATACATCATCACGTACGGCGCGCGTTACGCGAAGCAATTGGGGATTGGAAGATGAGTGAGCAAGTCGCAGCCAAACAGAATCTCTCTTGCGAACTCTTCCAACGCGCCACCCGCCTCACGCCCGGCGGCGTGCATAGTCCGGTGCGCGCGTTCAAAGGCGTGGGCGGCACGCCGATCTTTTTCAAAAGCGCACAAGGCGCGACGATGACTTCCGTTGATGGTAAGGAGTACATCGATTTCTGTCAGAGCTTTGGTCCACTGATTCTTGGACATCGCGACCCGGACGTGAGCGCGGCTGTGCGCGAAGCGGTCGATACCGCGTGGAGCTTTGGCGCGTGCGAACCTTATTCGCTTGAACTGGCTGAGTGGATAACCTCGCGCCTCCCGTGGGTCGAGATGCTGCGCTTTGTCTCTTCAGGAACTGAAGCCGTGATGAGCGCGCTGCGTGTCGCTCGCGCAGCGACGAGCCGCAATCGCATTCTCAAATTTGAAGGCTGCTATCACGGCCATTCCGATCCGTTGCTCGTCAAAGCAGGCAGCGGTTTGGCGGGCGAGGCCGCTAGTTCGAGCGCAGGCGTTTCTGATCAAGTCGCGAGCGACACGCTCGTTGCTTCGCTCGACGATGAAGATTCAGTCCGCGATATCTTCAATGAGCACGCAGACGAAATCGCCGCGGTTATTCTTGAGCCGTTGCCGGCGAACTACGGCTTGCTGGTTCAACGACGTGAGTTTATCGATGAAGTGATCAGGCTCGCGCGCGCAAACGGTGCGCTGGTGATCTTTGATGAAGTCATTTCCGGATTTCGCGTAGCGCTGGGCGGGATGGCGCAAGTGCTTGGCATTCGTCCTGATCTGGTGACGTACGGCAAAGTAATTGGCGGCGGATTTCCGGTCGCGGCTTATGGCGGGCGAAAAGATTTGATGGAACTCGTTGCGCCGGTTGGCCCGGTCTATCAAGCCGGCACGCTGAGCGCGAATCCGGTGGGCATGCGCGCGGGCCTCGCGACTCTGCAAAAAGCCGAGAGCGTTAATGTTTACGATCAACTTGAAAAGCGAACGTCGCAATTCTGCGATCGGCTGAATTCAGAATTCAAAACGAATGGCTTGCCGTTTCAAATCACGCAGACGGCTTCGATCTTCTGGCTGCATTCCGCAACCGATCAGCCGATTCGCCGAATCGAACAGATCCCTGCGCAGAACGCCACGGCGTTCGCGAAAGTATTTCATGCAGCGCTCGATGGCGGAGCTTACTTATCGCCGAGTGGCTACGAGGTGAACTTCGTTTCGCTGGCGCATACGGAGGAAGTGTTGGAACGAGCGCACACGACGTTAATCAATGCGGTCGAACAGATCTCGAGATGAGTGCTGAACGCAAACGCAGGTCTTTAGCCATCGCCCTTGTCGCGGTCTGGGTCATCTTTACCGTGACGCTGGCAGCGTGGTGGCTTGTCTTCGGTTTGCGGCAACTCGATCTCATTAAGAGCCTGAGTGTGGCCGGCGCTCAGGACCTGCATCGCTACTACACGATGCTGATGTGGGAGGGCGGCATCCTGATCGCTTCGCTCATCGGCGGCGGCCTCGCGCTTTTTTATTATGCGAAGCGTGAGCAAAGGCGGCATGCGCAGGTCGAAGAATTCTTTGCAGCTTTCACTCATGATGCAAAAACGGCGCTCGCGAGTTTGCGCTTGCAGGCAGAAAGTTTGCGCGAGGATTACGCGCAGTCGGAAGCGAACCCTTTGCTCGAGCGTTTGCTTGGCGACACGCTGCGTCTGCAACTTCAGTTGGAGAATTCGCTTTTCTTAGTGAACCTGCCGCGCGGCAAATTCTTCTTGCAGCCACTCAAGTTGAGCGATCGCATCGATGCATTACAGATGAATTGGCCGGACGTGACGATCACTCTGACGGGCGATGCGGAAGTGATGGCCGACGCGCGCGCTTTGGAAAGCGTGATGACTAATCTGGTACAGAACTCAGTTATTCACGGGCATGCAACCGAAGTTGACATCAAAGTGCAGCGGCGCGACGGGCGCGTGAGTGTGACCGTGGTTGATAACGGACAGGGGTTCAAAGGCGACTTAAGCCAACTCGGCAGCTTGTTCGTGCGTCATGCGCGCAGCAGCGGCAGTGGCGTCGGGCTTTACATCGTGCGGCAATTGGCGAAAGCGATGAACGGCACGATTGAATTTTGCAGTGGCGAAGAGAGCGGCTTCGTCGCAGAACTGGTTTTGCCGGAAGCTCGGAGTAGGCACGCTGCCGGCGTGATTTCTGAAAACCAGCACGCGGGACGCGTGCGTACTAATGAAGCGACTGTTACTGGTCGAAGATGATCGTTCGCTCGGCGCGACTTTGGCTGAACGCCTCGAACGTGAGAAGTATGAGGTCTATTGGGCCGAGACGCAGCAGCGCGCGCTGAAGAAGCTTTCGGAAGGTCTTTGGGATTTAGTGATTCTCGACATTGGTTTGCCTGACGGTTCGGGGTTTGAGCTGGCGAGGCATATCAAACAGAACACATCCCTGCCGATCATGTTCATGACTGCATTGAGCACCGCCGAGCATCGACTCGAAGGGTTTGAAATCGGCGCGGAAGAGTTTCTGCCAAAGCCTTTCCATCTGCGCGAATTGCTGCTGCGCGTGCAGCACGTACTGGACAGTCACCCGGTGCTGCATCAGGTGAATTGCCACGGTCGCACCATCGATTTGGACAATCGAGCAATCGTGCAGCCCAGCGGAGAACGGGAGCATCCGGCGGCGAAGGATTTTGATTTGCTGCAACTGTTGGTGACGAGCAGCCCACGCGTGATCAGTCGGAATCAGATTCTCGATTCGCTTTGGGGCGAGGACAAGCTGGCGGCGAACCAACGCACCATCGATAACATGATTGTGCGTTTGCGACAGACGCTCGGCGATGCGGACAGCACATGCATCCGATCGGTGCGCGGCGTGGGATATCAATGGTGTGGAGATGAGTAATTTGGAGTGCGGCGGCTTGACGCCGCTTTGAAATTGTTCATGAGTTCAGAATCAACACAGCCAGCAATTGTCCAGACGGAGTTTGAAAGCGGCGTCAGGCCGCCGCGCTCCAAGATGGGCAACACGCGTTTCCAAAACGCGCTCGCCCGTGTTCCCCAACGCACGCCGCCGATTTGGCTGATGCGACAGGCGGGGCGCTACCACAAACATTATCAGGCGCTGCGCGCGAAGCATTCATTCGTCGACTTGTGCAAGCAGCCGGAGCTGGCGGCTGAAGTCGCGCTCGGGCCAGTCATGGATTTTGGTTTCGATGCGGCGATTCTCTTCAGCGATCTTCTGTTTCCACTTGAAGCCCTTGGAATGGGTTTGGAGTACACGGACGGCGGACCTCAACTAGGATGGAAACTTGAGGAGAATTCGATCTCGCATCTGCGATCGATCGATGACGCGTGGCCGCACTTGCTCTTTCAAGGTGAGGCGATGCGCGCGACACGCGAACGAATTCCGAGTGATCGCAGTCTGATCGGTTTCGTTGGTGGGCCGTGGACGCTGTTCGTCTATGCGGTCGAAGGGACGCACAAAGGATCGCTGACGAATTCGAAACGGCTGCTTCCTTTGTTTGCACAATTCTGCGAGACGATCGTCCCACTGCTTGAGCGTAACATCGAGCTTCAGCTCAACAATGGCGCTGAAGTAGTGATGATCTTCGACACGGCTGCGGGTGAACTTTCGCCGCAGCTCTTCGAGTCAGCGGTTGTGCCACAGCTCATGACCCTCGCCCACGCGTCTCCAGCACGAACCGGCTATTACTCAAAAGGAACGCAACCGGCCCATCTGGAGAACGGGTTTATCGGAACCGAATTCTTGGGTATCGGCGTCGATCACACGTGGGATCTCCGCCACGCGTTCGATATTGCGTCCCACGGTTTCGTTCAGGGTAACTTCGATCAGGCTTTGTTGCACGCGACGCGCGAGGACTTGAAGAAGCACCTTAATCGCTATTTGGAAACGATGAAGGATCGCGAATGGCCCGGTTGGATTTGCGGCCTTGGTCATGGCGTATTGCCGGGCACGCCGGAAGACAATGTGAGATTGTTTGTTGACACGGTCAGGGAAACACTCAAATGACATGCACGCCAGAGGCGCGCACCCAGAGGTAATGCAGTGACTAATTTGTTCGCCAAGTACGATGTCCCGGCGCCCCGCTACACCAGCTACCCGACGGTCCCGTTCTGGACCGATTCGCCGACAACCGATCAATGGATCGATTCACTGAATCAGGCATTTGCTGATGAGGCGGCGACCTGGTCGCTATATTTTCATCTGCCCTTCTGCGAGTCGTTGTGCACGTTCTGCGCGTGCAACACGGTCATCACGCGCGATCACAAACGCGAAGAAACCTACGTCGATCTGCTTTCAACCGAGTGGAATCTTTACGTCGCGCGCGTTGCCGGGTTGCGTGAGCGGTCGCTGACCGGACTTCACCTTGGCGGTGGCACGCCGACGTTTTTCTCTGCGGAAAATCTCGAACGAATTCTGAAACCGATACTCGACAGCACGCGCGTGGACAAGGATCGCTTCGAAGCTTCAGTCGAAGTTCATCCGGGCCATACGACGCGCGAACAGCTTGAAATGCTTCACGGACTCGGCTTCACGCGCATCTCGATCGGCGTGCAGGATTTCGATCCGGAAGTACAGAAGCTCGTCAATCGTCATCAGCCGTACGAAGTTACCAAATCGATCACCGATGCCGCGCGTGAGCTTGGATACACGTCAGTGAATTACGATCTTATTTACTGATTACCGCGGCAGATGCCGGAACGCTTTCGACAGTCTGTCGAGAAGACGATCGAATTGCGTCCTGATCGCATCGCGCTCTACAGCTTCGCCCGCGTGCCTTGGATCAAACCGGCGCAGCGCAGCTACAAAGACGAAGATATTCCCGTCGCCGGCGAGAAGCGCGAGCTTTATGAAATCGGGCGCGAGATGCTTGCCCGCGCGGGCTATGTTGAAATCGGCATGGATCACTTTGCGCTCCCGCATGACGGCATGGCGGAAGCGCAGCGCAACGGAACGCTGCATCGAAATTTTCAAGGCTACACAGAGACGCGCACAACTGTGTTGCTTGGTTTGGGAGTGAGCGCGATTTCGGAAACGCCCACTTGCTTTCATCAGAATGAAAAGGCCTATCCGGTTTATGAACGCCGCGTTCGCAATCAAGAGATACCAACGCTGCGCGGACATTTGCTGAATGAAGAGGATCGGAGGTTGCGCGAGCAGGTTCTGCAATTCATGACGAAGTTCAAAGTGCGTCTGTCTGACGATCAGGCCGCTGACGCGCGCGAATTTTTGCGACCGATGATCGAAGACCGCTTAGTCGAAGTGTCGAACGATACGCTGCAATTGACTGAGAAGGGAACGCCTTTCCTGCGTAACGCGTGCATGTTCTTCGACCAGCGATTGCGGCGTCAGGAACAGAAGCCGCAGATGTTTTCGCAGGCGTTGTAGCGTGTTCCCCTTCCGCATGGTGACGGTAAAGGGTTCAGATGATTATTGAGTGCGAGCGTGGAAGATTTTTGAGTCCCGTAGGGACGACATATTTATAGAACCCGCGTTCTATGAATGCGCTGAGCTCCGTAGGAGCGACATATGCATTTTGTGATCACGTTATGCACCTATGTCGCTCCTACGGAGCTTTGAATACAAAACGAGTCTCGTAACTACAAATATGTCGCTCCTAACGGAGCTATTTTTATGACAGGAATTATCACAGTCGTCGGCGCAGGATTCTCGGGACTGACGACTGCGTATTTCCTCATCAAACGCGGCTGCAAGGTTCGCGTCGTCGAAAAGAGCAGTCGCGTCGGGGGATTAATCGAAACGATTCAGACTGAGTACGGCATGGTTGAGAAAGCCGCGAACGGAATCCTCAGCTCCGCGAAGCTGGAAGCGATCGCGGATGACGTCGGTGTGCCTCTGATTACGACTCGTCACGAAGGTCGCAAGCGATTCATCTATCGCGGAAAACCGAGACAACTCCCGCTCAACATGTTTGAGATGTTCAAGACTGGCGCGCGCATGGCAACACATGCGACGAGTCTATCGCCGCGGCCGTTCGAGTCGAACAGCGAATGGGGAAAACGTGTCGGCGGAGGCGCCGCGACCGATTATCTTTTGGCGCCCGCGCTCGGCGGCATCTACGCGGGCGATCCAGATCGACTGAGCGCGTCACTGATCTTCGGCAAGGCGACGCTGCCGGATCACTTGCGCAGCAACAAACCTGAGAAGGGAAAGCTGCACGGCACGGTCGCACCGCCGAAGGGTATGCAGCAGTTGACTGATGGCTTGCGCGCGTGGCTCGAAAGCGCGGGCGTTGACTTTGTCTTTAACACTGACTCGGTCGATATCGGAGCGAACGATCCGATCGCGATCTGTCTTTCAGCAAACGCGGCTGCTGACTATCTGCGCGAAGCCGCGCCGGCAATCAGTGACGCCTTAAGCGCAATTGAGATGCTGGCGCTGGTGACTGTGACGGCTTTCTATCGGGAAGATGCGGCAACTCTGAACGGCTTTGGTTGTTTGTTTCCACGGGATCAGGGATTTCGCGCGCGCGGAGTGCTCTTTAACAATTCGATCTTCGAAGGCCGCGGCCCGGCGCATTCCGAGACATGGATCTTTGGGGGCGCGCTTGACCCGGATATTATTGAGTTGGGCGATGATCATTTTCATGAACTGATCGCGGCCGAGCGCGAAAGGTTTTACGGTAAGCGTGACGAGTCGTTGGCGCTTTACGTCAATCGACGACCCAGCGCAATTCCGCATTACACGATCGAGTTGGAGCGAAGCTTGACGAATCTGCCTGCGCCGCCCCCGAACATCGTAGTTGTGGGAAACTACCTCGGCCGGATTGGGTTGGCGAAATTGATCGAGCGCGCGGCGGTAGTAGCGGAGCACTTCAGAAACTCTCCGTAACTCTGTGCGGCCTCCGTGTCTCTGTGGTGAACATTTAGTTAGTCAGAATCCACCACAAAGAACCGAGAACCCACAGAGCTCAGAGAGACATAGATCATGACCACAGGCGTACTTCTTATCAACCTCGGCACGCCCGACGCGCCCACGCCGGATGCGGTCGGGCGTTACCTGCGCGAGTTCCTGATGGATCCATTCGTGATCGATATGCCTGCGCCGCTCCGCTGGCTACTCGTGAATATCGCGATCGTGCCGCGGCGAAAATATCAATCCGCTGAGGCCTATCAGAAGATTCAAACGCCGGAAGGGTCGCCTTTGCTCGTGCACACCCGCGCGCTCGCAAATAGAGTTGCGCAGAGTCTTGGCGAGGATTACGTCGTCGAGTTCGGCATGCGTTACGGCAATCCGTCGATCAAGTCGGCACTGGAGAAACTGCAATCGAGCGGCGTCTCGCGCATCATCGTGGTGCCCCTTTATCCGCAGTACGCCGAATCGAGTTTCGAAACTGCGGTCGTGGAAACAAAGAGAACCGCGCACGAACACGGCTGCGAAGAGCTGCTGACTTTTCTGCCGCCCTTCTATAGCGACCCCGGCTTCATCAACGCCTGGACTGACCGGATTCGCGGCTCGATCGACCCGCACACTACCGATCATCTCGTCTTCAGCTTTCATGGCTTGCCGGTGCGTCACTTGACGAAGTTTCACGCCGATAACCAGCCGCCTTCGGCTGAATGCTGCACTGAGATTAACTCGACAAATCAAAACTGTTATCGCGCGCAGTGCTTCGCCACGGCGCGTGCGATCGCGGCTCAACTTGAACTGCACCCTGACGATTACACGGTCTCGTTTCAATCGCGGCTTGGCCGCGCCGAGTGGATTAGCCCTAACACTGTCGACGTCTTTCAAAATCTCGCCCAGCGCGGCGTGAAGCGCATTGCTGTCGCGTGTCCTTCATTCGTTTGCGATTGTCTGGAGACGTTGGAAGAGATCGGCATGCGCGGAAAAGAAACTTTCCTCGCCGCCGGTGGCCAATCACTTCAGTTGATTCCATCACTGAATTCCCAGCCTCAATTCGCCGAAGCGGTCGTAAAGTCTATACGTGCGACCGCCACCGCTCATTCTGTCGCAGCGACTCCCAGCAACGCGTGATAGAATTCGCGCCGCAAGCCGATGACCCTCTGGCAACAAATCCTTTCCGTAACCGAGATGGGGAGAGCCTACCCATGGGTGGTGCTCGCCTTTGTTCTCGTCGCCATTCTCTTACTCGCCACGAAGCCTGAGGAGCGATTGCGGATTCGCACGGCGCTGCTGCTGTTTGCGCTGTCGATCGTCGCGTTCCTCGCTGCGACGGCGTTGCTCTCGTACGGATTGCCGCAGACGAATATTGCTTTCAAGTGGACGCGGTGGGCCGCGCGCATCTTTCAAGGATTTGCCATCGTCAACGTGGTGGCAGTCGTCATCTTTGACGCACTACTTGAACCGCTTCGGCTCAAGCCACCCCGGATCATGCGCGACCTTTTGCGGGCGCTGGCTTACGTTGTCGTGGCGATCATGAGTCTTTCTAAAGAGGTTGATCTCACCGGCATCATCGCTACCTCCGCAGTGCTCACCGCCGTCATCGGCCTGTCGTTCCAGGACACGCTGGGCAACATGATGGGCGGCATGGCGTTGCAGATGGAGCGCGCGATCTCTATCGGCGATTGGATTCGAATCGATAATCAGGAAGGCATGGTCAAAGAAATTCGCTGGCGGCACACCTCGATCGAGACGCGGAACTGGGACACGATCGTCATTCCCAACAGCGCACTGATGAAGTCGCACGTTATTGTACTGGGCCGCCGCGCTGGTCAGCCGCGGCAGCATCGCCAATGGGTGTATTTCAACGTTGATTTCCGCTACTCGCCGGCGGAAGTGATCGATATCGTTCAGACAGCGCTATGCGCAGAGCCGATCGCCAACGTGGCGACGACGCCCCCGCCGAATTGCGTGCTGATGGATTTCAAAGAAAGCTATTGCAGCTATGCGGTGCGTTACTGGCTGACGGATATGGCGGTGGACGATCCCACCAATTCCGTTGTACGCACGCGAATCTACTTTGCCTTGCGCCGCGCGAACATTCCGCTCTCGATTCCGGCGCAGGCTCTGTTCGTGACCGAGGAAGAGCAGGAGCGCGCCGAACGAAAACGGACTCAAGAAACCCAGAAACGCGCCGATGCGCTCAAGCACGTTGAGTTGTTCCAATCGCTAACTGATGAAGAACTGCGCGAACTGGCGCCGCGCCTGCGCATGGCGCCCTTTGTGCGTGGCGAGGTGATGACCAAACAAGGCGCTGAGGCGCACTGGCTGTACATCATCACGCGGGGCGATGCTGAAGTGCGCTTTACGTTAGACGGAAAGAGCGAGCATGTGGCCACGCTGCATCCCGGCGACTTTTTTGGCGAGCGAGGGATGATGACCGGCGAACGTCGTTCGGCCGATGTGATCGCGCTGACTGATGTGGAGTGCTATCGCGTTGATAAAGATTCGTTTCAAGAAATTTTGCGTAAGCGGCCTGAGCTTGCCGAAGATATTTCGCAGGTGCTCGCCCGCCGCCGCGCTGAACTCGAAGCCGCGCGCGAAGACCTGAGCGAAGAAGCTAAGCGCGCGCGCATGCGCGATCACCAGGGCGATCTGTTGCAGCGCATTCGGAACTTCTTCGCTCTCAAGTAGCGCGCCTTTGTCATTGAGGACGAATCTGTTCAAGACGCCGCAGGTTGCGACCTAATTGACCCTGCCCTGGCAACACCTTATTCTTCAGCGTCAGCTTTTCCCCTAATCATGCGCGAATGTCCACGTTGCGAACGGTGCCTTGAAGACGACGCCGTTCTCTGTCCGGACGATCAGACCAAAACCAAGTCGACGCTTCCCGGTACGACTTTGCTGAACGCCCGTTATCGTTTGGACAAGCGGTTAGGCCGCGGCGCGATGGGCCAGGTTTATCTGGCTCGGGATCAGAATCTGCTCACGCGGCGAGTGGCGGTTAAGACGATTCGCCCGGACGTGCTCTCAGACGAAGACTTGCAGGAAGGCGAGGCCATCGCGCGGTTTGAACGCGAAGCCCGCACGGCAGCGTCAATCCAGCATCCAAACATTATCGGGGTCACTGATTTCGGCAAAAGCGAAGAAGGCGTCTTTTTTTTGGTGATGGAATTCGTCGACGGTGAATCGCTTTACCAACTGTTGCGCCGCGAAGGAACGTTGACGGTGCAGCGCGCTCACAATCTGCTCAAGCAGATCAGCGCGGGCGTCGAAGCCGCGCATGATGAAGGCATTCTCCATCGCGATCTCAAACCGGCCAACGTCTTCATCATTCAACGAAAGAAAAAAGACGGCACCGTCGCCGGGGATGACTTTGTCAAGGTCGGCGACTTTGGTTTGGCCAAAATTATCAGTCAGAGCTTGG
>JAJPKD010000106.1 GCA_021323895.1 Acidobacteriota bacterium | reverse complement strand
GAGATGATGAGAATTTTGGGGCCGTCAGGGTTCAAACTTTCACCGCAACTCCATCGGGCTGCTGGTCGATCTCCTTCTCTAATTCACGCGCCGCCTTCTTCATCTCGCGTTCGAGCTTCTTGATCTGAATCAGGTGCTTCGGATTGAAGGGCAGCGACGGGTAATAGCAGTTGGACTCATGCGTGCAGAAACATCCATTCGCGGCATGCTTGCGGCGCGCTTTCATCTCGGGCGAGAGCCAAAGTCCCTGGAAGTTCCAATCGTGATCGCGCAGGTTTCCGATCGGTGCGAGGTTTTCGCACGAAGACAGAGTTCCTTCGTCGTAAATCACCGCGCCGGCCGTGCCCGCATAACATGTCAATTGCGCTTGCTGCGTTTCCTGCGTTTTGGTGATCAGCCCGTGCATGTAGATATCGATCGCAGCTTTGAAGAACCCGGCGTTGCCGCCGTAGTTGTTCTTGATGGCCGCGTGACGCGAATCGTCATCAATCATGTTTGCGAGTTTCGCGTATCGACTCTGATCGATATCGAGTTCGATCGGATCCGCTGACGGCGGGCGAATGTAGTTGAAGTTCACCTTGTCAGGCTTCAGATCGTGTTTGAGGAAGTCGTACCAATCGAAGATCGTGTCCTGATTCGAATGCATGAAGCAGGTGCAGGTTTGCAAATCGAGGCGCGGGTACTGCTTCTTCATCGCCTTTAGCTCGCGCGCGGTCTCGATCGCGATAGCCCATGAACCGGGCTTCTGCCGAATCTTGTCGTGCTGCTCTTGCAACCCGTCAATGCCCATAGCAACGGTGACGTTTAGGTTCGGGCACTCTTCGAGGATGCGCGTGACGTCGGGAAAGATTCGCTTCTGAATCTGACCGTTCGACATCAGATAAACCGATTCGAGATTGTTGTGACGATAGAACGAGCTGACGATCTCCGGCAGGTCCTTGCGGGTGAAGGGCTCGCCGCCGGCGAGAATCAACACGCCGAGATTGCCGCCCAGGGTCTGAGCGATCTTATCGATCTCTTCCGTCTTCATCTGCAGCTTCTTGCGCGGACGATCATCCAATTCGTCCGTGAAGAAGCAGTGGGTGCAACGCATGTCGCACACCGACGTGACGAGAATATTCAATAAGACCGGCGCGAACGGCTGGCCCATGGCCATCTTCGTGTAGCGCTTCAATAATTCGCGAGTGGTGTAATCCATAAAAACTAGTTCTCTACTTCATTAATAAAGAGATCATCGACCGGCATCGTCCAGCCCGGCACTGCCGGTTCCGCTTTCGCGATCTCGCCGCGACGAAAAATCTGCGGTTTCTCCGGAGATTCAATTCGATAAGATTTAATGACTTCCTCGTTCAGAAGATCGACATCCCAGACCACCATCGTCCCTGCAGCAAAATAATCCGCGCGCTTTTGCGCCGACGCTCTCTCCGCCGCCGGGCCGTAATCGCCTTCGCTGCGTACTTCAGCCGCAAATACGGGCGCACCTTCAAAGAACTTCATCCCGGTCCACTTGCCAAGGTGATAAGCGGCGTCAGGGCTGAAAGATTTACGGTTCGGCAGTTGGACATGAAACGCTGCGTTATCAGCTACCGCATGGCCTTTGTTGATTCGTCGCGCATAGGTGTCAAGGCTTACTACGATCCGGAACGAGGCATAACTCGGAGCGGCTCCAGTGGGGGACATATGGACGATCTCTCCATTTACGATTTCGGCCTTACCGTCCACGCGGTAAAGATCTTCGATTGTGGCTTCCAGATTCGCTACCATCGATTCGGCCTCAAAACAAATTCTAGCACGCTGCTGCTTTCCAGTCTCATTTATCTCGCGCTGATTCCCAGCGCCTTCATTCGACGATACAAGTGGCTGCGATCGATGCCCATCAACTCGGCGGCGCGCGAAACATTGCCTTCCGCTTCCTCTAGTTTGCGCTGAATGAATTCGCGGTGATAGGCGTCGCTCGCCTCCTTGAAAGAAGGAAAACGATAAGAAGACGCCGGTGGTTCCGCTTCACCGAATGCGGGCAGATCATTCACGCCCACGCGATGATTTTGATGCATGATCACAACGCGTTCGATCGTATTTCGCAATTCGCGGACGTTACCCGGCCACGCGTATCGCTGCATCATGTCCAGGGCCTCGCGATCGAACTTCTTCGGCTTCTTGCCGTAGGCTTTCGCGAATCGCTCGTTGAAGTGTTCCACGAGCAGCGGGATGTCCTCGGCGCGTTCCCGCAGCGGCGGCACTTCGAACGGAATCACGTTCAAGCGAAAGAAGAGATCGCTGCGAAACGTTCCCTTCTCGATTTCCTCGTCAAGCCGCTTGTTCGTCGCGGCGATGACGCGCACGTCGACATTGATTGGCGTGTTGCTGCCGACTGGCTCGAAGCGTTGCTCTTCAAGAACTCGCAGGACTTTCGCTTGCACGTTAGGACTCATGTCGGAAACTTCATCAAGAAATAGTGTCGCGCCATCAGCCAACTCGAACTTGCCTTTCTTCGCCGCAGTCGCTCCGGTGAACGAGCCTTTTACGTGCCCGAATAATTCCGACTCGATAAGCTCTTCGGGAATCGCAGCCGAATTCACTTCGATGAACGGCGCAGCCGCGCGACGTGATTGCGCGTGAATCGCGCGCGCCACCAATTCTTTACCGGCTCCGGATTCGCCCGAAATCAGCACGCGTCCGTCCGTGGGCGCGACCACCGCAATCTGTTTTCGCAACGCGCGCATCGCGACCGAGTCGCCGACCATCGCGTACTCCTGTTCCAGTTCGGCGGACATCTCAGCGTTCGCGCGCTCAAGTTGTCGCTGGCGCAGCGCATTGCGCACGGTAAGGACGGTCTTTTCGATCGAGAGCGGCTTCTCGATGAAATCGAACGCGCCGAGTTTCGTCGCGCGCACAGCCGTTTCGACGTTGCCGTGTCCCGAAATAATCACCACCGCCGCGTCGCAATCCGCTTCACGCATCAGTCGTAAGGTTTCGAGTCCATTGATTCCCGGCAGCCAAACATCCAGCAACACGCAACCAAACGCGCGGCGCTGCACTGCCTTCAAGCACTCCTCGCCACTCTCGACCGCTTCTGCCGCAAAGCCTTCGTCGCGCAGCACCGCGCTCAGCGAATCGCGAATGCCGCGTTCATCATCGACAATGAGAATTGATTCAGACATCTCTCAATCAGAGGCTAGAGAATAGGGGCTAGGTGCTGGCAATGCGCAAATTTCGAAATCGACTAAGAGTTTCTAGCCTTTAGCCTCCAGTCTCTAGCCTCTACCCCCGAGCCTCTCCACTAACCGGCAGCTCAATCACAAACCTTGCGCCTCTCGGACTGTTCGCCTCGGCGAAGACTCTTCCACCGTGCTCGGTGACAATTCGCGAAACGATTGCCAGGCCCAAACCTGTACCGCGCCCGCGCGTCGAAAAGTAAGGCTGAAAGAGCCGTTTGAAATCGCCCTGGAAAATTCCTTCGCCACTATCTTCGACCGTGGCGATAATCAACTCGCGCGCGGAGTCGTGCTTCGTCGTGATGACGACTTGTCGCTCATCTGTAACGTCGGCTAACGCTTCGAGCGCGTTGTCGATCAGATTCACAAAGACACGCTTGACTTGCTCGACGTCGAGCATCGCGGGCGGCAACTGCGATTCCAGCATGAGCCGCAATGCCACCCCGCTGAGACGATCATCGTAAAGCTGGGCCGTCTGTCTAATGACTTCGTTCAAATCGGCCAGCTCAGGTTTCGGTGGAGGCCTGCGCGCGAATCGCGAGAATTCATCAACCAAAGCCTTCAAGCCGGCGACTTCGCGCGTGATCGAAGTTGTGCATTCCTCGACGACGCGGGCGAGCTCATCATGGCCGTTGCCGTTTGAACTTGCCGCAGCGTGCTCACTTTGATCCGAACCGTTCGCCGCCGCGAGCGCGTCCGTACCATTCGTGCGAACTGCAAAGTTGCGCGCAATCCTCTCGGCTGACAACTGAATCGGCGTCAGCGGCTTCTTGATTTCATGCGCAATGCGGCGCGCCACTTCGCTCCAGGCTGCGGCCCGTTGCGCAGCGAGCAACTCCGACAAGTCCTCGATCACCAACACGACGCCACGTCCGTCGGTAGAACTTCCACGCAAAGCCGTCGCTGTCAACGCCACCGGAATCGTATTCGCTCCGGTCGCGCGACTGAGTTGATTTTGCTCTGAGGCGCGACCGGCGCGCCGAGCCCGGCGCAACAAGCGGTCAAGTACAACTCGATCATCCTCGCCCAGGAGCGATGTCAGCTTGGCCCACGCCGGCGGCGCCTCGCTCAATTTCAAAATCGAAACGGCAGCAGTATTAATCGTCGTCACACAATCGTTCTGATCCAACGACACGACCCCAGTCGAAAGCGATTCCAAAACCGTCTCGATGTAATTCCGCCTTTCCTCGAGCGCGAGGTTCTTTTCCTTCAGCGCACCTGCGCCGGCTTCGAGGTCCTTGCGATTCGTTTCCAACTCGGCCGTCATCTGATTGAACGACTCGGCCAGCAGCGCTAACTCATCATCGGCAATTCGAGCCACGCGATGTGAGAGATTACCTCGCGCAACTTCTTTCGAGGCTTCTGCGAGCGATCTAATCGGCGCCGCGAAACCGCGCGCGAGATGGATTGCCACCCACGTCGAAGCGAAGAGCAGTAGCAGAGTCATCAATCCCAATGTCGAGATTCCCAACAAGCGCACCTTGCGCTGACGCTGTAGCAGATGTTCGTATTCGCGTTGCGAGCCCGCAATCGTGTCGCCGACGTTGGTATCGCCGAGACGATGCGGCACGAAAATCAAGCGCATGTCGCCTCTCAAAGGCACGGAGGTGAGATCGAATCCCTTTCCATCAGACAGCGATTCACCTTTATCGGATTCCCGACCGCGCGCCAGAGTCGTGGCTAGTTCCGGCTTTTGGGAATCGGGAATACGAGCCTCAGCGTGCGCGATCACGTCGCCCTTCTCCGAAATGATTTCGACTGCCGCAAGTTCGTTCGTCGCCGCCAGCCTATCCAATGCACCCTGCCAATCAGATTGAGGCCGCGAATTGATGTCTGTCGCCAGCAACGCGGCCGTCTGCCTCAGCTTCTCGTTCTGAGCGTTGAGACTCTCGCGCTGTTGCTCGCGAACCTGG
>JAJPKD010000210.1 GCA_021323895.1 Acidobacteriota bacterium | reverse complement strand
TGGTTTTCTCCAGGCGCACGCCGCTTTTGCGCCAATGCATCAACACTTGATTGACCGTCAGCCGATGGAGCCAGGTGGTGAAGGCAGACTGGCCGCGGAAGCTTCCGATCTTGCGAAAGAGCAGAACGAAGACTTCCTGAGCCAGGTCTTCAGCTTCAGTGACGTTCCTCGTCATCCGCAGGCAGAGCGAATACACGCGCCGGTTGTGGCGCCGGTAAAGCTCTTCGAAGGCTTGCATGTCGCCTCGCCCAGCCCTTTGCGCCAGCGCGAAATCGGATCTTTCAATTGTCTCGTTTGCTGCGCTCACACATTCCTCCGTCAGTCTTACCTCTCCCTGCCGACCTCGGTCGCTCTGATCAATGGAGTCGGACGATAGACGCGGCTCCAAATCAAGTCATAGGTCTTGTCCGGCATTTGTTCTTTAAGAATGAAATTGAAACTACGACTGGAAGCGCCGATCTGTGGTTCAAACGTCTCGACGTCAAAGCGATACAGATCGGAACGGCCAATTGAGCGGATGTCAGTCCAGCGCCAGCTTCGCGAGTCGTGTCCCGTTTGAGATTCGTAAACCAGTCGATCTGCAAAGATCTTCAGCGTGCCTTCGCAACCCCCAAAGCGATGGGAATGCTTTACTGGTATCTCTGCCAGTGGCGCTGCCTCTTTTTCTACAAAGGACGTGACGAACGGCCGCGCGATGCGTTCGCGCAGAAAGTCGCTGACCTTCTGATCGATTTGCCCTTCGACAATCTTGAACGTCAGGCTTTCATCGCGACCGAGAAACAGCTTGCGGTCCTTCCAGGTCCAGATGCGAACGCGTGTAGGCGAAAGGATTTCGAAGAGCTTAATGTCCTCGTAGGTCCAGGTGCGATCTTCATTCTCACGTTTTGCGGCACGGTATTCGATGCCCTTGTCGGAAATGATCAGTTGGCCATCGCGGTGACCAATCGTGCGATCTTGCTCGACCTTGTAGGTGAACTCCTGCGCATTAACTGTTACGGCGAAAAGGGCGAAGCACGCGCTCATGATCAGCCCGCCAATTAGGTGTTTGAATCTCATCTCGTATTTCCTCCGATATTCGCCAAGCAGTTCGTTGTCATCTCAACCGTTCCCTTTCTGAGACGATCTCCTGGTCTTCTGTGCATGGTCCTGCTTCATTAATGACCAGAAAAATTCCGTTGAATATTTTTCGATTTCCGCGCCTCGTTTCTTCAGTTTTTGGAGTGCCTCGTTCGAGCAGCTCACTCCAAAATCAGCAGCGTGGTCCCTGAGTTCTTCGACTATTCCGCCAATCCGATCCGCGAACTCCTCAATCAGAGAAAGCTCGCGCTGTAACTCCTCCGTTTGCTCTTCGGGTCGCAGGTCGCCCCGATGGCGCTGCAAAGATTGGTGAAGCGACTTGACGTCCAGTTCTAAAGTTTCGAGCTGGGCCAGGCAGCCCTTGCGGCGAATTGCTTCCGCTGGATTCGCTGGAGGCTTGGTACAGCTACATCGATCTTCCAGATGAGCAATCGCATCCTCGCAACGGCAGAACGAAGGAATCCGTTGCAGATCTCGTTTGAGGGACTCCGCGTCAAAGAACACGTTCCGCAACCGATCAAACAAGCTCGGATGCTCAGCAATCTTTCGCTTCGGCTGGTGGCGAAACAGTTTTTCCAATTTATCCAGCAACTTCATTACTCGCCTCCTGCGTGACTTCCGATCGTCAGACATCCTCTTGAATATCAAGCTCCGATAGTCTCTCGCGCATCTCCTTCAAGCATCGGCTCTCGCAATCATCCACGGGTCGATTGAAGTCATTCCTGTGCATGATCACGATGGTCAGGACCACCTCGCTGCGACGTTGACGTTTTGAGGGCGCCTGGTGTAGGGCGTGATCGAAACCTTGAATTTCGTAACGCGACGGACGCTCCTCGTGCGGCAGAACCCACTCCGCAATCTGTCGCAGTTCCGTGTAGGTGCGGAAACAACGCGGACATCCGGGCACCGCATGGTTCCCGTTTTGGGCAGCATGTTCGTTCACTCCGCAAAGCTGTAGCTCAAATCCGATTTGTATTTTTCGTCCGTCCTTTGTGGACCACTCAGGCCAAACCTCGTAGCAGGTGCGGTGCGTGCGAGCGATTTCTTTCAACCGCTCGACTAAAGTCGCCGCCTGCTGATTTGCCACAACATCAACCGCTCCGAATTGATGTGCGGAAGTTGTCGATTGGTTATAGGCAAACATCTACTTCACCTCCTTAGAAGATCGGCGCGCCGGGTTTACTCAGCTCCGCAGGGTCCTTGGCCAACAGAATCACCTGTGAATGCTGTTGGTGCGTTAACACACTCACGGCTTGCAAAAGCGTTTCGATCCTCTTCATGTCCACTTCGACGCGAATCGTCTCGATCTCCTTCATCTTGTTTCTGATGGCGTTGAGATCAACCGCGTCTCGCGTCAGCAAGCGCTTAAATTCGGCGTCGGCGACAACGAGATCGGCCTCTCGTTGAAAGCTGTACATTTGCACTCGAAAGTAGAGGTCCTCAAGCTTCTTCTGTTGCTCCACTGACAGTTGAATCTTGTCGCCGAGGAGCAGGAACAATCGGGTTTTGGCTCCGATTTCCATCAGCCCAGGCGTGATGACGCTCATCCCCGTGCCGAGCTGCACTTCCTGCCTGGGCGTTTCCACTCTCGGCTTCTGCGCGAACACTGTTGCAGCGCTTGCGGCGATCAGAATCGCGAGGGTAACCGCCACCATTCGCACGTTTGCTTGAACCTTAGTTTTCATCGGTCTCCACCTCTTTCGTTCTTCAATAATCTGTTGCCCGAACAACTCCTTGTCCTTTAATTCAGCGATACCGGCATCCCGCATTCGGCGCGCGGATCGGTCTGTCGAATCTGACTTGTTCGACTGTTTTCCGTGATTGGGGCGTCGTTTATTCAATGCTTGAAGTGGTCGAGGGTTCCTGCGCATATTGGAGAGTGTCGCTTTCTCTTCTCGCCTGGTCGCAAAGTGCCAAACGAGTGGTCCCAACAACAGTGTCAGAAACGTAAACGCAAGGATTCCAAAGTATGTTGGGCCATCAATCGCCCACCGCGTAACCGCGAAGCCCAGGAAGGCAACTGCCATTTCCCCTGTCGTGAGCGTTGCGGCAACCAAACGAATCGCCCCTGAGCCTCGGACCCCCTGTAGCAGCGCGGCGGCCCAAATGACTGCGAACTTAACCGCGACGGCAAGAATGACTGCGAGCGCCATCACCTTCCAGCTTGTCAGGCTGCGGCCATGCGTTTGCAACAGTGCCGGGAGAAAAGCGAATGACATGAGCAAGCACAACGCCGAAACCTTGCTGCTCTCTCCGAATCGCCTTCCTACTTCACTACGAGTCCAAAGCGCGCCAGCCACAAAGGCCCAGGCGAGCGCCACGAGCTGGCTTATGGTGAGAAAGGCCAGTACGAAGAACAGGATAGTTATTAGCAAGTAAGCGATTGACATCCGGCCAGTCGAAACGCGGCCTTCGGCCCGGTCGACAAACCTGGTAGTGATGAAGTAAGCAAAAGAGAAAAAGACGACCAGCTTCGTGGCTTCATAGAGCACCACGATCGTAAAGCCCGCAATCGTCGCCCGCCTCCCGCCGATGACCGACAAGACGCTATAAAAATGCACCACCAAAATCGCCAGCGCCGTCAACGTGAGAGGTGCGCCACTCGTGGCCATCTCAGCCGGAACGGCACTCCCTTTCGCACCACGCAGCAGTTCTCCTGGCAACCACAGGCTGGCTCCGGCAACCACCACGGCCGTTACCAGGATGGCGCCGTGATCTTGCTGGCCCATTACCGCCAGCATCGCGATCGCCAGGGCAAAAAGGAGCCCCGCAGCGAAACTAACGTACAGATGGCATTTTGAAGATTTCGAAAACTGTGAATAGTTGCCGCGAGCGCCTGAGAGAAAAAGTAGCCCCGCCACTCCCGCGATCCGAGCGAAGCTGAGCGCCCTGTCCCCAGTGTTCCCACTAACTAGCCAGGCTCGCCACGCGGTCGGAGCGAATGCGATGGCAGCGCCTAAGATGCAGAGCGACGCTCCAATGCCGACGGCCTCAGGGAGTCCAGTACGTCGAGCCAACCGCGTCATAACCCACAGCGCCAAGGCCCCAATAAGTAATGTTGTGATCGGTGTTAGCATCTTGCTCCTATCTTCAGCTCGCAGGGCTCGGCAGTGTCGCTGGCGGTGCGGCCCTCGCCGGCAGTCGCTTCACCTCAAAGTGCCATTTCCAAATTGCATAGATCGCCGGGTACACAGCCAGCTCCAAAAGAAACGAGGTGAAGATGCCGCCAATCATCGGCGCAGCGATGCGCTTCATCACATCGGCGCCGCTGCCTGTTGACCACATGATCGGGACGAGCCCCAGGAACATTACCGAGACAGTCATGACCTTTGGACGGAGACGCTTAACCGCGCCATGCAGGATTGCTTCTTTGAGATCGTTCCAGCTCCTCATTAACCCTTTGGCCTCCGCCTCGTGGTAAGAGAGGTCCAGATACAGCAGCATGAACATTCCGGTCTCAGCGTCCACACCCATTAGCGCGATGAGACCAACCCAAACCGCGATGCTCATGTTGTAACCGAGGAAGTAGAGGAACCAGATCGCGCCGACCGCCGAAAACGGTACTGCGAGCAGAATGATTATTGTCTTCGCGACCGAGCCAGTGTTGAAATAGAGCAATAGGAAGATTACAAAGATGGTGATCGGTATAACCACCATCAGGCGTGCTTTAACGCGTTCCATATTCTCGAACTGGCCACTCCAGATCAGGTGATAGCCCGTCGGCAGCTTTACTTTCTCACCAAGGATCTTCTTCGCTTCGGCGACGTAGCCACCAATGTCGCGCTTCGAGGTATCAATATCGACGTACACGTAGCCTGATAGCCGCACGTTTTCATCGCGAATCATTGCCGGACCGCTCAGCATTTTGATATCGGCAATCTGACCCAGCGGCACTTGCGTTCCATTTGGGGCCATTACAAAAGTGCGGGTCAGCTTGTCTGGGTCGCTGCGATAGTCCCTCAGGTACCGAACGTTGACCGGATAACGCTCGCGTCCTTCGACCGTGGTGGTGACGTTCTCACCACCAATGGCTGACATCACGACGTCGTTTGCCTGATCAATAGTGAGACCGTAACGTGCAAGCTGATCGCGCTTGAGAGTGAAATCAAGTAAGTAACCACCGGCAGTGCGCTCTGCGAAGACGCTCTTCGTACCGGGAACGTCTTTCAGTGTCATCTCGATGTGCTCTCCGAGCTTTTGCACTTCATCAAGATTCGCGCCCATGATCTTGATCCCGATTGGCGTTCGCACGCCGGTCGTAAGCATGTCCACGCGAGCTTTAATGGGCATCGTCCAGGCGTTTGAGACTCCGGGTAAGCCCAACGCTTCATTCAGTCCGCCCGGACCGTAGATTAGTTCCTCGTAGCTCTTGTGATCAGGCCAGGCCTTGCGCAGTATTTTCTGCATCCAATCAGGCGCCCTGGATGAGTACCAGCGTGGAACTTTGGGCCACTCGGATTCAGGTTTGAGCACGACCACTGTTTCCATCATCGAAAATGGGGCGGGGTCAGTGGCCGTCTCCGCCCGGCCTGCCTTACCGAAGACGCGCTCAACTTCCGGGAAGCTCTTCAGTTTTGTGTCCATCACCTGCAGCAACGCCCCAGTCTGCGTTACCGAAATGCCCGGCATCGTCGCCGGCATGTAAAGAATGACGCCTTCGTTGAGCGGCGGCATGAATTCCGAGCCGAGCCGATTGAAGATCGGCACGGTTAGCGCTACGCCGAGCACGGCCAGGCCAACAGTCACCCAGGTATGCCGGAGCACCAGATCACACACTGGGTGGTAAACCTTCATCATTGGCCGACTGATTGGGTGCGTCTCTTCGCTATGAATTTTTCCGATGAGTAATGGGTTTAGCAGGCGACCCAGCCAGCGAGGCCGAATGTTGTACGCATCACGCCGCATCAGAAGCATCAACATCGCCGGGGCCAGCGTGATCGCGAGGAAGGCTGAGATCGCCATCGAAAAGTTCTTCGTGTAGGCGAGCGGCTTGAACAACCGCCCTTCCTGTCCTTCAAGTGTGAAAACGGGAATGAATGAAACGGCAATCACCAGCAGGGCAAAGAAACTAGGCCCACCCACTTCCTTGATGGCCCCTATTACAACCTCTTTGTAATTGACTGGCCGGCCTTCAGCCTCCCAGTGTTCCAGCTTCTTATGTGTCTGCTCGACGACAACAATGGAAGCATCAACCATTGCTCCTATCGCGACGGCAATCCCGCCGAGGCTCATGATGTTTGCCGTCAATCCCATCATGTACATCGGGATAAATGAAATAATGACCGCAACCGGTATCGTAGTGATGGGGATCAGCGCTGACGGAATGTGCCAAAGGAAAATGAGGATTACGAGGCTGACAATGATCAACTCTTCGATCAGTGTGCCTTTCAGTGTTTCAATCGCCCGATCGATCAGCTCGGCACGGTCATAGGTCGTTACGACTTCCACGCCAGCCGGCAAAGAGGGCTTTAGCTCTTCGATTTTCTCGCGCACTCTCTCGATGACCTTCTGCGCGTTCTCGTCATAACGCATGATCACGACCGCGCCCACCGTTTCACCTTGTCCATCCAGGTCGGCGATGCCGCGACGGATGTCAGGTCCGAGCGTGACCGTGCCAAGATTCTTAATAAGAATCGGTGTGCCGCCCTGCTTGCTTGTGCCAACGACGATGTCCTCGACATCTGAAGGCTTCTTGATATAGCCGCGTCCGCGCACCATGTATTCACGCCCCGAGAACTCGACGAGGCGCCCGCCCACATCACTGTTGCCCTGGCGGACGGCTTCGACCACGCGATCGATCGGGATGTCGTAGGCGAGCAGCGCGTTCGGATCAATGTTGACCTGGTACTGCTTGACAAAGCCACCAATTGGCGCAACCTCCGCGACGCCCGGCACTGCTTGCAGTGCATAGCGCAAGTTCCAATCCTGGAAGCTTCGCAGTTGCGCGAGATTGTTCTGACCTGTTTTATCAACCAAGGCGTATTCGAAGACCCAGCCGACAGCCGTCTCGTCGCGCGCCAGCTCAACGTTGACCCCCTGTGGCAGCTTCGGCAGAATGTTGCTGAGGTATTCCAGCGTGCGTGAGCGAGCCCAGTAGATATCGGTGCCATCCTCAAAAATGATGTAAACGTATGAGTATCCAAAATCCGAGAACCCTCTAATGTCTTTGACTTTGGGAACGCCGAGCAAAGAAGAGATGATCGGGTAGGTGACCTGATCCTCCATGATGTCGGGACTGCGATCCCAACGCGAATAGATGATCACTTGTGTATCAGAAAGATCGGGGATGGCATCCAGGGTGATGTTCTTGATGGACCACAACCCCGCCAGCGTTATCATCCCGATAAACAGGAAGACAATGATTCTATTCTTCGCGCACGCTTCAATTATCTTGTTGATCATCGCTAGGTTCTCTCTTTAGTTTTTACCGTCTGCATACTTCGGCACCAGATCCATCCCGTCAGGCGCTTTGCCCGGCTTGTTATAGTGCTTTGACGGGTCCATCGCGTCGTACCAATACAGGATCTTTCGCTTAAGCCGCTTCGTCTGCGATTGACTTTGCTGGGTCCTCTCATCAGGTTTGGGAGTACTCATATCCATACCCGGCATGCTGTTTTGCTGGGGTGAAATCTTCTGCTCGGGCTTGGGAGTACCCATGTCCATTCCTGGCATGCTGTTTTGTTGTGACGGGCTCTTCTCGTCAGACTTGGGACCGCCCATATCCATACCGGGCATGCCCATGCCACCCGAGGCTGACTTCAGCTTGCTTTCAGAGTCGATCAGGAAGTTGCCGGAGGTAACCACGCGCTCGCCTGCCTTCAGTCCCGCAATCACGACGTACTTGTTGTCCACCTTGGCGCCCAATTGAACTTTTCGCGGTTCGAAATAGCTGTCACCGAGTGAGACATAAACCAACTGCTCCGCACCGGAGTCCATGACCGCCTCCTGAGGCACAGCCAGGCGATTTCCGTAGTTGATGTTCAGGGTGACGTCGCCATACATATCCGGCTTGAGGGCGAAGTTTTTGTTAGCCAACTCAACTCTGACTTTGAGCGTGCGAGTAGCATTGTCGACTTGCGGAAAGATGTAAGTGATCTTTCCCTTGAACTCACGTCCGGGATAAGAAGAGATCGTTACCGTTGCCGGCTGGCCTAACTTGATGTCGGCGGCTTCGAACGCGTAGATGTCGGCCAACACCCAAACGGTTGAGAGATCGGCGATGGCATAAAGTTCCGTCTCTGGCATCACGCGCTGCCTGGGAAAGGCGTTGCGCGTCGTCACAAAGCCACTGGTCGGCGCATAGAGTGTCATGGTTCGCGTCGGCGTCCCGCGTTTTTCAAGTTCGCGAATTTGCTGTTCGTTGATGTCCCACAACTCCAGCCGCCTTCTTGCGGATTTCACGAGCGATTCGGAAAAGTTGACTGCTTCCGGAAAAGGACTCTCTCCGAGCTGTCTTCTGCCCTTGATGGCGAGCAGATACTCTTCCTGCGTCGACACCAGGTCGGGACTGTAGATGCTGAGCATCGGCTGGCCCTTCTGAACCAGCTTGCCGGTGAAGTCAACGTAGACGTTCTCGATCCAGCCTTCGATCTTGGGATTGATGCGACTGATTTTTGTTTCGTCGTAGGCAACCTTGCCCACCGCCCGCAGAGACTTGGAAATAGTTTGATATTCGACCGTGCTGTACTGGACACCGATCAACTGCTGCTTTTCAGGACTGATCTTGAAAGCAGTGTCGGGCATTCCGGTCGTCGTTGAAGTGGTTTCCATCGGCCCGCCCGTGGACTTCGGCGTCGGTACCGGCTTTGGTTGGTTTCGCAGATACACAAAGATCGCGATGGCGACGCCCACAATTACTAATGCGCCAACCAGCAGAGCCCATTTCCGTCTTGCGGGAGCATGCTTCTCGGTTTTCACGGCCGTAGCCTTCTTCTCGGCTTCCGGTTTTGCGGCTCCGACCGTGGCGGGTGCTTCACTCGACGCATAAAGCGCCTCTAGCCCTTCGCTGGTCGGAGCGCTCTCAATTGCCGGGAAGATGGCTTCATCTGGCTCCTGGCGATCCGCTTCTAGTGACGGAAAGATTGCTTCCTCAACATCCGCGGGTTCATCCAAAGGCGATTCAACCAAGCCGCTTCTATCTTTTTCTGAGTCGTTTGCCATCGTCATTCATTTCCTCCAAACTTTTTCCGTTTGTTCCTTTTCATCTCTCCGTTTCACGCGGACGCCTATGGCCGCAACGTGACTCCCACCAATGGTTCTAATCCCGCGACTGCCTTCTCCTCGTTGCTGAGTTGCTCGTAGTAACTAAGCTCGTAGTTGAGCAGCGTGACGAGATTGTCGAGCAGTGTCAGAAAATCGACTTTGCCGACTTCGTATCCCGCAATCGCCGACTCCAGCGACAGCGATGACTGCGGCACGATCGTGGTGCTGTAAAGCTTGACCAACCGTTGCGCTGTGGTCTCAGCCAGGTACTTATCCCTGATCTTGAACATCAAAACCGTCGTCTTGTTTTCCAGACTTCGTTTCTCGGATTCGAAACTCGCGTTTGCTTCCGTAAGCGCGGGTCGCTGTTTTTGCGTGGTGTAGATCGGGAGCTTGATGCCAACCGTGACGCCGTACATCTCCGGCATTGCGGGACGGTTGATATACGTGAAGCCCACGGAGAAGTCCGGATAGAAATCTTTCTTCGCCAGTTGAATCGAATATTGAGCGCCTTCGATCTTGCGGCGCTGCGATTTCAACTCGGGATAATTCGTGATCGCCGTTTCGTTCAGTTCCGCCAGTGAGTACGGAAAATCGCGCGGCTTCAATTCATCGGGCACGCCTATGGGCGAATCAGACTCGCGATAGAGGATGCTATTCAGGCGCGCTTCAGCAATCTGCTTCCGTTGCTCCAGCATCGTTTGCTGCTCGATCAGTTTTGAGAATTCAACTTGCGCTTTCAGAACATCCTGCTGAATGCCTTTACCAACGGCATAGCGCGCTTCGGCAATCTTGGTGAACTGTTCGAGTAATGTCTTGGTCTTGTTGACGACGCCCATCGCTTTGGTGAGGTAGTAAAGATCGAAGTAAGCGTCCTTCACTTCGGCCACGACGTTGCGACGCGTCTGCTCGAAGTTCCACCACTCTGCATTTGCATCCGTGCTCGCGATTTTCCCTTTCAATGACCGCTTGCCGGGATAAGGCAAATCCTGGCTGATCGAAATCGAGCGTCCACTCGAAGGATCGCCCTTCTGCAAAGTGAAGGGTGCGATGTTGCCCATGTAGCCGACGCTCAACGTCGGCTCGTCGAGAGCTTTTGCCTGCGGAATCCGCGCGCGCATCATGTCGAAGCGTCGCTGCATGGCCTTAATTTCTGGATTGTTTTCGAGTGCTTGCTCGATTAACTGTTGCAGCGCGGGACTTCCAGTGGTTATGTCGGCAGGAGTCTGTTGAATTGGCTGCTGATCGCGAATCGTCGTTTCGGCAGTTGTCGAAGTAGTGGTCGCCGGTTGTTGAGCCACTACGACATTGCTTAACGTCGTCGCTCCGACGAGACAGACAATCAGTATTTGAGTTAGCTTCGCTTTCACTGTTCCTTCTCGCTTTCGTTGAACATGCGGCCGTCTCTGATATTCACGATCCGGTGGGCCACCAACGCGTTCTCCGGATTGTGCGTAACCATGAAGATCGTTTGGCCTTGAGCATTCAGTTGTTGGAAGACTTCCATGATTTCGCTTCCCGTATTCGAATCGAGCGTTCCCGTCGGTTCGTCTGCGAGAATCAGTGGCGGCTCGTTTACCAGTGCGCGGGCAATTGCCAAACGACCTTGCTCGCCGCCGGACAGTTGATTTGGGAGCCGCGTCGCTTTATTCGCCAGTCCTACTCTTTGCAACACCGCCATCGCGCGACTGCGTTTCTCTTTGGCGCTCGTCTTACTCGTCACCAAAGGCAGCATCACGTTCTCAAGCGTGTTGAGGTAAGGCATCAAGTGATGTTGCTGAAAGACGAAGCCGAGATACTCGCGACGAAAGTCGGCGCGCCTTTCTTCCGGCAACTCGTACACGTCGACGCCGTCAACCATCACACTGCCTTCGCTGGGCCGATTCATCGCTCCCATGATCGTTAGCAGCGTGCTCTTGCCCGATCCCGAAGGACCCATGAGCGAGATGAATTCGCCCTCTTGCACTGCGAGGTTGATGTCCGCGAGCACGCGCACGGCTGAATCAATCCCGTCAGGCTGATAAACCTTGCTGACATTCTTGATGACTACAAACGACATCGCTCACTCCTTCACACGTAACGCACTGCTTCAGATGGATCGAGCCGCGAGGCTCGAATCGCGGGATACACACTGCTGACCGCACCGATTAGGACCGCGACGAGGATCGCGCCTATCGCGATCTTCGGATCAATTTCCAGCTTCAGACCGGACTGGCTGAAGTAAGGCAGAATCAACCAACTTATAAGCATGCCCGCTGTCCACCCCACCAACCCGCCGATCGTGCTGATTGCCGCCACCTCGATCATCAGCTCGTTAATGATCTGTCTCTTACGGAGGCCGATGGCTCGCAAGACGCCAATCTCCTTCGTGCGTTCGACGACTGATCCCATCATGGTGGTGAAGACCATCAATCCTCCGATCAGAAGCACAACGGCTGAGACCGCAGATGCGAAGCGCGTCAAACGATTCACTGTCTCCGCTCGGGCGCGTACCGATTGCTGCAAGGCGGAAACTTTAGCGTTCGGAAGTTGGGTGCTGATTTGCTTGACAATTTCCTCGACGGGGCAGCCAATGCAGAGCGCGCTGACTTCAATCATGCTCAACTGATCAGGCTTACCAAGGAGTTTCTGGAAACGCGGAAGCGAACCGAAAATGATCTGATCTTCGCTCCCACCGGTTGGCGTGATTACCCCGGCCACGCGGAACTCATTGCCGCCGATCTGAACTCGATCGCGCGCTATCCGAAACGCTTTCTCTTGAATGTGGTTCGCATGGACACCGCCGCCAGAAGTGATCTCCGCCATCGGCATGACTGGAACCGCTTGCGACTGTCCATCCGCGGTCTCTTCAATTAGTGACAGTCGCTTGGCCGCGTCATATCCAACCAGCAGGTCTCCGTCTTGTGCCGGCTTCTGGCCGACCAACCGCCACCAGCGCTTCAGTTTTAGCTCCGCGTCAAAATTGACACCGGCCAGCAGCACTGGTTGACCTTCAACATTCGAGACGCCAAGAATCTTCGGAGCCACGACGCTGATCCGATTGCGGTAAGGGATGTCGAGAACGCGGCGGGCGTCTTCATCTTTCAATTGATTGACATCGAGCGAGACTCCAGAGACGGAGATGCCGCCGTAATCGAGTGACAGGCTATTCGACTGCGGCACGACGATGATGTTCGCGCCAAATTGATCGAGCTGCGTGCCAATCTCGTCTTTGATCAAACGGCTTAACGTCAGCAACGCAACCACCGTGGCGATGCCAATGCTGATACCAACGATTAGGAAGGCAGCTTTGCCTTTTCGACGTTTCAAGTTAGCCCAGGCTATGGATCTGATTCGCATGACGCTCCCTTAATTCCTCAACTCAGAAGTACTGACTGCCGTTCTGAAGTTCGCTCGTTTGAATCACCAAGCTGTCACCCTCGACTGTCCCATGCAGGCCCATCGGATGACACCCTGAAGTTCCGTACCCGATTGAAGTGATCGGGAAATGGCGTCCGCACTTGCGGCAAACCATGTCGTTGCCGTCCTGGTAGTAACCTGTGTGCGCGTCGAAGCAGACCTGACAGGCATCAAGCGCGGTGCGATAAATCCCGTCGGCGGTCTTCACTACAAAGAAGCGAACGCTCGACCCGTTTCCCAGCGCTGCCTCATAGAACTTCGCTTTACCCTCGCTGATTTCGTTCACCGGAAGACGTAGTTCGCTTGCGCCGGGAGCGATCTGTATCTCTTTCGCGCTGGCTACGGTGGTGGTTGGGTCCGGCTTCAAACGGCTGGTGACGAGATAGCCGATTACCGCCAGCAGCGCCACAATGACCACCAGCATCAGCCAGTTGTAGTTTCGTTTCGCGGGCTGCGAAAACTGTTCTCTTTTTTGTTCCCGATGGTGACGTTTCCGATGTGTCTTGTTACTCATAAGTCCTCCGTTATCCCTCTGTATGACTGCCTAATTACTCATGGCCCGAGAATCCTGTCGCCATTCAGCCAGCAGATCGAAAGCCGAGTCGCGGCGCTCGATGGCCATTAGCTCGACGTTAACGTCCAAGTCCTTACTGACCGTTAATAAATGGTTCGGCGCCACTCTGGTCCAGTGGCTGTTGTCTTCACTTAACCGTTCTGACGCGATGACAACCGACTGTTCGCCAGCGTCGCAATCAACGAGCTGGCAGACGCCGTTTGCGCATTCGTACTTTCGTCCAGCCGCGTAATGGAGTGAGGCTGGCTCTACCTTCGGATCGGAAACGTAACGAATCGCGGCCACACTGTGTCCGTCCGTCACCGCAAAGTTGTAGTAAGAAGGTGCAGTGCTTTTCGTCTCTGCGGTCCACGCTTCCAGATGAGCCACCGTCTTGACGAGTGTCTGTCCTAGTTCGCTTGTGGAATGCTTTCGGTCGATGTCTCCGATCAGATTCAGAAAGACTGCGAAGGCATGCTCGGAATCGGTTGTCCCCTCGATTGAGTTGTAGAGATGATCTGGCAACGAAGCCCGCAAACGCCGTCTGATCTGCCAGAAGCCTTCGATTGTGCCGTTGTGCATCCAAAGATACGGCCCGCATTGGAACGGATGACAGTTGTCTTCGCCGACGCGCATTCCGGGCGAGGCCGCGCGCACGTGAGCGAAGAAGCAGGAAGACGTGACGTGTTCCGAAAGCCGCTGCAGGTTCTGGTTGTTCCACGCCGGAGTGAGACTTCTAAAGACGCAAGGAGTTGGGCCGATTTCAGGTGTGTACCAGCCGACGCCAAAGCCGTCACCATTAAGCGGCTCTTTGCGTTCCTTCGACTTATAGCTTTGCAAGATCAGCGAGTTCTCCGAACTGTAAAGCAAGTCCGAGAGAAGAATCTCTGGCCCTATGTAGCAAAGAAACCTACACATCGCATTCACTCCGTCTTTGACTGCGCACGTTCGGCGTAGTCTTCGGGATGTCTTTCAAACTCGGCGCGGCAACCAACTGAACAGAAGTAGTATTCGCGGCCCTCGTAAAGCAGAAAATCTTTTGCTGCGCCTTCGCCGAGCTTCATGCCGCAAACCGGATCAGTTGTTGGCTTACTGTTCATTGCTCAACTCCCGTCCGGTAGCCGACATGTCTTGTGGCGCATTCGGTCGTATAGTTGGCGCGAACCGAAGCACCGCAAAGACCAGCGCCGCCGTCGCCAGCGACATCAACACCATTCCCACGCCGACGGCGATACCGATCGCCGCCGTGACCCACAAGCTTGCCGCCGTTGTGAGTCCCTGCACGCCGCCGCGTTCGTGCAGAATCGCGCCTGCGCCGAGAAACCCAATGCCCGAAACGATCATCGCTGCCACGCGTGAGGTGTCTGCTGTTTCTCCAAAACCATAGACCGAAACAACAGTGAAGAGCGCGGCGCCAAGAGCTACCATGGCGTGCGTGCGCAGGCCCGCTGGTTTGCCCTGGCGCTCGCGCTCATACCCAACCAGCGCACCAAGCAACACCGCCATCACAAGGCGGATCAGCATCCACACGTGCAGACTCGGTGTGATTAGGATCAGGTTGGGCGTCACAGTCTTCATCGCGTCTCCCTCGCATTCGTTGGTCTGGCAAGCGCGTAATATCCTTCGCGTGTGCGGACAATCGCGTGTGGGAATCCGGCCGGCGGGTTGACCTTGATTTTGATCCGGTGCCATTTGCCGTCCCCGGCAAAATTCGCTGGCCGATAGCCAATCGAATACTGATGCCGCAGCTCCAAAGCAATGCGCTCGAAAACGTCAGTCATCTCACTCGCGTTGTGAGCCAGGAACGCACGTCCGCCGGATGGGATCGCCAGCTCCTCAAGGGTCATGCGGTCGTACTGGTGCGACGCGCTCTCCATAGGCGAAAATCCCTGCGCCATTGAACGCTGCATCCAGCGCTCGCGAGTCTGCGACGCAATGGTTGAGACTGGTGGGTCGAGAATACCTACGGTGTAAACCAATACGCTGGACTCCTTCACCTGCCGGACCAGCTCTTTCAGCGAATAACGGGAACTGTTATCTTCGCCGTCGCTGATCACGATGAGGGCGCGCCGCTCGTGCATTCCTCTTAAGAGTTTTTCGACACCCAGATATGCTGCATCGTAAAGAGCCGTGCGCCCGCCTGGCTGCACGAACGCGACTTTCTGCATAACGGCGGCGCTGTCGTGCGTTCGATCCAGGAGCAAACGCGCGCGCGAGTCGAAGGCGATCAGGAAGTATTCGTCTCCAGGATGGCTGGTCTCGACGAATCTCGCCACGGCCTCACGCGCGCGGGCGATCTTTTCGCCGGTCATTGAACCCGACATGTCAAAGACAATCCCCACACTGAGGGCCCCGTCCTCGTCACCGAAGAAAGTGATCTCTTGTTGCAGCTTGTCGTCGTAAACCGTGAAAGCGTTCTTATCCAAACCCGCGATGAACCGATCATCTCTGTCGGTCACAGTCACTGTTAAGCTGACCATATCGGTGTTAACGATCAGCGTTTGATCGTCCATCGCTTGTGTTGTTCGCGTCGCGACGGCAGGCTGCTGAGCTTCGGCAACTCGTGCCGCGGCTCCGACCAGCAAGAGCCCGCTCAACATGCAGACTAGAAATTTTGTCAGCTTCGACTTCATGACAACCTCATCGCTTATTCCAAATGAAGCATCTGGTAAGCCAATTTCCCTGGCTTCGTTGTAGACGCGCGGATCGAAGTCACCCTCGATTCCGTCGCGAGCCGGTTGTAGATCGAGGCCCACGCAACGCCGACGAGCGCCGCGAACACAACGAATAAGACCAGCCCCAGGAAGATGCCGCCCCAGGTCATCGTCACTGCCACGCTGGACCATTCGGTATGGAAAAGGTATTTCATGGCCGCGATCGTGCCGCCGGGAGCCAACGTGAATACCAACCGACAAAGAACAAACAGAATTCCCGCCACCGCGCCTTGAGCGATAGCGATTGCTTTTACATTGAGTTTCATGATGAGCCTCCTTTCACTTGAGTCATTGAATGAACGTTGAATATCAGTGATGACTGTTGCCGCCGTCCCCATGCTTGCCGTGGCCGCCATGCATAAAGAAGTGCATCAACGGACACGCGAGCAGCAGCAGATATGGAAGAATCCCGAACACGTGCGTTTGGTGTCCCGTGAACAGGAAGAAGCCAATTACCGCCAGAAAGACGAGGAGCACGATGCTTCTTCCGTTAGTTAACCAACTGCCGTTTTGTGTTCGAGTTTCGTGATTCATAAGACCTTCCTTACCAATCGGCGATTACCCGCTGGACTTCATTTCAATTACTTATCCCGCTTAATTGCGCTGCACTCCGCGACACAACGTGTTTGACTTTTTCTCCAGCGATTTGAATCCCTTCGATTACAGATTCGCCGGCCTCGTTTTTCCCGAGCATCACCTTCGTGTTTGAAACTGATTTCGCTACCGCTTCGACCCGGCACTCCAATCGCACGACTTCCTTGCCTTCCCACATCAGGCCTTCCTGGTAACCCGCGCGCAGGGTCACAGACTTGAAAACCAGCACGTGCTTGTCTCCGTCGATGACATGCTTCACGTGATACATGCGGTCTTTGAGGCGCACGTTGCCGGCCCACACCGGCTTTGATAGCCGCAGCATCCCGGTCTTCCACTCACTAACGCCTTTGTGATCGTGCGAATGTTGGGCAAGAGTCCGTTGTGCTCCTACAACTGACATCAGTAGTAGCGCCAAGCTGATTGCGATGATTTGTGGTTTGCTTTTCATGATTTCTCCGGTCTCCGTTCTCTTGTCGCGCGATCACTGAGCGGTAATAGTCAATGAAGTTTTTCCGTTCCCGGCCGGACCCTCGTATGTAAGTTGAGCCTGCCAATCGCCAGCGGACTCCAGCTTCACCTTGCCTTGATACACTCCGGGTGTCCCCGTCGCGGTAAACGTCGCCGCGCTATTCATCGCGGGCATCGTTCCCATCGACGGCATGTGGAAGGTCAAGCCAACCGCGCCTACTTCTACTGTCTTGCCAGATGCATCCTTGAAGGAGATAAAGAATTCGTTGTCGCCATTCTTGATGACGCCATCTTTGTTCGAGAGCGTCGCGGTCAGGTTGTTACCGACCGGATTGCTTTTGATTACCTTGCCCGTATCGACATTCTTGGTTGAGCTGCAAGCAGCAGCGACCAGGACCAGGGCAGCGAGAACCAATGTGATTGTAAGCTTTTTCACAGACCTCATCCTTTCCGACTAAATGAACACATATGGCCCACGACTGGGGTATCTGCTGATAACGCAGAACACAGTCGCACTTACCCGTCAGCTCCTGTTGTCACATCGGTTCTTCGTCAGAAGACCAACGACAACAAGAGACTTGTCGGCTCTATGTGCGTTAGATCAGAAAGGAGAGATTGCGTACGTAACTAGCTTGGAGATTAGGTAGGAAGACCTGCGTCACGTGCGGACGCGTACCCGGCTTTGGAAGCGAGAGCGTTGGCTGCATTACTGCCGGATGAGTAATGGCGATGCTGAAGGAAGGAGAACGCAAATTAATTGTCGTTGCGGTTGAGCTTGGCTCTTGCGGGATCGTGACACAGCACTGTCCCACATTGCTTGGCTCTTCGGTTGCAGCCTCAGCTTGGTTCTTTTTGCAGCATGGCATC